>NZ_JBFAXL010000042.1:0-86115 GCF_040680795.1 Streptomyces sp. NPDC051976
TGGACGTCGGCGAGTTGTAGCTGACGCCGTTGACCGTCTTCTGGCCGCTGCCCTCGGCGAGCAGGTAGAAGGCGTGCGAGGAGACGCCGGAACCGGCGTGCACCTCGGTGGTCGGGGCGTTGGACGACCAGTAGTCGACCGTGCCCTCCAGCTTGTCGAGCGACGGGTGGTCCAGGCGGCGCAGGAAGCCCTGCGACAGCCCGAGCTGCTCGCCCATCAGGTAGTTGCCGGTGGTGGGCCTGGCCGAGAACTCGGAGGCGCTGCCGAAGATGTCGGCCAGCGACTCGTTGAGCGAGCCGGGCTCACCGATCTGGTTGCCGGACGAGTCCACGTCCGTCTCCAGGCCCGCGGTCGCCGACACGACACCGTGGGTGAGCTCGTGGCCGGTGACGTCGAGGACGACCAGCGGCTTGGTGAAGGTCTGGCCGTCACCGTCGCCGTAGATCATGCACTTGCAGTCGTCGAGCCACTCGGCGTTGGCCCAGCCGCGGCCGACGTGCACCACGCCGTGCGTGCCGGCGCCGTCGCCCTCGATGCCGTTGCGCTGGAAGGTGTTCTTGTAGAAGTCGAAGGTGGACGTGAGACCGTACTGCGCGTCCACCGCCGCGCTCGCGTTGTCGCTGGTGGTGCCGTTGCCCCACACGTCGTCCGTGTCGGTGAGCGCCTTCGCGGTGGAGAAGGTGTTGGCCGACTCGCTGAAGACGTGCTTGGCGTCGCGGACCTCGCTGTTGCCGCGGGTGGTGTCGATCAGCTTGTACGACGACGCGGCGGTCTGCGTGGTGTGCAGGCTGATGGTGCCGGAGAAGATCGACTTGCCCGTGCCGACGGCCGGGGCCGGGAACGAGGCGGAGGGCTTGGCCGTCCCGCGCCGGGCGGCCGAGGTGCCGGTGACGGTGCCGCGCGGGGTGGCGTGCTCGCCGCGGGCCCGCAGCTTGGCCAGCACCTGCGGGGTCAGGAAGCCGTCCCCGACCGGGGCGCTGCGCAGCACGGCCCCGGTGGTGGCGTCCACGGTGACCGTACGGGCGGCGTCGATGTCACCGCCGGGCGCGGCGACACCGACCTGGTAGGCCAGCGTCGGCTTGCCGTCGAGCACCGCCACGGTCAGCGCGCCGGTGGTGGCGGTGCCGCCGTGGACGAGACGGGCCGCCTTGGCCTTGGCCTGCGCGGCGGTGAGCTTCGCCGTGGTGGTCTTCACCGACACCGCGCTGTGGGCGGCCCTGGTGACGTCCAGGTACGTGGAGTCCGAGCGCAGGTGGACGATCAGGTCGCCGCCCGTGACCGGGATGCCGCGGTAGGTCTGGTGGAAGCGGACGTGCTGGGTGCCGCTGGCGTCGATCATGACGTCGGTGGCCACGAGCTGGTTGTCCCGGCCGATTCCGGTCTGCGCGGAGTGGGCGAGGGCCGCCGCGCGGGCGGCCGCCACCACGGCGGACGGGGAGGGCGCCGACGTACGGGCGGCGGTCTGCTGCCGGCCGTCCGAGCTCTGGCTGGACGACAGCGTGGCGGCTCCAGCGGTGGTGGCCGCGGCCGACAGTGCGACGGCGACCACGATCGTGGATATGCCGGATATGCGCATGGAATTGTGTCCTTCTGCATGGGGGGATGCAATGCCAATCGCCCTTGCGGCAGGTGCTGTTGCGCCTGCTGGGGCGATTGATGCGGAAACCCTGTCAGCGAGCTGTGAACACGTCAACACTGGAAAAATCGCAGTACCGCACTTCCCGACCGCTCGTCAGGAAGGTTTCCTCACCCGGGTGCCTGGTGGCCCGCTAAACCCGCAGGTGGGAGCGGTCGTCGCGACTTGGTCCAGACATGGCGGAGATGAACGCTTATGTGCCGCCAGGTGAACGTCCGTCAGAAACATTCACATTGCGTGGCAGCCCCGAGGGCGCCGTCTCGCGGGAATAGCAGGGGGGCCTTTCGGGTTTCCGGGCTTTTCTCGGAATTCTTGGGTCCAAAAGGCGGAGTTCCACGCCGACTTGTGCGAGAAGCCGCAAAGGTCGCCGATACCGCCCAATCCGCCCATGGCCGCCGCTCACGTCCTTCGTCGGCAGGCAACGTGACATTGTATGGTTCGGCGACAATCTCTCGGGAGGAACGGTCATGGGCCATCTGTCGGCGCGCAGCGTCATCCCGGCACCGGCGCATCTGCGCGACCAGGTGGCCAACGCCCTGCGTGCCGCCCTGATCGCCGGCGAGCTGCGGCCCGGTGTGGTGTACTCCGCGCCCACGCTGGCCGCGGAACTCGGCGTCTCCGCCACCCCCGTACGCGAGGCGATGCTCGACCTGGCGAAGGAGGGCCTGGTCGAGGCCGTCCGCAACAAGGGCTTCCGCATCACCGAGATCACCGAGCGCGACCTCGACCAGTACACCGAGATCCGGGCGCTCATCGAGGTGCCCACGGTCGGCCGGGTCACCGCCCTCGCCCCCACCGAGGCTCTCGAGGCGCTGCGCCCCGTCGCCCTGGAGATCGTCGAGGCGGCCCGCCGCCACGACCTCATCGAGTACCTCGACGCCGACCGCCGCTTCCACCTCGGCCTGCTCGCCCTGGCGGGCAACGACCACCTCGTCGAGGTCGTCGGCGACCTGCGCAAGCGCTCGCGGCTCTACGGTCTCAACCGCCTCGACGCGACCGGCCGCCTCGTCGACTCCGCCGCCGAGCACATCGAACTCCTCGACCTGATGCTCGCCGGTGACGCCCCGGCCGCGGAGTCCTGCATGACCCGCCACCTGGGCCACATCCGCTCCCTCTGGGCCACCGGCCAGGACCCCACCACCCCCGCACCCGCACGCACCCCCCTCCGCCTCGACGGGCACTAGCCCGCGGCCCTCCAGGGGCTCAGAGGATGTCGGACGTCCGCAGGCCCTGGCGGCGCAGATCCTCCTCGAGGCTCTGGAACCGCTCGTCCCGCAGCCCGCGCAGCGCGTCGAGCGACTCCTCGCAGCCCAGCTCGGCGAGCGCCCGCGACAGCCGCTCGTCGCCGTCGACGAGGTCGGCGGAGGCACCGGAGTTGTTGAAGACCATGACCTTCGCGGCGAAGCGGCGGGTGAGCTCCAGGCTGGCCTGGTAGGCGCGGTACGGGCGGGTGGTGTGCGAGAACTGCAGGCTCTCGGGGAACTCGACCCCGTCCAGGTAGTACGTCAGGAACATCCCGCCGTCGAACATCTCGCAGCGGAAGAACGGCAGGTCCCGGTGGAAGTAGACGGTCACCGGGAGGGCGTCCCTGATGTCGTGCAGCGCCACGAGCGACACGAACACGTCCCGGCGGATCTCCCGCGCACTCTGCCGCACGCTGTCGTTGGTGACCGGACGGTGCTTCTCCTTGAGTTCCAGATGCGCGTAGCAGCGCAGCCGGTCCTCGTCGCGCGGGTCGATCAGGCAGAAGCGGATCTGGTCGAGCCGCTGGAACTCCCGCTTCTCCGTGGACTTGGCCAGCCGGAAGGTGGCGACCCGCGCACTGCTGCCCTTGACGTCGTACCGCGTCGACCCGGAGAGCATCGAGTAGAAGGCCACCCGGAAACTCGGCTTGAGGCTGTCCGAGGAGGCGAAGACGGCCTGCGGGAGCGCGGCCTCGAAGCGGCGCTGGAACTCGGCGTTCGCCGCCTGGATGGCGTATCCGGCGATCTGCCGGGACTGGGCCCGCTGGTGGACCGGGTCGAGGAAGAGTGAGACCAGCACATAGAGCAGCACCGAGGCGATCACCGACTCGCCCACCGCCGCCAGCGCGGTGCCGGTGGTGCTGGAGAGTGTGAAGGCCGCCCCGGCGAGGATGAGGGCAAGCCCGGACACGGCGGCGACGGTCATGGTCACAAAGGCCCAGAGCCTGGCGTAGCGCACGAACACCCGGTCCTGCTCACCGAGTTCAGCGGTCATACCTCTCCCCCCGGCGAGGACCAGCGAACGTCGCGACTGATGCCATGTTAGCCCGTACGGCCCCGGTCCCACCCTGCGTCGACGGGCGGTTGTTACCGTGGGCGCCGTGCCGATTCCCCGTCCAGGACAGCCGTGGAGCACCCGGGCGGAGCAGGCTGTTCCGGCAGGGCGCCGCAAGAACCGGGATACCCTTCAGGCACCGCCACGAGAGGGAGTGACGAGATGGGCGACGGGGAGTTCTCCCGTTTCCTCGCCGATGTCCGAAGCGACTTCGGCTCCGCTCTTCGGGCCGGGAGTTCTCCCACCGCGCGTGCGGCGCTCGGGGTGCTCACCCCGCTCCGCCGGAAGGACACGACGCCGCTGCTGCTCGACGCGCTCATCGACGAGGCGGAGCGCGAGCCCGACCGCTGTGAGCGCAACGCGCGGCTGTCGTACGGGCACGCCCTCGGGTTCGAGAAGATCGTCCTGATGGACGGCGCGCCGCACTACATGCTGCGCGCGCATGTGTGGCGTCCGTCGGACGGGGGCGCCGACAGCGGGCCGCCCGAACATGTGCACAACCACCGCTTCGCCTTCGCGTCCTCGGTCATGAGGGGCGAACTCGCGATGACGGTCTTCGGGCTCGACCCGTCGGGAACGGCCATGTCGCGGTTCCGGGAGGAGCTGAGCCCCGGGGACGAGGGGTGGGTGCTGTCCGGGGCCGGTGAGGACCGCCTCGGGGTCACCTCGGAACTCCATCTGACCGCCGGGGTGGACTACTTCCTCTCGCCCGACGCCCTGCACCACATCCTTCCCGCGCCGCATCTGGAGACGGTCACCTTCTGCCTGGAGACCGCGTCGGTGCGGCAGCGTACCGACGTCTACGCGCCGCTCGGCGCGCCGGTGCCCGCGCGTCTGCCGAAGCGGCCGTTGTCGCCCGCCGCCTACAAGGAGGCGCTGCGGGCCCTGCGCGGGCTCGTCGTCGCGGGGTAGCGCCGGTAGCGCCACCCGGGCAGCTCTTGGGGGTGCGATGAGGAAGATTTTGCGTTCGCGCGGGGGGTGGGTGCGCCGCCTCTGACCTGGGCGGCGTCCCTTTTGCGGGTGGCCGTGCCCGGCTCGTCACGACAAGTTCACCGCACCGGACTTCCTCGGCGTTCTACGCGCGTGGTGTCATGCCCACGCCCACCGTGCACCAGCACCCTTCGTAGGCGTCAACCTCACCTGGAGTCACGCATGCTGTGGAAGGTTCTCAGCCGAGCCGCGGTCGCCGTCACCGCGAGTGCGGCCGTCCTCGTCACCGCCGTCCCCGCGAACGCCGCCACGTACACGGCGTTCGCGTTCTCGCAGAGCGGCGGCGAGCCCGCCATCTACGACTTCATCAACTCGGCCACCACGTCGCTCGACATGACGATGTACGAGCTGGAGGACACCACGGCCGTCAACGACCTGATAGCCCTGAAGAACAAGGGCGTCACCGTACGGGTCGTGCTCGACCGGCAGCACAAGAGCGCCAACAACTCCGCGTACACCGCGCTCACCGGGGCCGGTGTCGGGGTGGTCTGGTCGTCGTCGGCCTTCGTCTACACCCACCAGAAGACCATCACCGTGGACGCCACCAGGTCGCTCATCCTCACCGGCAACCTCACCTCGCAGTACTACGCGACCAGCCGCGACTACGGCGTCTTCGACGACGACAGCCGTGACGTGGCCTCCATAGAGAAGGTCTTCGCCGCGGACTACGCCGCCACCTCGATCACCCCGACCGACGGCGACCACCTGCTCTGGTCGCCCACCGACTCCCGCAACCGCCTGCTGACCGTGGTCAACGGCGCCACCGCGACCCTCGACGTCGAGGAGCTGGAGCTGAGCGACAGCGCGGTGGTCAACGCGATTGTGGCGCGCGCGAAGGCGGGCGTGGCCGTGCGGGTCGTCCTGGAGACGCCGTCCAGCTACGCCAGTGAGGTGTCCGCGATCAAGGCCGCGGGCGGCCATGTCGTCGGGTACTCCGACCCCAACGGCTTCTACATCCACGCCAAGGCGATGGTCGCCGACTACGGCCTCACCACCCAGAAGGTGGAGGCCGGTTCGATGAACATCAGCAGCAACTCCCTCAGCAACAACCGTGAACTGGGCCTCATCCTCACCGGCACCGGCGTGGCCCAGTCCGTCGCCGCCACCATCGAGACCACCTTCAACGGCGACTACGCGGGCGGCACTCCCGCCTGACCCCGGGGATCGGGGCCGGGGCGGCGGCAAGGGGCGCCGCCCCGGTGTCGCTAGTCGCTGAAGTCCTGCGTCATCCAGGCGACTCCCGCGCTGTCGCGGTAGATCGCGATGCCGATGTGGTGGAAGCGGGAGCTGAGGATGTTCTGGCGGTGGCCGTCGTTGGGCGGCTTCTCGTCGAGCATGCTCTGGGTGAGGCCGAGGGCCATCTCGGCGATGGCGGAATCGGTGGCGGCGACCGGGCCGCCCTTGCCGATGTTCTCGCCGAGCCAGCCGGTGCCGACGCCCTTGATGCGGTCTCCGAGGCCGGGTTCGCCGGGGCAGAGGTGCTCGAAGCAGTCACCGCCGACCATGACGCGGTTGTGCTGGGTCGCGCTGGCGACCAGTACGGAGCTGGAGGTGTACGGCGGCAGGCCCGCCGTCGCGCGGGCCTGGTTGATCAGCGCCAGGACGCGGTCGACCGGAATCCGCGAGGGCGTCCCGGCGGAGAGCTGGCGGGGGGAGGGCGTGCGCGAGGGTGCCGGTGCGGCCGGGGCCGGTGTCTTCGCCGGCGGGGTCGGCGTCCTGCGCGCCGCCGCCGCGGCCTTGGCGGCCGCGTTCGCGGCGGCGCTCTTCGTGGCACCCGCGGTGGGCGGGGCGGTGGCCGACGGTCCGGGTGCGGTCGCCAGCGGCGCCGACGAGTCCTGGAGGGCCTGGGTGTCGGTGGCGCCGTGACCGTGGGAGTCCCGCCCGCCGCCACCGCCGGATATCCCGGATATCCCCGCGACCCCGACCGCACCCGCCGCGACAACGGCGAGGGCGGCCGCCGCCGTGGCGTAGCGGGCGGTGCGCGGCCTGCGCCGGTGGTGGTTGCGGCGGGCGCGGTGCCCGTCCTGCGAGGAGTGGCGTGCCATGGGTGACTCCGGAGCGCGAGAGGGACACCGCCCGCGGTCGGCGGGCGGCGGTCCCGGAGGACATGTCACCCATGGAGAGGCCGGCTCGCGCAGCACCCCTCGCCCCGTTATCCATCCGTGACCTACGGCTGGCCCCGCCGTCACGTGCCGACGGGGCGAACGACCGGCGGGGCCACGGCGCTTCGGCCACGGTGATCACTTGTCGAGGGCAGTACGGTGTGACATATTACTGGCTACGGGACCGCCCGCCGAGGACCCTGGGAAACAGACCGGAGGTGTCCGCGTATGACCGCCGATTCAGCCGAAACCGCAGGCCAGGCCCACAAAGCCGCTACGGCCCGTACGGCTGACCTGGTCGACGTGGCTGTCGTCGGAGCGGGAATCGTGGGCGGTGCCGTCGCCCGCGCACTGGCCGTTGCCGGACTTTCGGTGACGGTCGTGGACGGCGGCGCCGCCGCGGGAGGCACGTCCTCCGGCGGTGAGGGGAATCTCCTGGTCTCCGACAAGGGACCGGGCCCCGAACTGCTGCTCGCGCAGTACGCCGCCGGGCTCTGGCCCGGCCTCGTCGCCGAACTGGCCGACGAGTTGGGCCCCGCCTTCCCCTCGCCGGAGTACGAGGCGAAGGGCGGCCTGGTGGTCGCCACCACCACCGCCGGGGCCGCCGCGCTGCGCGCCTTCGCCGCGGAGCAGCGCGCGGCGGGCGTCGACGCCCGGGAGGTGACGCCCGCTCAGGCCCTGCGGCTGGAGCCCGACCTCACCCCGGCACTCACCGCGGCCGTCCACTACCCGCAGGACGCGCAGGTTCAGCCGGTGGTCGCCACCGAGGCACTGCTGGCCTCCGCCCGGCGGCACGGCGCCGTCGTCCGCACCGGCACCCGCGTCACCGGACCGCTCACCGCGGGCGGCCGTCTCACCGGCGTACGCACCACCGCGGGCGACATCCCCGCGCGCCATGTCGTACTCGCCGCGGGCCCCTGGTCGGGCCAGGTCGCCGGCACCCTCGGCGTGCGGCTGCCGGTACTGCCCCGGCGCGGCATGGTCCTGGTCACCGCCCGGATGCCGCACCGCATCTTCCACAAGGTCTACGACGCGGACTACGTCGGCGCCGTCGGGTCCGGCGACGCCGACCTGCAGACGTCCAGCGTCGTCGAGAGCACCCCGGCCGGTACGGTCCTGATCGGCTCGTCGCGTGAGCGGATCGGCTTCGACGAGCGGCTGCGCGTCGACGTCCTGCGCGAACTGGCCGCGAAGGCGCTGGTGTTGTTCCCGTTCCTCGCCGGGGTGTCGGCGATACGCGCCTACGGTGGCTTCCGGCCGTATCTGCCGGACCATCTCCCGCTGATCGGCCCCGACCCGCGGCTGCCGGGACTGTGGCACACCACCGGGCACGAGGGCGCGGGCATCGGCCTGTCCGTGGCGACCGCGGAACTCCTGCGCGACCTGATGCTCGGCGCGCCGCCCCGGCTCGACCCGGCCCCCTTCGGCCTGGACCGCCCCACCCTCGCCCCCCATCTGACCGCGGCGGCATGACGATGACCTCCTTCCCCGTACCCCCCGAACGCGACCCGGCCCGCCCGCAGGCGGCACCCGCCGTACGCATCACCCTCGACGGCCGCCCCCTCACCGGCGTGGCCGGGCAGACCATCGCCGGAATCGCCCTCGCCAACGGCCACTTGGCCTGGCGCCGCACCTCCCGCACGGGCCGCCCACGCGGGCTCTTCTGCGGCATCGGCGTCTGCTTCGACTGCCTCGTCGTCGTCAACGGCCTCCGCGACGTCCGCGCCTGCCGCCGCCGCGCCCAGGACGGCGACGAGGTCACCGTCCAGTACGACCCACTGCCGGTCGCCGCGCAGCCGAAGGGCGCTTCGGACGCGCCCGGCGGCCGGGACGCGGAGGGTGCGGTGGACGCGCATGACGGCTCGGACGCGGATGCCGCGTCGGGTGTACGCCACGGCTCGGACGCCGAACGCGCGGCGGACGTGCGTGGCGGCTCGGACGCGAGCGACGGCTCCGACGACCGCCCGGACGGGCCCGGTTCGGGAGGGCGGCGCGATGGGTGAGGTACTCGTCATCGGTGCCGGGCCCGCGGGGCTGGCCGCGGCGGTGTGCGCCCGGGGGAAGGGCGCGGACGTGGTGCTGCTCGACGCGGACGACGGGCTCGGCGGCCAGTACTGGCGGCACCTGCCCGCGTCCCGCCCGAGCCGCCGGGAGGCGGCCCTGCACCACGGCTGGCAGCGCTTCCTCGACCTGCGGGGACGGCTGGCCGACGACCCCGGGTGCCGGATTCTGACCGGGGCCCAGGTCTGGGCGCTGGAGCAGAGGGACGGCCGTGCGCCCACCGTGCACGTACTGGCCGGGGAGGCCGACGGGGCGCGCAGGACGCCCCTGACCTTCACACCCGACGCCCTGGTGCTCGCCACCGGCGCGCACGACAGGACGCTGCCCTTCCCCGGCTGGGACCTGCCGGGGGTGTTCACCGCGGGCGCGGCGCAGGCCATGGCGAAGGGGGAGCGTGTCGCCGTCGGGCGCCGGGTCGTGGTGGCGGGCGCCGGACCGTTCCTGCTGCCGGTGGCACGCTCGCTCGCGCAGACCGGGGCGCGGGTGGCCGCCGTCGTGGAGGCGAGCGGTCCCGCGCGGCTGGCCGCCGGCTGGCTGCCGCGGCCGTGGCAACTCCTGGGCGCCGCGGGGAAGATCGCGGAACTGGGCGGCTACGCCCGCTCCCACCTGCGGCACCGCATCCCGTACCGGACCGGCGCCGCCGTGGTCGCCGCGCACGGCGACGACCGGGTGACGGCCGTGACCGTCGCCGACCTCGACCCGTCCTGGGCCCCCGTCCCCGGCACCGAGCGCCGTGTCGTGGCCGACGCGGTGTGCGTCAGCCACGGCTTCGTCCCGCGCCTGGAACTGGCCGTCGCCGCGGGCTGCCGGATCACCGCGCACCGCACGGTCGCGGTGGACGACGCGCAGCGCACCAGCGTGCCCGGTGTCTTCGCGGCCGGGGAGATCACCGGCATCGGCGGGGTCGATCTGGCCCTGGCGGAGGGTGCGTTGGCCGGGCACTGCGCCGCGGGCGGGACGCCGGGCGACCCGGTGGTCCGCGCGGCCGCCGGACGCCGCCGCGTGTTCACCGGCTTCGCCGCCCGTATCGAGGCCGCGCACGGTATCCGCCCGGGCTGGACGGCCTGGCTCGACGACACCACCACGGTGTGCCGCTGCGAGGAGGTCACCGCGGGCACGCTCCGCGACGTCGCCGCCGCCACCCGGTCCCAGGGCCTGCGGTCGCTGAAGCTGAGCACCCGCGCCGCGCTCGGCATCTGCCAGGGCCGGGTGTGCGGCCGCACCGTCGAGGAACTGCTCGCCGGACACGCGCCCGGCGGCGCGCTCCTCGGCGCCACGACCACCGACCGCCGCCCCCTCGCGGCCCCGGTCCGCCTGGCCGAACTGGCGTCACCGCCGACGGCCGGCCCCCCGGACCCCGATCACCCCGCCTCCGCCCCGTCTCCGCCTCATCCGAAGGGAACCCCGTGACCACGCACAGCACCGACCTCCGAGGCGTGATCGTCGCCACCGCACTGCCGTACCGGGAGGACCCGTCGGCCCCCGCGGGGCTCGCCGTGGACTACGACCGGTACGCCGAGCACTGCGACTGGCTGATCGCCAACGGCTGCCGGGGCGTCGGCCCCAACGGCTCGCTGGGGGAGTACTCCTCGCTCACCGACGACGAGCGCCGCAAGGTGGTCCAGGTCGCGGTCGAGGCCGTGGGCGACCGCGGGGTCGTCGTCGCCGGTGTGCACGGCCCCGGCTGGCACCAGGCCAGGCACTGGGCCGAACTCGCCGCGGAGGACGGCGCGCACGGCGTGCTGGCGCTGCCGCCGACGATGTACCGGGCCAGCGCCCCGCAGATCGTCGAGCACTACGAGCGGATCGCCGAGGTCGGCCTGCCGGTCATGGCGTACAACAACCCGATCGACACCAAGGTCGACCTCGTCCCGCGGCTGGTCGCCGAACTCGCCGCCATCGACAACGTGGTGGCCGTCAAGGAGTTCAGCGGCGATGTGCGCCGCGCCTTCGAGATCGCCGAGCTGTGCGACATCGACGTCATCGCCGGAGCCGACGACGTCCTGCTCGAACTCATGCTGGACGGCGCCGTCGGCTGGTTCGCCGGGTTCCCCAACGCGTTCCCCGCGGAGTCCGTGGAGATCTACGACCTGATGACCGAGGGCCGCTTCGCCGAGGCCCGCGACCTCTACCAGCGGCTGGTGGCGCTCTTCCGCTGGGACTCGCGCACCGAGTTCGTGCAGGCCATCAAGCTCTGCATGGACGAGGCGGGGCGGTACGGCGGCCCCTGCCGTCCGCCGCGCGGCCCGCTCAGCGCCGGGCACCAGCAGGCGGTGCGCGCCGACATGCGGCGCGCGGTGGACGCGCTCGCCGCCCGCGCGGGCAAGGAGGGCTGAGCGGCCATGCGCTCCCAGCGGATGTTCACCGCGGTCGACTCCCACACCGAGGGCATGCCCACCCGCGTCGTCACCGGCGGGGTGGGCGTCGTACCGGGCGCCACCATGAACGACCGGCGGCTGTACTTCATCGAACACCTCGATCACATAAGGCAGTTGCTGGTCAACGAACCGCGCGGGCACGCCGCCATGAGCGGCGCGATCCTGCAGCCGCCGACCCGGCAGGACGCCGACTGGGGCGTGCTGTACGTCGAGGTCTCCGGTTGTCTGCCGATGTGCGGCCACGGCACGATCGGCGTGGCCACGGTGCTGGTGGAGACCGGCATGGTGGAGGTCGTGGAGCCGGTCACCACGATCCGTCTCGACACCCCCGCCGGGCTGGTCATCGCGCGGGTGGCGGTCAGCGACGGGCACGCCGACGCGGTGACGCTGGAGAACGTGCCGTCGTACTGCGTACGCCTCGACGAGCGGATCGAGGTCCCGGAGCTGGGCAGCGTCCCGTACTCGCTGGCCTTCGGCGGCAACTTCTACGCGATGGTCCACCTCGACGACGTCGGTCTGCCCTTCGACCGCGCGCACCAGCAGGAGATCCTGCACGCGGGCCTGGCCATCATGCGGGCGGTCAACGAGCAGGCGCCGCCGCGGCATCCGGAGATCGACGGCGTCGACCACTGCCACCACGTGGAGTTCCTCGCGCCGGGCTCCGACGCCAAGCACTCGCGGCACGCCATGGCCATCCACCCCGGCTGGTTCGACCGCTCCCCGTGCGGCACCGGCACCTCGGCCCGGATGGCGGAGCTGTGGGCGCGCGGCGAACTCCCGCTGCACCAGGACTTCCTGAACGAGTCCTTCATCGGCAGCCGCTTCACCGGCCGCCTCGTCGCCGAGACCACCGTGGCCGGCATCCCGGCCGTCGTCCCGACCATCACCGGCCGGGCGTGGGTGACCGGCATCGGCCAGTACCTGCTGGATCCGGCCGACCCGTTCCCGACCGGCTTCACCTTCTGAGTCTCCGCCGGTCAACCCGCTCCACCTCACCACTACGAACAGGTTCGCACACGCCTTGGTGGCGTGACACGGCCTCTCCCGCAACGGAGAGGCCGTAAGCGTTTGCGCGCCAAAAATGGAGCAAGTGGGGCATTACCTCCAGAGGAACGGATCCGGTCCAAAATGTTGACGCTGCCATACGGCCTGGCGTACAACTACCCCTGCTCTGGAGAAGGCGTTCCTTCTTGATGAGTTTTGTTGGAAATGCTCGTCCCCCCACCCCTCGTAGGAGTAGACGTGCACCCCCCACCCCCATGGCGCCGACGTGTCGGCGCGCTGCTCGCCGCCGCCGCTCTCGGCGCTCTCGGCCTGCTGGCCTCCCCCTCCGCGGCCCACGCCGCCACCGCCTCGTTCACGCCCGGCCAGGTGTGGAAGGACACCTCGGGCAACGCGCTGCAACTG
Organism: Streptomyces sp. NPDC051976; assembly: GCF_040680795.1. Taxonomy (NCBI): domain Bacteria; kingdom Bacillati; phylum Actinomycetota; class Actinomycetes; order Kitasatosporales; family Streptomycetaceae; genus Streptomyces; species Streptomyces sp. NPDC051976. Next base: position 12,873 of record NZ_JBFAXL010000042.1, read on the forward strand.
CACGGCCTCGGCATCGTCGAGTCCGGCTCCGCCTGGTACGGCTTCGGCGAGGACAAGGCCGGCGAGAACTCCGGCGACACCTCGTTCCAGGACATCGCCTGCTACCGCACCACCGATCTGGCCCACTGGACCTACCAGGGCCAGGCGTTGAGCCGGCAGAGCAGCGGCGACCTGGGCCCGCACCGGATCGTGGAGCGCCCGAAGGTCCTCTACAACGCCGTGACGCGGACCTATGTGATGTACACGCACATCGACAACTCGTCCTACAGCGAGCGCAAGGTCGGCGTGGCCACCAGCAGCACCCCCTGCGGCCCCTACACCTACCGCGGCAGTTTCCAGCCGCTGGGCCACATGAGCCTGGACATGAGCCTGTTCCAGGACACCGACGGCACCGGCTACCTGCTGACCGAGGACCGCGCCAACGGCCTGCGGATCGACAAGCTGTCCGCCGACTACCTCGGCGTCGCCAGCGCGGTGAACCTGCTGCCGGGCGCCAACGGGTCGGGCGACGACTACGAGGCCCCCGCCATGGTCCATGTGGGCAGCCGCTACTACCTGCTCGGTTCCCATCTGAGCGGCTGGGCCACCAACGACAACGTCTACTCCAGTACGACCTCGCTCTCGCTGGACCCGGCCCAGTGGGCGCCGTTCCGCCCGTTCGCGCCCGCGGGCACCCGGACGTACGACAGCCAGAGCGCGAACATCATCCCCGTGCAGGGCGGTTTCGGCACCACGTACATCTACGCCGGTGACCGCTGGAACACCTCCGACCTCGGGAACTCCCCGCCGGTCTGGCTGCCGATGACGATCAGCGGCACCACCGTCGCCGTCGGCTGGCAGAACTCCTGGAGCCTGGACACCACCGCGGGCACCTGGTCGGGCGGCTCGCCCCACCCGGCGGCCGGCAGCGCGTATCTGACCAACGCCAACAGCGGCAAGGTGCTGGACGTCGCCGACGAGTCGACCGCCGACGGCGGCAAGGTCATCCAGTGGCAGAGCCACAACGGTGCCAACCAGCAGTGGGCGCTGAAGCAGGTCTCCGGCGGCGTCTGGACCCTCACCAACGCGCACAGCGGCAAGTGCCTCGACGTGTCCGGTGCCTCGACCGCCACCAACGCCACGCTGGACCAGTCGAGTTGCGTCGCGGGCGCCATCTCCCAGCAGTGGGCGCTCACCGCCACCGGCGACTACACGGCGGCCGGCGACACCGCGTACACCCTGGTCAACATGGGCAGCGGCTGGACCGCCGACGTATCGGGCGGGTCCACCGGCGACGGCGCCCCGGTGATCCAGTGGACCGCCACCGGCGGCGCCAACCAGACCTGGAACCTCACCCCGGCCTCCTGACCCCGGCCCCGTGACCGTCCCGAAAGGAACACCACCCGTGTACGCAGTCGGAGCACCTCCGCACCGAACACCCCGTGGGGCCACGGCCGATGGCCGCCGTACGGCGCTGATCGCCGTCCTCGCCCTGATCCTGGCCGCCGCGGCGGCCCTGTCCTTCCCGCCCGGCGCCCGGGCGGCCACCGCGACCACGGCGATCACCGTGGACGGCGCCAGCGGCGGCCGTACCTTCGACGGCGTCGGCGCCATCAGCGGTGGTGGTGGCAACTCCCGCCTGCTGTACGACTACCCGGCCGCCCAGCGGGACCAGATCCTCGACTACCTGTTCACGCCCGGCTACGGCGCCGACCTCCAGATGCTCAAGGTCGAGGTCGGCGGCGACACCAACTCCACCGACGGCGCCGAGGCGAGCATCGAGCACGCCAAGGGCACCGTCGACTGCAATTCCGGCTACGAGTGGTGGCTGATGGAGCAGGCCAAGGCCCGCAACCCCGCCATCGCGTTCTACGCACTGTCCTGGGGCGCCCCCGGCTGGATCGGCAGCACCGGGGGCAAGGGGAACTTCTACTCCCAGGACATGATCGACTACCTGGTCGCCTGGCTCGGCTGCGCCAAGCAGCACGGCCTGACCATCTCGTACATGGGCGGCTGGAACGAGAAGAACTACAACGCCACCTGGTACGAGAACCTCAAGTCCGCGATGCGGGCGGCCGGTTACACCTCCACCAAGCTGGTCGGCGGCGACACCCAGTCCGGCTGGCAGATCGCCACCGACATGAGGAACGACAGCAAGCTCGCGGCGGCCGTGGACGTCGCGGGCGCCCACTACCCGTGCGTCTACCGGTCGGCGATGACCCACTGCTCCTCCACCTCCGACGCCCAGAACCTGGGCAAGCCGATCTGGGCCAGCGAGAACGGCTCGGAGGACGCCGAGACCGGCGCCGCCCCCGTGGCCCGCGCGATCAACCGCGGCTATATCGACGCGAAGATGACCGCGTACGTCAACTGGCCCGTCGTGGCGTCGATCTACCAGAACCTGGAGTTCCAGGACGACGGCCTGATCACCGCCAACCAGCCCTGGTCCGGCGCCTACAGCGTCGGCCGCACCACCTGGGCGATCGCGCAGACCACGCAGTTCACCTCGCCGGGGTGGAAGTATCTCGATGCCGCGACCGGCTACCTCAACAACAGCGGTGGCGCGGACGGCAGTTACGTCAGCTACGCGGCGCCGGGGAAGAACGCCTGGAGCACCGTTTTCGAGACGATGGACGCCACCGCCGCCCAGACGGTGACGATGAAGGTCGCGGGCGGCCTGCCCGGCGGGACGCTGCACGTGTGGTCCACCGACCTGTCAGGCGTCGGCACCGCCACCCCCCACATGCAGCGCGAAGCCGATCTGGCCGCCTCCGGTGGCACGTACACCCTCACTCTGGCCCCCGGGCACGTGTACACGGTGACGACCACCACCGGCCAGGGCGCGGGCAGCACCACACCCCCGCAGCGCGCCCTGCTCGCACTGCCGTACTCCGACACGCTCGCCGGATACACCACCGGGCAGGAGGCCCGTTACCTGTCCTCGATGAACGGCGCCTTCCAGGCCGCCCCGTGCGGCGGCGGCCGTACCGGTCAGTGCCTGCGCCAGATGGCGACGGCGTCACCGATCCAGTGGACGGACGAGACGTCCAACCAGCCGTACACCCTCGTGGGCGACCGCGGCTGGTCCAACTACACCGTCAGCTCCGACGTGCTGCTGGAGAAGAGCGGCAGCGCGGCGGAGATCCTCGGCCGGGTCGGCACCCAGGCGCACAACAACAACGGCCTGAACGCCTACCACCTCCGGCTGACCGACACCGGCGCCTGGTCGCTGCTCAAGACCGACGGGGCGTGGAACTGGACGACCCTGGCCAGCGGCACGGTCACCGCCCCCGGCACCGGTACCTGGCACAACCTGTCGCTGTCCTTCCAGGACGACACGCTCACCGCCCGGATCGACGGCACGGTCGTCGGCACCACCCATGACAGCGGTTACGGCAGCGGCCTGGCCGGTCTCGGCACCGCGGGCTACTACCCGGTCGAGTACAGCCACCTGTCCGTCACCGCCGGCACGGTCCCCGACCTCTCCGGCACCTACAAGATCCGCAACGTCAACAGCGGCCAGTACCTCGACGCCTCCGGCGGGAAGGACGACAACGGCACCCCGATCATCCAGTGGACGTCCAACGGCGGTGCCAACCAGCAGTGGACGCTGGCGCGCAGCAGTGACGGCTACTACACGGTCAGCGGTGTCCCCACCCCGCACCGGAACCTGGACATCCCCAACATCACCACCTGGCCGGGCACCCAGCTCGACCTGTGGGACCCCAACTCCGGCACCAACCAGCAGTGGGAGATCGCCCCTTCCGCGGTCAACGGCAACTACACCTTCGAGTCCCGCTCCGACGGCTACATGCTCGAAGTGAGCGGTCAGTCCCGGCAGTCCGGCGCCGCCGTCGACCAGTGGCCCACCAACGGCGGGGCCAACCAGCAGTGGCAGCTGGAGAAGGTCGGCTGAGGCCCGCCGCCCGGCCCCTCACCGGCACCTGCCCTCCCGCCCGGGGAGCAGGTGCCGGTGCGGCGTCAGCGTGCAGTGCGCCCGCCCGAGAGGCACCGTCTTTCCGGGGACCGCCGCGTGGCACGCCGATCCGCACGACGGCGTCACGGTCCTGGCCGTGCCGGGCCACGCGGTGACCAGGGTGGTGGTCAGACCGGCGACCAGCAGCGCCGCCGCGGCCGGGAGGATCCAGCGGACGCGGCGCCGGCGTGCGGGCCGCGCGGTCCCGGGGCGCGGCTCCGGTGCGGGCACCGACCTGACCGTGGGCGTGGGAACCGGCGGCGGCGCGGCGACCGCCGTGGGACGGGCCGCGAGGACCTCGCGGATCGCGCGGCGCATCTGCGCCGCGGTCTGGTACCGCTCGGCGCGGTCCTTGGCGAGCGCGCGCAGCACCAGGGCGTCGTAGCCGCCGGGCAGCCCCGGCACCCTGGCCGACGGAGGGACGGGCTGATCCGCGAGGTGCCTCATGGCCACCGCCAGCGGCGTGTCGCCGGTGAACGGCGGCAGGCCGGTGAGCAGTTCGTACAGCAGGCAGCCGGTCGAGTACAGGTCGGTGCGGCAGTCCACCCGCTCGCCCCTGGCCTGCTCCGGCGACAGATACTCGGCCGTGCCCACGACCATCGACGTGGCGGTGAGGGTGGTGGCCGCCGGGTCCGTCGACCGGGCGATGCCGAAGTCCATCACCTTCACCGTGCCCTTGTGGGAGAGCATCGCGTTCGCCGGTTTCACGTCCCGGTGGACGATGCCGTGCCCGTGGGCGTGTTCGAGCGCCTCCAGGACGCCCTCGGTGAGCTCCAGCGCGTGGTCGGGTCCCGCGATCCCCCCGTCGCGCAGCAACTGGTGCAGGGTGACGCCCTCGACGTACTCCATCACGAGGTACGGCACGGACACGCCGTGGTCCGTCAGATCCTCGCCCGCGTCGTACACGGCGACGACGGACGGGTGGCCGAGCAGCGCGGCGGAGACCGCTTCCCGGCGGAAGCGGGCCCACTGCTCCGCGTCGGCCACCAGATCCGGACGGAGGATCTTCACCGCGACCGAGCGGAAGAGCAGCAGGTCGTACGCCAGCCACACCTCCGCCATCCCGCCGCGGCCCACCACCTGCTCCAGGCGGTAACGCCCGCCCAGACACCGTGCGCGATCCACTCCCGTGCCCCCTCGCTGTCGGCCTGCCGGGGCACCGTAGAGGGGTACTTTGTGGAATTCCTGTGATCGTGCGGGCGGTCACCCCAGGGTCGGCCGCCAGTGCTGTGCGGTGTCCGCGGCGTCGCTCTGCAGCACCAGGCGGGAGTTCGCGTCGACGCCGAGGAGCTTGCCGCTCGCCGCGCTGACGATCTTGACGTGGCCGCCGCCCGCGTCGTCCAGCCGCCACCGCTGGTTGGCACCGCCGTTGGGCTCCCACTGGATGACCGGGGTGCCGTCGGCCGTGCCGCCGCCCTGGACGTCGACGACCAGCGCGGTCCCGGCGCTCTGGATCGTGAAGTAGACGTTGTCGACCCGCTTGAGGACCCACCGCTCGTTGGAGGAGTGCTGGACCGGGTACTGGATGAGCTGGGTGCCGTGGGCCGTGCTGGAACCGGGGACGTCGATCACCTGGCCGCTCTTCCTGTTGGCCAGGTAGCAGGTGGTGGAGGTGCCCGACGGTGTGACGGTGACCGAACCGCCGGACGGGACCACGACCAGCTGGCTCCAGGAACCGGACCTGACGACGGTGGACGTGCCGCCGACGCTGTGCAGGGTGGCCGAGGTGACCGCGCCGGACTTCCAGGTGATGTCCACGGTGAAGCCGCCGCGGGCGCCGACGCCGGTGACCGAGCCGGTCGGCCACGCGGACGGGAGCGCGGGCAGCAGCTCGACCAGACCGGGCCGGGAGTAGAGCAGCATGTCGAGCATCGCGCTGGGCGTGCCGTAGTTGGCGTCGATCTGGAAGACGCCGGCGGAGTACATGTCGAAGAAGTTCTCCGCCGTCGACGACGTGCCGATCACGTTCAGCACCGCCTGGTACGCCTTGCCCGCGTCCTTCAGCCGCGACCAGCACAGCGACCGCCAGGCCACCGCCCAGCCGTAGCTGTTCAGCCCGCGCGCCGTGAGCAGCCCGCGGGCGCCGTCGACCAGGGCGGTGGGGCTGGTGTCGGTGTTGATCCGGTCGCCGGGGAACAGGCCGATCAGCGGCGACAGGTGACGGTGGGTCAGCCCGCCGTCGTCACCCCAGGTGGTGGGCGCCTGCATCCACTCCTCCAGGTAGGGGGTACTGGGGTCGGTGCTGACCTCGGGCAGGAAGAGCCTGTCCTGGAGGGACTTCACGGTCGCGGCGTACGCGGCGTCGGTGCCCAGGACGTCGCACGCCTTGCGGTAGTTCTCGAAGAGCTGCCAGACGAGTTCCTGGGCGTAGGTGATGCCCTGCTGCTGGTGGCTGCCGTGCTCCGGCGACCAGTCGACGTCGTCCACGAGGACGGTGACGCGCTGCCCCGCCTGGTTGGTGATCGTCTTCGCCACCAGCCGCGCCTCCCAGAACTGGCAGGCCCCCTTGAGCATGGCGTGGATCCGGTTCAGATAAGCCGGGTCCTGGGTGTACTGGTAGTGCTCGAAGAGCGAGTTGCACAGCCAGGCGTTGCCCGCCGGGTGCCACTCCCAGCCCAGACCGCCGTAGATGTTGGAGGAGATCGCGGTCGTCCAGCCCGCGATCTTGCCGGAGGAGTTGCGGTAGTCGGTGTTGCGGCTGTCGTTGAACGACTTCTGGGTCGCGGACGTCCACGACGCGAGCTGGCTCAGGCAGTAGTCGGCGAGCGGACCGAAGGCGGACGGCAGTCCCGCCCGGTCGGGCAGCCAGTAGTTCATCTGCAGGTTGATGTCGGTGTGGTAGTCGGCGTGCCACGGCGGCTGGTTGTCGGCCAGCCACAGGCCCTGGAGGTTGGTCGGCAGATGGCCGCGGGAGCCGGTGATCGCCAGATAGCGGCCGAACTGCAGGTAGCTGGCCTCCAGTTCGGGGTCGGCCTTCGCCGGGTCGGTGGACGTGGTGCGGGCCTGGAGACGGGTGGCGGTGTCCATCGCGCGCTGCGCGCCGGTGGACGCGCCGAGGTCGACGGTCAGCGCGCCGTACAGCGCCTGGTAGTCGGCCACATGGGTGCTGAGCAGGGTGTCGCCGGACAGCGCCGATGCCGTACCGGCCTTGTCGGCGGCCAGCGCCTTCGGGTCGACGGAGGCGTCGATGTACCCCTTCGCCGCGTCCGGGGTGTAGTTGGTGCCGCCGCTCAGCACGATGACGACCTCGGAGCAGTTGGTGAACGCCACCGAGGACCCGGAGGCCGTGACCGACCCTCCGGTGTGCGCCACGTCGATCACCGTGGCGTACTTCAGGCCGTTGGCGAAGGACGCGTTGAAGGACGCCGTCTGCCCGGAGGCCGCGGTCGGCTCGCCGTGCGTGCCCTGGAGCGCGACCGAGCCCGTGTAGCTGCCGCCGCCGCTCTGCCGCAGGCGGACCACGACCACGTCGTGCGGGTGGCTGGCGTACGCCTCGCGGGTGTAGGTCACGCCGCCCTGGCTGTACGACGCCGACACATAGCCGTTGCTCAGGTCGAGTTGGCGGCGGTAGCCCGACACCGAGGACAGCGCGTGCCCGGGGACGGACACGTAGAGCTTGGCCAGGAGCTGGGCGATGCCGAAACCGGACGGCTGGTCGTCGTACGGCCACTGGCCCGAGCCGTTGAGCGCGGTGTTGCCGTTGCCGGTCCACAGGCTGGCGTCGGCCAGGTAGAGGAAGTCCTTGCCGGGGTCGCCGCCGACCAGGGCGCCGATCCGGCCGTTGCCGATGGCCAGGCCCTGCGAGATGACGCTGCTCTCCGCCGCGGGGGCGGTGTACCAGAGCGTCGTCGGATTCGGGACGAGCGAGCCCTTCTTGGCCGCCGCCATGGCCGCGGCGGGGGTGGCCGCCGCGCTGCTCGCGGTGAAGGCCGGGATGCCGCCCGCGGCCAGCAGGGCGCCGAGCGAGGCACCGAGCCTCAGCACGTCCCGGCGCGAGCGCGAGCGCGTGCCGTCCGGGCCCGCGGCCCCCGCCTCGTCCGGGCTGGGAACAGAACTCATCGTCACGGCTCTCCCTCGGGTGCACTGCACAGACATCGGATGAGAGGAGAGTGTTGGAGTGCCGAGGGGGCGTGTCAACGGATCGGACAGAACCCAACACGCGCAGGTTGTCCGTAATATGTCGCCGGTCGTGTGGTGGATGTGGTGCGACCAGCGCGGAATTAGTTAGGTGTGAGGAAGAGAGACATCCGATCTGTTGGGGTGAGGTCTGCGGGGGTACGGCAGGGGTGTGGGGGTGCTCCCGTGGGGGGCGGGGCGCGTGCCATGATGACTCCGGAGCGGCGAGAGTGGGAGGCTGTGCCGTCGCGAGCGGCCAGCGGTTCCCGAAGGACCTGTCACCTTCAAGAGCGTTCAGGCAGCGCAACCCTCCGCCGCGTTATGCGTTCGTTACGCGGGCCGTCCGCCGCACCGTGGACCCGGCCCGGGCTTCCGCGTCACCGGCGTCGCCTGCCGCACGCTCCCGTACGGAAATTGGGAGAATGCCGTGTCCGCCGTCCGTTCTGGCGACCTCGCCGACCTGTCAGGTCCGTCCGATCTCTCCGGTCTGTCCGACGAAGCGCTCACCGCGCGACTGCGGCCCGCGCGCGATGACGGTGCTGCCGCCGCCTCCGGCGGGGCCGTTCCCGAGGAGGCCGCGCGGGCGCTCGCCGAGCTCTACCGGCGCCACCGGGCGGATGTGCTGGCGGGCGCCCGCCGTATCGCCGGGGTGCAGAGCGCGGACGACCTCACCTCGGAGGCGTTCCTGCGGACGGTACGCGCGGTACGTCAGGGGGCGGGCCCGACCGGCTCATGGCGGCCGTACCTGCTGGCGGTCGTCCGCAACACCGCCGCGGAACGCGCGAAGGCGGCCCGCGCCCAGGTCCCGCTGGCCGACTTCCAGACCTGGTGCGAGTCCCTGCCCGACACCACCGACCCCGAACGGGTCGTCCTCTACAGCGAGGAGACGCGGCTGCTGGCCCGCGGCTTCCGTTCGCTCCCCGAACGCTGGCAGGCCGTCCTGTGGCACCGCCTGGTCGACGGGCGCGCCAACACCGAGGTGGCCGGTCTGCTCGGCCTGACCCCCAACGGGGTCACCTCCCTGCTCGCCCGCGCCCAGGAGGGGCTGCGCCAGGCGTATCTCCAGGCGCACATACGCGAGGGCGGCGACGTCGAGTGCCGCCACTACTCCGGGCTGCTGGGCTCCGCGGTGCGCGGCGCGAACAGCCGCGACCGCGGCCTCTCCCGCCACCTCGCCGAATGCGGCCGCTGCGCCACCGCCTTCGCGGACCTGGAGCACTTCAACTCCCGCCTGCGGGCCCTGGCCCCCTTCGCCCTCCTCCTCGGCTCGGGCAGCGCACTCCTCCTCGGTGCCCGCACGACGGCGGCGACCGCGACCGCCGTGACCGCCGCTTCGGGCAAGGCGGCCACCGCGGCCTCCGCGGGCTCGGCCGCCTCGGCGGCCTCCGCGAAGGGCGGCGGATGGCTGGCGGCCCATCCGTGGTGGGCCGGTGCCGCGGCGGCCGCGGTCGTCGGCGCCACCGCGGTGTCGGCCGTCGCGCCCACCGGCTCCTCCCACCCCCCGGCGACTGCCGCTCCCGCCCCGCGCACCCCGATCGCCGCCACGCTCCGCCCCACCCCGCGCCCGACGCCCACCACCGCGTCGCCCACCCGCACGACCCCAACCCCCGGGCCCGCCAAGCCGACACACACGCCCCCGCCCCCGGCCACCCCCGCGGACCGCCTGCTCTCCCTGCTCAACGCCCGCCGCCACGCCCTCGGACTCCACGCGGTCACCAAGAGCGCCGCCCTCACCCGGTCCGCCCATGCCTGCGCCGAGAAGAACCTGCGGCAGAACACCTTCGAGCACTGCGGCTACGAAGTCCTCTACTGGGGCGGCAGCAGCGCCCCCGAAACCATGATGAACCTCTGGTTCAGCGACCCACCCCACGAGCAGGCCCTCACCCACCCCACCTCCCGCCACGCCGGCGCCGCCATCGTCACCGACTCCCACGGCAAGGTCATCGCCGCCCTGGCCATCGACTACTGACCGCCTTCCGGCGGCCGAGCGGAAGGTGCGGCTGTCGCGTGCCGCCTTCACCGCGGAGGTGGCGCCGCGCCACGGTGGGCATTTGTTAGTTAACTTTACTTTCGAGATATGTGCCCTCGTCAAGGGGGCGTACCCGATCCCTTCTCCGGTGTTGACAGGCGTGCGCGCGACGGCGTACCAATTCCGTCAGCGGCTTGGCGCGGATGTTCCCAACTCGACGCGCTCGCCCTGCATCCCGCGTGGATGGAGGCGCCCCGGCCGCATGCGGCCGGATGCCGCTTCACGCCTGTTGCCGCACGTGCTCACCCCGCGGACGGCGGACGCTCCCGTGCGCCCGCCGGGCCGCCGCGTGCCGCATGTCGCCCAGGCGCTGCTCCGATCCCACTGCGGCTCGACGCACCGACACCGCACCGACGGCGCCTCCGCCTGTCCAAGGAGAGATCAGCATGACGCCTCCCCGCCCCCCTCTGATCTCGGGTTCCCCACCCGCCGCACCCGGCCCACGCGCACCGGGCGCGCACGCCGCCGGTAGCCGCCGCGGCCGCCGCGCCGCCGTCGCGGCCGGCACCAGCCTGGCGCTGAGCGTGCTCGGCCTGGTCGCCACCGCCGTCGCCGCGACCCCCGGCGGCCACGCGGCGGCCGTCGCACCGGTGAGCACCACCGCCAACGGCATACCGAAGTTCGACCATGTCGTGGTGCTGACCGAGGAGAACAAGTTCTACGACGACATCGTCGGCAGCGCGGACGCCCCGTACATCAACTCCCTTGCCAAGCAAGGCGCTTCGTTCTCCAACTTCCACGGCACCACCCACCCCAGCCAGGGCAACTACGTGGCCCTCGTCTCCGGTTCGACGCACGGGATCGCCGACGACGACTGCCCGCACGACTTCAGCGGCGACAACCTCGCCAACCAACTGCTCACCCGCGGCCACACCTTCACCGGCTACTCCGAGGACCTGCCCGCCGACGGGTCGAAGGACTGCGGTGACGACGGCGACAGCGGCTACGCGCGCAAGCACAACGGCTGGGTCGACTTCACCAATGTCCCCGCCTCCGCCAACCTGCGCTACAGCCGCTTCCCCACGGACTACAGCACACTGCCCGACGTCTCCTTCGTGACGCCCAACCTCAACGACGACATGCACGACGGCAGCGTCAAGCAGGGCGACAACTGGCTCAAGAGCCACTTCGACGGCTATGTGCAGTGGGCCAAGACGCACAACAGCGCCCTCGTCCTGACCTGGGACGAGGACGACGGCGACGACTCGGGCAACCAGATCGCCACCATGATCGTCGGCGCCCATGTGACGCCGGGCGCCAAGTCCGCGGTCCGCTACACGCATTACTCGATCCTGCGCACCCTGGAGGACATGTACGGGCTGCCCCCGCTGGGCAGCGCGTCCTCGGCCACCCCGATCACCGACATCTGGGACACCGGCACCACCCCGCCGACCACCCCGCCCACCACACCTCCCACGACCCCGCCGACCACACCCCCCTCCGGCGGGACCAACCTGGCGCTCGGCCGCCCGACGACGACCTCGTCCACGGAGGGCACCAAGTACGGCGGCGCCAAGGCGGTCGACGGCGACAGCACCACCCGCTGGGGCAGCAAGGAGGGCGCCGACCCGCAGTGGATCTCCGTCGACCTCGGCTCCGACCGCACCCTCAGCCGGGTGAAGCTCACCTGGGAGGCCGCGTACGCGAAGGCGTACCAGATCCAGACCTCGACCGACGGCTCGTCCTGGACCACCGTCTCCTCCACGACCACCGGCAACGGTGGCACGGACGACCTCACCGTGACCGGCCACGGCCGCTACTTGCGGATGTACGGCACCAAGCGCGGCACGTCCTACGGCTACTCGCTCTACGAGTTCGAGGTCTACGGCGCCGGCCCGGCCGCACCCGCCGCCACCCCGACGGCGACCACCCCGACCACCGCACCCGGCGGTCCGGCCGCGGACCTGACCGACCCGGCGAAGAAGGAGACCGCGATGGAGCTGGTCTCCTCCGCGGAGAACTCCTCGCTGGACTGGAAGAACCAGTACACGTACATCGAGGACATCGGCGACGGCCGCGGCTACACCGCGGGCATCGTCGGCTTCTGCTCCGGCACCGGCGACATGCTCGACCTGGTCAGGCACTACACCGACCTCAAGGCGGGCAACGTCCTGGCCAAATATCTGCCCGCGCTGGAGAAGGCCGACGGCAGCGCCTCGCACACCGGTCTGGGCAGCGCCTTCGTCGCGGACTGGCACACCGCCGCGAAGGACGGCGTCTTCCAGCGGGCGCAGAACGACGAGCGGGACCGGGTCTACTTCACCCCCGCCGTCGACCGGGCCAAGGCCGACGGCCTGCACGCGCTCGGCCAGTTCGCCTACTACGACGCCCTCGTCATGCACGGCCCCGGCGACGACGCCACCAGCTTCGGTGGCATCCGCGCGGCCGCGATGAAGAAGGCGAGGACACCCGCACAGGGCGGCGACGAGACCGCGTACCTCAACGCGTTCCTCGACGCACGCGTGGCCGCGATGAAGACGGAGGAGGCCCACGAGGACACCAGCCGGGTCGACACCGCACAGCGCGTCTTCCTCAAGGCGGGCAACCTCGGCCTCGACGCACCGCTGCGCTGGAAGGTCTACGGCGACCCGTACGCGATCGGCTGACGACCGCCCCGCACCGGGCCCGCCGGCCGTGCCTCCCGCGAGGCCGGCGGGCCCCTTCCCCCGTAGGAACCCCCATGTATCTCTCGTCGAGCCGGGCCGCCGCCCCGCCACCCGCCGAGCCCACCGGAAGCGCAGCAGGCAGGCGCAGGGCGTGGCCGGGCGCCGGGGTGCCCGCCAATGTGCTGGCCCTCGGCTCGGTCAGCCTCGTCACCGACATCTCCTCGGAGATGATCACCGCGGTCCTGCCGATGTACGTCATCTTCACCCTCGGCCTGAGCCCGCTGCAGTTCGGCGCGCTCAACGGCATGTACTTCGGCGCCACCGCCCTGGTCAGGCTCGCCGCCGGGCACGCCGCCGACCGCTGGCAGCGCCCCAAACTCGTCGCGGGCGGCGGCTACGCCCTGTCGGCGGCCTGCAAACTCGGCCTGCTGGCGGCCGGTTCCTCGGTGCCGTTCCTCGGCGCCGTCATCGCCGCCGACCGTACGGGCAAGGGTCTGCGCACCGGCCCGCGCGACGCGCTGATCTCGCTCAGCAGCACCCCGAAGACCCTCGGCCGCTCCTTCGGCGCGCACCGCGCGATGGACACCGCCGGCGCCTTCCTCGGCCCGCTGGTGGCCTTCGCCCTGCTGCTGGCCACCCCCGAGCACTACGACACGGTCTTCGTGGCGAGCTTCGTCTTCGCCGCCTTCGGGGTGGCGATCCTCGCGCTGCTGGTCCGGGACCGCCGCGCCGCCGTCCCCGCCGCGGACCGGGCCACCGTCCGCGCCGCCCTGGGCCTGCTGCTGCGCCCCGGCTTCCGCCGGGTGAACATCGCGGTGCTGCTGCTGGGTACCGTCGCGCTCAGCGACTCCTTCGTCTACCTGCTGGTCCAGCAGCGCCTGGACATCTCCGAGGAGTACTTCCCGCTGCTCCCGCTCGGCACCACCGGCGCCTATCTGCTGCTCGCCCTGCCACTGGGCCAACTCGCCGACCGGCTGGGCAGGTTGCGGGTCTTCGTCGCGGGCTACGGCGCCCTGCTCTGCGCGTATCTGCTGCTGTGCGGACCGGGCGGCGGTCCCGTGCTGCTCGTGGTGGTGCTGGCGCTGCACGGCGTGTTCTACGCAGCCACCGACGGTGTGCTGATGGCCGCCGTCGGGCCGATGGTGCCCGCCGGGCTGCGGTCCGGCGGCATGTCGCTGATCCAGACCGGCCAGTCGGTGGCGACGCTCGGCTCCTCGGTGCTGTTCGGCGCCGCCTGGTCCGCCTACGGCCTGCACACCGCCCTCGTGCTCGCCCTGGTGGCACTGGCCGCCGCCGTGCTCCTGGCCGCCTGGATCCTTCCGCTGTCCGGGACGGCCGCACCCACCGAGGAGAACCCCGAATGAGCACCAGGAAACGCCTGTTGGTCCTGCTCGCCCTCGCCGTACTCGCGGCCACCGGGCTGACCGGGTACGTGCTGCGCTCCCGCGCCGACGAGATGTCCGCGGCCGGCGCCGCGACCGGGACCGTACGCCTGGACACCCCCGGGCAGATCCTGTTCCGCGACACCGCCCCGGGCCGCGGCTTCGGCCGGATCGCCGCCGTCCCGCTGGCCCACCCCGGGGCCGCCAGGACCGTGAGCGGCACCTCCTGCGACCGGGTGTACGCCGCGCACGGCACCGGGGTCTGCCTCCAGCGCAAGGGCCCGGTGCCCGCCACCTACGTCAGCGTGCTCGACCGGAACCTGCGCCAGGTGCGGCAGGTCAAGGCCGCCGGATTCCCCAACCGGGCCAGGGTCTCCGCCGACGGCCGCATGCTGTCGTGGACCACCTTCGTGCAGGGCGACTCGTATCTGCGCGACGACTTCTCCACCCGCACCTCGATCCTCGACACCGCGACCGGACGGCTCACCGACTCCGTCGAGCGCATCCCGCTCACCCTGGACGGCAGGCCCTACCAGGCCGCCGACCTCAACTACTGGGGTGTGGGCTTCGGTTCCGACGACACCACCTTCTACGCCACCGCCCGCACCGGGAGCCGCACCTATCTGGTCAAGGGCGACTACCGCAGCTGGACCGCGCACACCCTGCTGAGCAACGTGGAATGCCCGTCCCTGTCACCCGACGGCCGCCGCGTCGTCTTCAAGAAGCGCGTCCACGCGAGCGCCGACCGCCCCTGGCGGCTCTACGTCCTCGACCTCGCCACCCTCCGGGAGACCCCGCTCGCCGAGCAGCGCAGCGTCGACGACCAGGCGGCCTGGCTCGGCGCCGGCACCGTCATGTACGGGCTGCCGCGCCACGGCGGCGGCTGGGACGTCTGGTCCGTCCCGGCCGACGGGAGCGGCGCCGCCCGCCTGCTCATCCACGACGCCTCCTCACCGGCGGCGGTAGCGGGTTGAGGCCCGTTTCCCGCACTGGCTCCCAGCCCTCCGGAGCCGCTCGATCGCCCCCGCAGGAGGCGGCGAGTGGGGCGCATCACTCCATTGGTGAGAAGGCACGTCTTTGTCGGTAGGGACGGATAATGTTCCGCACATGGCTGGTGATCTGCGCGAAGGGGGCCCGGCCCCCGCATCGGGTGCAGGGGGGCGTCGGTTCGTCGGCCGGGAGACCGAGATCGGGGAACTGCGGACAGCGCTGGCCGACCTCGCCTCGGGGGTCGGGCGGGCGATCGCGCTCGTCGGGGAGCCGGGGATCGGCAAGAGCGCGCTGATGGCGGCCGCGGCGGCCCAGGCCCGTGCGGCCGCGGTGCCCGTGCGCGCGGCACGCGGCCGGGGCGGCATCGACTCCGCGACTCTCGGCGTCCGGCCGCCCGCCGTCGCCGCGCACAGCGCGCGGGCACCGGGCGTCATGGTGACCGTCGACGACCTGCACCAGCTTCCCGCCGAGCAGATACCGCTCGCCGAGCGGCTGATCGAGACGGCGGCGGCCCAGCCGGTGCTGTGCCTGATGGCCTACCGCCAGCGCCAACTCCCGCCCGCGCTTGCCGCGGTGCTCTCCCGCGCCGCCTCGGCCGGTCTGCTCGACGTGTGGAACGTCGGGCCGCTGACCGCCGAGCAGTGCGGCGACCTGCTGGGCGGCGGCGAGCGCGACGCCGAGGGCGACCGCGGCCGTCAACTCCCCGACGCGGAGGCGCTGCACCGCGCGGCCCTGGGCAACCCGCAGTATCTGAAGATCCTCGCGGGCCGGGGCGACGCGGGCGCCGACGCCGGGGTCGCCGTCCTCGGGGAGATCGCCGACCTCGACGCCGGGGCGCTGGCGGCGGTCCAGGCGGCGGCGGTGCTCGGCGAGCACTTCCACCCCGAACTGCTCGCCGAGGTCGCGGGCCTGGAGTCCGCCGAGACCCTGCGCGTGCTGGACCTGCTCACCCGCGTGGACCTGGTACGGCAGACCGAGCCCGCCGGGCTGGTGCTGCGGCACCGTGCGGTGGGGGAGGTGGTCTACGAGCGGCTCGAACCCAGCCGCCGGATCGCCCTGCACCAGCGGGCCGAGGCGGCGCTGGCCCGGCGGACGGCCCCCATCGCCCGGCGTGCCCGCCATGTCGCCCAGGCCGCGGATCCCTCCCGGCCGGAACACGTCACGACCCTGATCGCCGCCGCCCGCGACTCGCTGTACGCCTCACCCGCCATGGCGGCCGAGCACCTCCAGGCCGCCCTCCCGCTGCTCAAGGAGGGCGACGCGCACTGGCACGAGGCCCATGTGCTGCTCGCCCGTACACGGTTGCTCACCGGCGACGCCATCGAGAGCCGGGAGCTCCTCGACGTCCTGAGAGCGGCGCTGCCCGGCGGGCCGGCGGCCAACAAGGTACGGGCGCTGGTCGATTCGAGCCGCGCGGAGCGCCGGCTCGGCCGCTACACGGAAGCGGGCGCCATCGCCCGCTCCGCGCTGGCGGTGCTGGCCGACAGTGACATCGCGACGGCCGCCGCCGTCCACAGCGAACTCGCCGACCACGCCTACGACATACAGGACTACGAGACCTCGCGGCAGCACGCGGAGACAGCCGCGGAGATCGCCCGCAGGCACGACGACCCGGCCGGTGAGGCGAACGCCCTGGCCCAGGCCGCCGTCGCCCATCTGTTCGCGGCCGACCAGAGCACGGCACTCGAGCGGACGACCCGGGCGGCCGGGCTCATCGACGCGGCCGCCGACTCCACGCTGCTGACCAACCTGGAGTCCACGTTCCAACTGGGCTTGACGGAAGGCATGCTGGGGCGGCTGGTCGACTCCGAACGCCATCTCCAGCGCGGCGCCGCGCTGTCCCGGCGTACCGGGCAGACGTACATCGAGCCGCAGATCCTCACCACGCTCGCCAACACCCAACTGCGGGCGGGCAATCTGCGGGGGGCGCTGGTGACCCTCGACGCGACCGCACGCCACGCCGACCGTGCGGGCAACCCCCCGACGCGCGCGATCATCGCCATGCTCAGGGCCGAGGTGCTGTTCTGGCTGCACGGCCCCGAAGAGCTCGCCGAGGCCGTCTCCTTCGCCGAGCAGGCGATCGTGATCGCCGGTGACGACCCCGCGACATGGGCGGTCACCGTCCGCTGCTTCAACGCCGAACTGCTGCTGCTCGCGGGCTACACGGCGCGTGCCAGATGGCAGATGCTGGACGCCGCGGGCGGCTCCGACCTGCCGCGCATCACCGTCTGGCGCAGGCCGCGCTGGTGCGACACGCTGGCTCTGGCCGCCTGGTACGACGGCGACAAGGTGGACGTCGAGCACTGGGCGCGGCTCGCCGAGGAGTGCGTGAGCCAACTGCCCTCCGTGGGACGGCAGGGCTTCGCCCACCGCGCCCGGATGCGGGCGCACGCGCTGCACGGCGACACCGACCAGGCGTTGGCGAGCGCGCGGGAGGCGATCGCGAGCTTCACCGCCAGCGGGGAGCGCATCGAGGCGTCCCGCACCTTGCTCGCGGCGGTCGAACTCCTCCTGGACGCCGGGCGGACGCAGGAGGTGGACGGCTGGCTCGACCGGGTCGCCATCCTCACCGCGCAGAGCGAGTCGCAGCGGGTGGCGCAGGAACTCGCCCACCAGCGCGGCAGGTTCGCCGCCCTGTCCGCTCCCGGCGACGCGGTCCCCGCCGCTCTCGCCGTCCTCACGGCGCGGGAACGGGAGATCGCCGTCCTCGCCAGCACCGGGAAGACGAGCGGCGAGATCGCCGAGGCGCTCTTCCTGAGCGTACGGACGGTCGACGGCCACCTCGGCCGCGTCTACCGCAAGCTCGACGTCTCCAACCGCGCCGGTCTCGCCCATGTGGTGCTGCACGGCGAGGCACAGGACGCACCAGATGCACCGGGCGCACCTGGCGTACCCGATGCCTCGGGCGCCTCGGCCGTCGACCAGGGCTGAGCCCCTCCTCCCACCGGATCACGTAACGGAGCGCGTAGTTCTACCCAGGCCCTCAGGCCCCCGCGGATGCGATGGTCTGCCAGGTGAGCGTCACCCTTCACGGATGGACGACGGGGTGGACGCGGGTAGAACGGCGCCGAGGAGATGTGGGGACCAGTGAGGACCAGCGCGCAGGGAAGGCAGGACACGTCAGCCCCGGAGGGCGCTCCGGAAACCACTCGGGACGGGGTTCGGGGCGGTGTTCACGACGGTGTTCGGGACGGGCTGCGGTTCCGGGTCCTGGGGCCGCTCTCGGTCGACGTCGACGGCCGGGCGCTGGACATCGGCCCGCTCAAGCAGCGGCTGGTACTCGCCCTGCTGCTGTGCCGTCCCAACGCCTTCGTCTCGTCCGACCTGCTGACCGAGACGGTGTGGCGGGACGAGCCGCCGAAGACCGCGCGCAAGAACCTCCAGGTGTACATCTCGGCGCTGCGGAAGCTGCTGGGCGAGGCGGGGGAGGGCGAGCGCCTCACCCACCGGCTGGGGAGCTACCGGCTGCGGGTGGCCGAGGGCGAGTTGGACGCACTCCGCTTCCAGGCGCTCGCCCGCTCCGGCCGGGCGGCCGCGGCCACCGGCTCCTTCGGGACCGCCGCCGAGCTGCTGGCCGAGGCCCTCGACCTCTGGACCGGCCCGCCGCTGCCGGAGCTGGGCTGCTCCCCGGTCATCCAGGAGGAGGCCGACCGGCTCGCGGCCCGCCATGTGGGCGTGTGCGAGGACTGGGCCGAGGCCGCGCTCGCCCTGGGCCAGTCCTCCCCGGTCGCCGAGGCGCTCGCCGACCTGGTGGAGCGCCATCCGCTACGGGAACGGCTGCGCGCCGCGCAGATGACGGCCCTCTACCGGTCGGGACGGCAGACCGAGGCGCTCGCGGTCTACGAGGAGTTGCGGCAGCATCTGTCGCGGGAACTCGGCCTGCCGCCGAGCCCGGCGCTCGACGGGCTCTACCAGTCGATCCTGGCCCAGGAGGCGCCGGGCGGCGAGGCGTTGGTGCCCGCCGGGAGCGGCGACCGTGCCGAGCACGGCGACCGTGTCGACCACGGCGCCGGGCGCGGCCCGGGGTTAGTGCTGCTGCCGCCCGACACCGCCGACTTCACGGGCCGGAAGGGACAGACCGCCGAACTGCTCGACGTGCTCGCGCACGGCGGCACGGTCGCGATCGTCACCGGGCCGACCGGGGTGGGCAAGACGGCCCTCGCGGTCCGGGCCGCCCACCGGCTGACCGATCAGTACCCGGACGGCCAGGTGTATGTGAGGCTCCGTCACGACGACGGCTCTCCGCGGTCCCGCAGCTCCGTGATGGCCGAGCTCGGCCGCTGGTCGGGCCTGGCGGACCGGATGCCCGACGACCCGATCACCGCCACCGCGCTGTGGCGCTCCTGGCTGGCCGACCGCAGGGTGCTGCTGGTGCTCGACGGCGCGCCCGACGAGGTCACCGCGCGGCCGCTGCTGCCCTGCGACGGGCCGAGTTCGGCCGTCGTGACCAGCAGGACCCAGCTGGCCGGTATCACGCCCGCGCATCGGCTCGACGTGCCGCCGCACTCCAGCGCGGAGGCGCTGGAGTTCCTCGGCCGGATCATCGGCCTCGGCCGGATCCGTTCCGACGAGACCGCCGCGGAGCGGATCGTCACCGCCTGCGGGATGCTGCCGCTCGCGGTGCGCGCCGCCGGGCTCAAACTCGCCGTGCTGCGCCACCTGCCGCTCGCCGAGTACGCGGCGCGGCTCTCCGACGACCTGCGGGTCCTCGACGAACTCTCCGCGGGCGACACCGAGGTACGGTCCCACGTCACCGACGAATGGCGCCGCCTGCCGGAACCCGCCCGCGCCGCACTCCTCCGCCTCGCCACCCTCCCCCCGCTCTTCACCCTCCACGAGGCGGTCTCCGCCCTCGCCCAGGACCGCGCGTCCGCCCTCCGCGGCCTGGAACGCCTCATCGAGACCGGCGCCGTCACCCCACCCGCCAGTGAAGTCACCGCCCACGCGGCCCTCTACTCCCTCCCGCGCCTCACCCGCCTCTACGCCCGCGAGCTGGCGCTTGGCGCGCCGAGCGCGTGAGCGGTCGCCTCAGACGGCCGTCTCCGTCGGGGTCGGCAGGTCCGCGACGCCGGAGGCTTCGCTCTGGCGGAGGGCGCGGGCTGAACGGAGGGCGTGGGGGCCGGCCAGGGCCGCGGCGGTGAGGGCGGCGGCACACAGGGCCCACAGGGCTGGGCGGATTCCGAGTTGGTCGCCGAGCGCGCCGCCTGCCAGGGAACCGAGCATGGCCGCGGTGGCGGTGATGACCTGGAGCGCGGCGGTGATGCGGCCCATCTCGCCTTCGGCGACGTCGGTGGCGAAGACCGAGGAGACGGCCACGTTGGCGATCGCGCCGAAGAAGATGGGGAGGCCGATACCCAGCGCCGCGCATGCCACCGCCAGGGGGAGGGGCCCGCCTGCCAGCGGCAGCAGCAGACAGCACGCTATACCGCCGGTGAAGGCGAGGATCGTGACGCGTCGGGGGTCGCTGCGAGGGCCGAGGACACGGGCGGCGGCAGCGGAGCCGGCCAGACCGGTCACTCCCGACAGGACGAAGGCAAGGCCGTAGTAGCCGGTCGGCAGGTGGATGACACGCAGCAGGAACGGGCCGGTCAGGGTTGCCAGTCCCGTCATGGCGGCGACCGGGACGACGAGGAAGACCAGCAGGGCCCGGTGGAAGGGGTGTCCGGCGAAGAACCGCAGGCCGGAAGCGGCTCCGTGGAAGGTGCCCGTGCTGTCCCGGCCGGGGGTGGGCGCTGTCAGGTCGGAGGAGCGCATGCTCAGCAGCGCTGTGGCGCTCAGGAGGTAACTGGCGGCGTCGATCGCGAGTGCGGCCTGGCTGCCGAAAGCCACGATCACCGGTCCGGCGAGAATCCGGCCGAGGAGGGCGGCCCCGTACTGTCCGGCCTGGAGGCGGGCGCGGACCGGTCCTATGCCGTCGGCGTCCACGAGCTGCCGCAGATGGACGAAGTACAGGCATCCGATCAGGATCGACAGCAGGCCCTGCAGGACGCCGAGGCCGATCAGCCAGCCGACGGAGACGATGTGGTCGGCCAGTCCCAGGGCGACGGCGCCGACGCCGAGCGCCGAGAACGTGTCCAGGGTGAGCAGCGCTCTGCGGGGGTGTCTGATCCGATCGGCCAGCGCCCCCGCCGGAAGCCCCAACACCATGCCGGGCACGGTGGAGGCGGCGGTGATCAGTCCCATCTGGCCTGGTGAGGCGCCGAGTTGGACAATGGCGACGACGGGCAGAGCCACCGCCGTGAAGACCGAGCCGAAGGCGGAGGTGGTCTGGCCCCACCAGTAGAGATTGAGATCGCGTCGCACTGCACGCTCCTGATCGAGGGGCGGGGAGGCGTCCGGTCAGGACCTGGCGGTGCCGGACCGGACGCCTCGGGGAGTTCAGGTGCGTCCCCGGGGGACGCACCCACCGGGCGGGTCGGTCAGCGCTTCGCCGCGGCGGTTCCCGCGACGGCCGAGGTGTCGACCGTGAAGAAGGTGTCCGGGCGCGGATCGAGCAGTTGGGTCAGGAAGAGCAGAACCCCGGCGGATCCGCTCCACAGATCGGCGCTCAGGCGCAGGAGTTGGTCTCCGCTGAACCGCACACCCGTGGGGTGCGGTATCGCGTACCGGAACATGGCCCGCCCGACGTGCAACGCGGCCGCGCGCTCTTCCTGGTGTCCGGTGAGCAACGCGCGGTCAGCGAGGGCGAAGCCGAGACCGGCCATGCCCGCGTACAGCGCGGGCATCACGGCGTACGGCACTTGGAGCTGCGTCAGCAGACGTGGCATGGCGGCGGTGAGCCGCTCGTCGTCGCCGCTCTGGAGATAGCGTGTGGCGACATGGACCATGCCGGCCGTTCCGCAGTAGAGGTACGGCATCTGGCGAAGGTCGAGGGAGGAGACGGGGAACGCCATACCAGGGCTGCCCGGATTGCTCTCACGATCGAGTTCGGCGTGCAGCAGCCGCAGCCCGCGGTCCACGAGTCTGCTGTTCCCGGTGATCGCGGCGAGCTGTTGCAACATCAGAGCAACCCCGGTGCGGCCGTGCATCAGTCCAGTGGCGTCGTTGTCCCCCAGCTGACCCACGAGGACGTCGTCCGCGGGCAGTGCCTCGGCGAGTGCGGTCGCGCGGTCGAGATGATGTGCGTCGTGAGTGTGCCGGTACAGCGCCAGGTGGCTCATGGCAACTCCCGCAGCCCCGCCGAACAGGGTCGCGTTCTGACCGGTGAGCGGGTGCCGGTCGGCCGCGTCGAGCAGGGTACGGGCCTCCTCCACGTGCCCCTGACCGGCCAGCACCCAGGCGATTCCCGCCGTCCCCACATGGAGTCCGGGCACCAATTCGTTCGCGCTGGCGAGGGCATCGCGGCGCAGCCGCTCCAACACCCCCTCGGGCAGGGCCCGTCCGGCCGTGTGGAGGGCGTGCACGACACCAGCGGCACCGTATGCCACGCAGAGCGTGTTGGATCGGTAGCCCTGGGACACGGTGGGGAACATCGTCTCCGGGTGCTCGGCGTCCGCCATCGCCAGCAGTGCGTCCCCGACCCGGTCCCGCAGGTCGTTCAGGTGGGTGAGCGGGTTCTCGTCGACGCGCTCCGGAAGCGGCAGCTCGGGACTGTCGCCGGGCGTGTGGAAGGTCGTGGCGCGCTTCCACAGGGCGGGCGGGACCGGTGCGACCGCGGTCAGATCGTGGTGGAGGTGGGCCAGCGCGTCGGGGTTGCGCTGTACCACGTGGTGCGCTGGTGCCAACAGCAGTTGGGCCAGCGCGGCGATGCCGTAGGCGTCGTACACCGACAGGTCGTCCCCCACCAGCTTGCGCGGGGGCGTGTACCCGGGAGTACCCGCGAGAAGGAAGTCGTCGCCCAGACGGTGCGCGCACTCGAAGTCGATCAGCCGCACCCCGTCCTCCTCGTCGACGAGCACGTTGCCGGGGCTGACGTCGACGAAGAGATAGCCGCTGGAGTGCAGCTGGTCCAAGGCGCGTTCCACGTCGGAGATCACTTTCTCGCACCGCTTGTAGTACGCGGCGAAGTCGTCCGGCGTGGCGCCCGCCACCACCAGCGGGCTGTTGGCGACCATCCACTTCTGCAGTGTGATGCCCTCGACGAACTCGGTGACCAGGAAGTCGTGTTCCCATTCGCTGAAGTAGGCCACCGGCTCGGGAGCCAGACCTGGTGCCGTCTTGTGCAACGCCCGCAGGGTCTCCCACTCGCCGCGCAGCCGCTCCCGGGCGTCGCGCCCCTTCTCGATCGCCGTGTGGGCCCTGGCCTCCTTGACGAACACGATTCGCCCGGTCGAGAGTTCGCGGGCGCGATACGTGCCGCCGGCGTTGCTGTGCCGTATCGCCTCCTCGAACGCGAAGCCGCCGAATGTCGCCGGGCCGTTGTCCTCGGAACGCGCGGTGGAGGACGCGACCGGGGCAGCGAACGGGTCCGTCACTCCCTCGGGCAGGTGGAAGGCGGCTTCCCTGCGGTCCTCGACGAGTTCGCCGAGCCCGTCGAGGACCATGAGCGTGCTGGTGCCGTCTGCCTTGGCTCGCTCCACGCGCGCGAACCCCCCGTAGCGGTAGTGGACGACCCGCGATCCCGGGAATCGGCGGTCCGACAGGATGTACGGCCCTTCTTCATCCTCCAGGGCGGCGGCCAGTGCCTCCATGAGCCGCCGCGCCGAGGCAACGTCCACCGGGTACGCCGCGATGAACTTGCCGCCCTGCGGCCTGGAGGCGTGCTTGTGGTGCATCGCCTGGTAGAACAGGTCCGCTGACAGGTGCTTGAAGGGCACTTCCTGCTCGAAGCAGGTGGTGGCGACGGTGTCCAAGACCTCCGCCAGCCGTTCGGACCGGGCGGACACGTGGACCTTCCAGCCTTCCGTGACCATGCGGATGCCCTCGCGGTGCCACATGGTCCAGATCCCCGACTCCGTCTCCCGCCAGCCCTCCGCCACCCGGCTCGGCCGGTACACCGTTCCCCTGGTGGTTGCGCTCTCCAACGGGGCGTAGAAGTCCGGGTCGGCGAGGGTGAATCCCATCAGCGCGTTCATGAAGGTCTCCAGGTCGAAGAAGCGATGGTGGAGGAGCCGCACCCGTGTACGGCGGGGAGAGACCGGCGACCTGGCCGCAGTCGCGAAGTGGCCGGGTCGCCGGTGTCCGCGGCTAGCGCGGGTAGGTGGCGCAGAGCTGCGCGCTCCACGTGCTGATGAAGCCGTCGGCGGGCTGGGGGTCACTGGCCCCGAGCGCCTGCAGGCCGATGACGTCGGCGGCGTGAGCCTCGACTTCGGCCCCGGACGTGCCGTCGCTCGCGGGCTGGTCGGGAGTGATGGACTTGCTGCTGTCGGACATGCGCGGATCCCTCTGCGTGAGGCGAAGGTGAGCGTGCGCGGGGGTGTGCGAGGACGGGTGAGGCGGCTTGGCGGCCCCTGAGGGCCCCGCCGGACCGCCGGCTACTCCGTGCGGTGCTCGCAGAGCCAGGCGCTGAAGAGGCTTCCGGGCCCGGCACCGTCCTCGGGCCGCCCGTCGCTCGCACCGAGCTGCTGCAGCGCGAGCACAGTGGTGGCGCGGGCCTCGGTGGGGCCCGCCAAGGTGGAGGAATTGCTGTCGATCACCTGTCTGCTCCTTCGCGAGGTGGACCTGTGTCACGGCGTACCGGCGCTTTCCACGGGTGACGGGCTACAGCGGGTGCGGAGTGCATATCCAGCTGTAGCTGGAACCCCACGCTTCCTGTTCGGGCTGGGGGTTGCTGACACCGAGCCCCTGAAGTCCGAGGACTGGCGCGGCGTGCGCCTCGACCTCGGGCTCGGACTCGTCGGGATCGGTGGGACGAACGTTCTCAGTCATGATCGACTCCTTGGGGACCGGACAGGGCCTGTCGCGGTGACTGCTGGGTGCGCGAAGCGCGGTGTGGCACAGTGGGCCCGGCCGCGGTCCTGTACGCGGCCGGGCCCACAAGTCGGTTACTCGGGCTTCATGTCGCAGAGGGCCCAGCTCGAGGTGCTGAGGTGGGCCTCGACCTCGGGCTTCTCGTTGTCGCCCTTGAGGTTCTGCAGCTCCAGGACCGACTCGTCCTCGGGCTTGCCGGTGTTCGTGGGCTCGGTGTTCTCCGCCATTTCTGGCTCCTCCTGGGGGATGTGCGTGCGGTCTGTGGGTCCGGCCGCCCCGGCGCGGAGCCGTCAGCGGCCATGGGGGCTACTCCGCGCGGAAGCACCCGAGCATGCTCAGGGTGCTGAGGTGGGCCTCGACCTCGGGCTGCGTGTCGCCGCCTTCGAGGTTCTGCAGCTCCAGGACCGACTCGTCCTCGGGCTTGCTGGTGTTCGTGGGCTCGGTGTTCTCCGCCATGCTCGGCTCCTTGTCTGGGTGGATGCGCGGATCGCGCGGGATGGATTCGGCACCGGCTGCTCATTCCTGAAGCCGGTCAGTTGCCGACCTAGTTCTTGCTGATCGTGCAGAGCACGTAGCTCGAGGTGCTGTCGTGGGCTTCGACCTCGGGCTTGTCGTTGTCGCCCTTGAGGTTCTGCAGCTCCAGGACGGACTCGTCCTCGGGGTTGCCGGCGTTCGTGGGCTCCGTGTTCTCCGCCATGCTTGGCTCCTCGACTGGGTGGATGTGCAGATCGCGCGGGATGGATTCGGCGCGGGCTGCTCATTCCTGAAGTCGGTCAGTTGCCGACCTAGTTCTCGTGAATCGTGCAGAGCACGTAGCTCGAGGTGCTGTCGTGGGCTTCGACCTCGGGCTTGTCGTCGTCGCCCTTGAGGTTCTGCAGTGCCAGGACCGACTCGTCGTCGGGAAGACTGGCGTCGGGGGACTGGGTGTGCTCCGCCATGGTGATCTCCTTGTGCACTCGTGAACGAACCCGGGCCTTCGCCGTTTGGCCGACACTTCCGCCGCGGCGGGGTCGGAGACAGATGCTGTTCCGACACCCGAAAGCTAGGCAGCCCGCGTTCGGAAACGGGCAAGTGCCGGTATGGAAACGATGTTTGCCCAGCCCGGGCGGTATTGCCGACCGCATCGGCCACCCGGTGGCGCCCGCCGCCACCCGTCTCGGTCGCCCCGGCGCCGGCCGCGAGCTGCGGTCATACCGGTGACGAACCGGAAATCAGCCGGTTCCGCACCACCCGACGGGAGAGTCGCCCTCCGTGCCGCCCCGCGACAGAGCAGGGTTACGGATCCGACCGAGGAGGGGATAGTGGAACTGGCCGAGCTCATCGGACTGCGTCCGGTGCCCTGCGCCGGGCTGCTGCTCACGCTCACTCGGCGCTGCCCGCTCAGTTGCGCGCACTGCTCGACGTCGTCCACGACGACCGGCGAGGAGCCCGGGGCTGAGCAACTGCGGGCGTTCGTCGGCTCGTTCACCGCGGAGGACCGCCCCGAGGCCGTGATGCTGACCGGCGGGGAACCGCTGCTGCGGCCCGGCCTCGCCTACGAACTCGCCACGCTGGCTCGGGCCGCCGGGTCGCGGAGCGTGCTGCTGAGCGGCATGTTCTTCGCCCGCGACGGGCGCATCCCGCCGCCGGTCCTGCGGGCGATCGGCGCGGTCGACCACTTCTCGGCGAGCCTGGACGCCTTCCACGAGCGGGAGGTGCCGCGCGGGGACGTCTTCCGTGTGATGCGCCAGGTGCTCGACTCCGGGACCCCCGTCAGCTTCCATCTCGCCGGGACAGGACCGGAGGACCCCTACCTGGCAGACGTGACCGCCGCTATCGGGCGGGAGTTCGCCGACCGGGTGCCGATGCTGGTCAACGAGGTGCGCCCGGTGGGCCGGGCGGCCGCCTGGGCCGCCGCCGGTACGCGGCGCCCGGCCGCCGCGGGCCGCGCGCTGCCGTGCGCGATGGCCGCCTGGCCGACGGTGGCGTTCGACGGCGAGGTGCTCGCCTGCTGCAACCAGCGGGCGGTCGACCGCAGGCCGGTCCCCGCGCACCTGTCGCTCGGGCACATCGCCGAGGACGACTGGGCGACGGTGCGCCGCCGTTCGCTGTCCTCGCCGGTGCTGAGGATGGTCCGCGTGGTCGGCCCCACCCATCTCTACGGCCGCTACGCGCCGGAAGCGGGGGAGTGCGGCTACTGCGCCGGATGCCGGAACCTGTCGGAGCACCCCGCTGTGGTCGCGGGCGCCGTCCGCGACGCCTCTGGACTGGTCGGCGAACTGCTGGACCGAGAGGTGGCCCGGATGCAGGCCGACGCCGGTCCGGCCGAACTGCTCCGACGGTACGGCTGCGCACCCTACGCGGATCTGGTGGCGCTCCCGGGCGCGCCGGGGAGCCCCCGATGAGCCGCCCGTCTGCCCCGGGGACGCTGCCCGAGGAGCGCCGCATGCGTTCTGGCCTTGCCGTCGAGGGCGCCGGGGAGCCTCCGATG
This sequence comes from Streptomyces sp. NPDC051976, assembly GCF_040680795.1. Lineage (NCBI taxonomy): Bacteria > Bacillati > Actinomycetota > Actinomycetes > Kitasatosporales > Streptomycetaceae > Streptomyces > Streptomyces sp. NPDC051976. The sequence continues at coordinate 40,270 of NZ_JBFAXL010000042.1, forward strand.
GGCCGTCCGCCTGCCCTGGGCGCGCCGCCCGAGGAGCGGGGCACGCGGTCCGTCGAGGGCGGTGGGGAGTGCCCGATGCATCGCCTCGCCGAGCTGCCGCGGTGGCGCGGCCGTACCGCCCGCCCGCCTGCCGGGCGGATCCTCGCCGTCACCAGGAGCGCCCGATGAGCCCCACGACCACTTCAGCCGCCCTGCGCGTCAAACTCGGCCTCGCCGCCCCCGCGTTGCGGGCCGCGACCACCGGACTGTGGGCGGGGGAGCAGGACCCGGAGCGGCTGCGGGCGGTCTACGTCGGCTACCTGTACGCGATGCACACCCTGGTGCGCGCGTCCGTGCCGCTGATGGAACGGGCCGCCTCGCGCTGCGCGGAACTGGGGGCGGCGGACGCCGTCGCCGGGCCGCTCGGGCGGTATCTGGAGGCGCACGCGGAAGAGGAACGCGGCCACGACGACTGGCTGCTGGAGGACCTCGCCGCGGCGGGCGCCGACCCCGCCGAGGCGCTGCGGCGGCTGCCGCACCCCGTGGTCGCCGACCTGGCGGGCGCGCAGTACTACTGGATCGAGCACCACCACCCCGTCGCCCTGCTCGGGTACATCCGGGTGCTGGAGGACAACGCCCCCGCGCCCTGGCTCGCCGACCGGCTCGCCGCGCGCAGCGGCCTGCCCGCGGCCGCGTTCCGTACCGTCCGCGAGCACGCGGACCTGGACACGGGGCACATCGCCGCACTGGACGACCTGCTCGACGCCCTGCCGCTGTCCGCCGCTCAGCAGGTCGCGGTGGCCGTCAGCGCCCTGTGTACGGCGGACGGGGTCACCCGTCTGTTCTCGCATCTCGCATCCGCCCCGGGAGGCACGCCATGACCCACGACCCCACCGCGCTGGACCGCCTGAACCTCGCGGGCTTCAGCCTCGACACGCTCACCGACGAGCAGCGTGAGGTGCTGTTGGCGCTCACCCCGTACGAGCTGGACCTGCTGGTCGACATCAAGGGCCGGCTGGACGAGGTCGGGCCCGACGTGCAGGCGCACAGCGAGATCGCGGGCGGCGCCCTCTTTTGAGCCCCCGGCCGCCGCCGGCCCCGCACCGCCGCACTGTCCCGTCTCGACATCCCCGTATCCCGGAGGGACCCGCCCATGCCCTGCTCCGCGTGTGGAGGCGCGCTGCCGCCCGACGCCCGTTTCTGCCCCGCGTGCGGCACTCCGTGCGCCGCTCCGGCAGCCGCCGGGGAGACCACCGAGTCGCGCAAGGTCGTGACGGTGCTCTTCTGCGACCTGGTCGGTTCCACGGCGCTCTCCGGGGGACTGGACCCGGAGACCCTGCGCTCGGTGACCCTGCGCTACTTCGAGCTGATGCGCGATCAGATCGAGCGGTTCGGCGGCACGGTGGAGAAGTTCATCGGCGACGCCGTCATGGCGGTCTTCGGCGTGCCGGTGGTGCGGGAGGACGACGCCCGGCGGGCGCTCGGCGCCGCGCTGGGCATGGTCGCCGCGCTGGAGGAGCTGAACACCGAGCTCGAAGCCGCCGTGGGCGTAAGGCTGTCCGTGCGGATCGGCGTCAACACCGGCCAGGTGGTGTCGGGTTCCGACGCGTCGGCCCGCCAGGCGCTGGTCTCCGGCGAGACCGTCAACGTGGCCGCGCGCCTGGAGCAGAACGCCGGGCCCGGCCGTATCCTCATCGGCCCTGACACCCTGCTCTCGGCCGGCGCCGCGGTCGAGGCCGAGCCGGTGGGACCGCTCACGCTGAAGGGGAAGGCCGAACCGGTCAGCGCGTACCGGCTGCTGGGCCTCGGCGAGGACGATCCCGAACTGCTGCGCCGCTTCGATGTGCGCTTCGTCGGCCGCGAGCGCGAACTGGCGGCGCTGGACGGCTCCCTGGCCGACACCGCCGGCGGCCGCGGCGCCCGGCGGGTGCTGGTGCACGGCGAGGCGGGACAGGGCAAGACCCGGCTGCTGCGGCAGTGGCTGCGCACCCGCACGCCGCTGTCGGGCGTCGGCCGCTGCCGCCAATACGGCGACCAGGGCAGTCTGAGCCCGCTCGGCGACGCCCTGGCCGCGGTCCTGGCCGCCGCCCCGCCCCTCGACGGCGCGGCCGACGCCCTGCGGGTGCTCCGCGGCGGGCTGCTGCTCGACGGCACTCCGAACCCGACGGTGGAGGAGACCCGCGCCGCCCTCGTCTCCGTCCTGACCGCGCTGTCCGCACGGCAGCCGGTCGTGCTGGTGATCGACGACTGCCACTGGGCGGGGCCGCTGCTGCTCGACGTACTCGACCGGCTCGTACGGGAGTTGGACCAGTCGGCGGTGCTGCTGGTCTGCGTGGCGCGCTCGGAGCTGCTCGACGCCGGAACCGAGTGGGCGCGGGCCCGGGTGCTGCCGCTGCCCGGGCTGTCGTACGAGGAGTCGGCCCTGCTGGCCGCGGGGCTGACCGACGTCAGTGCGCACTGGGACGCGGCGCCCGCACGTCTGCTGGAGCGCGCCAACGGCAATCCGCTGCATCTGGAGCAACTCATCGCCGCGGCCGTCGAGACGGGCTCGCAGGACGAACTGCCGCCGACCGTGCAGGCCGTGCTGGGCGCGCGTATCGACGCCCTCGAGCCACGGGAGCGCGCGGCGCTCGACCAGGCGTCGGTGATCGGCCGGGAGTTCGCCGCGGGCGAGCTGGCCGAGCTCGCCGAACTGTGCGGGACGCCCGAGGTGTTGCGGGCCGCGCTGTCGCAGCTGAGCAGACGGCGCCTGGTCGAACCGGTCCGTGAGGCGTCGTTCCGGTTCAGCAGCGGACTGGTGCAGGAGGTCACGTACGCGTGCATGTCCAAGCGGGCCAGGGCCGAGGGACACGAGCGGGCCGCCGACCTGCCGTCGGTGCTGTCCGCCGGGCACGCGGCGGTGGGCGGCCATCTGGAGCGCGCCTTCGGGTACCGCGGCGAACTGGGGCGGCTCGACGGCGCCACCGAGTCGCTGCGCGGCCGGGCCGCGGAGGCGCTGTCTCGCGCCGGGGCGCAGGCGGTGGCCCGCTCGGACCTGCCGTGGGCCGACGACCTGCTGACCCGGGCCGCCGCGCTGCACAGGCCGGGGGAGCCGGGCGGCGCGTCCGCGGCCCGCAGGCTGGGCGAGGTGCGCGCCGCGCTCGGCCGCGCCGACGAGGGCCGCACCCTGCTCAGGGGCGTACTGGCCGCGTCCGCCGACCCGTTGGAGGCCGCGCACGCCAGACTCGCGCTGGCCACCCTCGCTCCCGAGGACGAGTCGCCCGCCGACGCCGCCGACGCGGTGCTGCCGGTGTTCGAGGCGGCGGGGGACGAACTGGGCCAGGCCCGCGCCCGGTTGCGGCTGGCCCAGCGCAGCCAGTCCCAGGGGCTGCACGGCGACGCCGACCACCACCTCACCCGGGCCCTGGCCCACGCCGTGCGGGCCGACGGCGAGCCCGAGCGGGCCGCCGCGCTCGGCGCCATCGGCATCTCCCTGTGGCGCGGCCCGCTGCCCGTCCCGGCGGCGGTGGCCCGCTGCCGGGCGCTGCTCGCCGAGCACGGCGCCGAGCGGCGTACGGTCCGGATGACGCTGAACTGCCCGCTGGCGGTGCTGCTCGCCCTCCAGGAGCAGTGGGCCGCGGCGCAGGAGTGCCTGGCCGAGGCCGGGCGGCTGGCCGACGCCCTCGGCTACGCGGAGACGCGGGTCGCGCTCCCGCTGTTCGGCGCGGCGGTCGCGGCCCTGGCCGGGCAGAGCGGGCAGGCGCTGTCCCTGCTCGGTACGGCGGCCGACTCCGCGCGGCGGCTCGGCGCGACCGCCCTGCTCAACAGCGCCGCCCTGGAGTCCGCGCGGCTGCACGCCGACAGCGGCGACATGGCCGCGGCGGCCGACGTCCTCGGGCGGATCGTGCGGGCGGACGACGGCCCGCACGCCGAAGGGGTGGAGTACGACGGGCTGATGGGCCGGGCCGCCGCGGCCCAGGGGCGGCAGGACGACGCCGTACGGCTGTCCGCCCGGGCCGTCGCCGCGGCCGAGCACACCGACTCCCCGGTCGTCCGCGGCCTCGCCCTGCTCGACCAGGCACACACCCTGCGGCTGCTGGCCCTGCCCGACCGGGCGGCCAGGGCCGCCGAGGCGGCCGGCGCGGTCTTCGCGGCCAAGGGACACCTGCCCGGCGTGCGCTGGGCCGCGGGCCTGCTGGACGAACCGAATCGAGCGAACACGGAAATGAGCGAACGATGACGACAGCGGCACCCGCGGGTCTCACCTGGCGCCTGCTCGGCAAGGGCCCCGACGACATCCCGGTCTCCGCCGACGAGTTCCACGCCGGCAGCCCGCTGACCGACGGCTCCGGCCGCGGCGTGCGGGTCTGCGTGGTCGACTCCGGCGTCGAACGCGACCATCCGGCCGTCGGGCGGGTCAACGGCTCCTGGGTCGTGGTCAAGGACGACACCGGGATCCGTGTCGACGAGACCGACACCGGGGACACCTGCGGCCACGGCACGGCCTGCGCGAGCATCGTGCGCAGGGTCGCACCGGACTGCGAGCTCTACAGCGTCCGCGTCCTGGGCGAACGCTTCGCCGGGACCGGCGAGATCCTCCTCGAAGGACTGCGCTGGGCCGTCCGGCAGGGGTTCGACGTGATCAACCTCAGCCTGTCGACGACCAGGGTGCGCTTCGCGGAGGAACTGCACGCCCTCGTCGACGAGGCGTACTTCAACGGCACGATCATCGTCGCGTCGGCCCACAACGCCCCGGTGGAGAGCTTCCCCTGGCGGTTCGCGTCCGTGATCTCCGTCGGCAGCCACGAGGAGGACGACCCCGCACTGCACCTGTACAACCCCAGTCCGCCCGTGGAGTTCTTCGCCCCCGGCCAGAACGTGGAGGTGGCCTGGCTCGGCGGCCGCACCACCCGCTCCACCGGCAACAGCTTCGCGACGCCCTACATCTCCGGCATGTGCGCCCGAATCCTGTCCCTGGCCCCCCGCATGACGCCCTTTCACCTGAAGAGCGCCCTGCACGCGTCCGCCGCCAACGTCCACTAGCGACCACTAGCAAAGGTGCCGCCGTGTCCCTCGATCTCCAGCCCGCGAGCACATCCGTCCCCCACGACCCCATGGCGGTCGAACTCCTCCAGTCCGTCGTCGACGTCGCCCGGGCGATCTTCGGCGCCCAGGCCAGCTCGGTGTTCCTGCTCGACGAAGAGGCGGGGGAACTGGTCTTCCAGGCCGTCTCCGGCCGCGGCGAGGAGTTCCTGGTCGGCCGCCGCTTCCCGGCGGGCCGCGGTATCGCGGGCTGGGTGGCGGTCTCCGGCGAGCCGATCGTCGTCGACGACCTGGCGGGCAACACCGCCTTCGACCGTTCGCTCGCCCAGTCCACCGAGTACGTGCCGGACGCGATGATGGCGGCGCCGCTGGTCCACGGTGACCGGGTGCTGGGCGTGCTCGAAGTCCTCGACCCCGCACCGCAGGCCCGCTCCAGCCTGCCGGAACTCGACCTGCTCTCGCTCTTCGCCCGGCAGGCCGCGACCGCCCTGCGGTTCGCCACGGAACGCCGCACCGGCCAGGACCACGTCCCGACGGGCCTGCCGCCCGGCGGCCGCGCGGCCGCCGCCTGGCTGATCCGCGAGCTGGAGCAACTCGCGGACCAGGCCCCGGACGACTGAGCGGGCGCCCTCCGGGTGACACCGTGGTCACCGCACGCCTCTTCTGTCACAGCGGTGTCCATGACAACATTGTCATCCGGGTGGGGCCGCCGCGGTCCCCACCGCGACGGGCCGCCCCGTCCAGGGGCCGAGGAGGCCAGGGATGACTGTCAGGAGAACGCTCGCCGTGCTGGTCGCCGGGCTGGTGGCGGCCGCGGCCGCGCTGGTCGGCGGCGGGACGCCGGCCTCGGCGGCCGGCGGCAAGCGCGTGGTGGTCTACTACCAGACGCAGTACTCCAACGGGAGCTATGTCTCGCCGCTGGGCCTCACCGACCACAACACCGGGGCCACGGACCTGCTGATCGGCGCCTTCCACCTCAACGCCGACAAGTCCGTGCACCTGAACGACGACCCGCCCGGCGACCCGAAGTTCACGCAGATGTGGGCGGACGTCGCCACGATGCGGGCCAAGGGCGTCCACGCGCTCGGCATGGTCGGCGGGGCCGCCGCGGGCAGCTTCCAGCGGCTCGACACCGACTTCGCCACGTACTACCCGCTGCTGAAGAACGTGGTCTCCACCTACCACCTCGACGGACTCGACCTGGACGTCGAGGAGTCCATGTCGCTGGCCGGGGTCGAACGGCTGATCGACCAGCTGCACACCGACTTCGGCTCCGGCTTCCTCGTCACGCTCGCACCGGTGGCGACCGCGCTCAGCGGCGGCGGCAACCTCTCCGGCTTCAGCTACGACCAGCTCTACCGCGACCGGGCCGGCTCCATCGCGTGGTTCAACGCCCAGTTCTACTGCGGCTGGGGCTCGCTGAGTTCGACCAGCGGCTACGACGCGGTCGTCAACCACGGGGTGGTCCCGGCCGACAAGGTCGTCGCGGGCACCCTGACCAACCCCGACAACTGCGGCAGCGGTTATGTCGACCCCACCACGCTGCACAGCACGATCGCCGCACTCACCGCCACGTACCCGTCGTTCGGCGGCGTCGCGGGCTGGGAGTACTTCAACTCCCTTCCCGGCGGCACCGCCGCGCCCTGGCAGTGGGCCGCGCAGGTGAGCGCGGCGATGGGCGCGGGCGGCGGCACCGGCCCCACCGACCTCGCGCTGGGCAAGAGCGTCACCGGCACCGCCCCCTGCAACAGCAACGAGACGCCCGCGAAGGCGGTCAACGGCAGTGTCAGCGGCGGCAACAGCGACAAGTTCTGCTCCTTCGCCTCGCCGTCGCAGCTCACCGTCGACCTCGGCGCCAGTTACGCCGTCACCGGTCTCGAGATCGACCACGCGAGCGCGGGCGGCGAGTCCACCTCGTACAACACCAGGGCGTACACCGTGCAGGTCTCCACCAACGGCACCAGCTGGACCACCGTGGCGCAGGCCACCGCCAACACCGCCGGTGTCACCACCCACACCCTGACCGCGACCAGCGCGCGCTACGTCCGGCTGAACGTCACCAAGCCCACCCAGACCACCGACCCGGCCACCCGCGTCTACGAGCTGAAGGTCTTCGGCTAGGGCGTGATCCGCAGGACACACCCTGGGCAGGACCCCGGGGTGACGCACCGTCAGCGGCGCAGCAGCACCACGTGGGTCACGGTGTCCGAGGTGACCTGCTCGGCGACCCGGTAGTGGCTGACGGCGTCTCCCAGGTGGTCGAGCAGGCGCTCGCCCCGGCCCGCCAGGACCGGGGCGACGGCCATGTGCAGTTCGTCGACGAGACCGGCGCGCAGATACTGCTGGACGGTGCCCGGCCCGCCGCCGATCCGTACGTCCTTGCCGCCGGCCGCCTCGAAGGCCAGGTCCCGCACGGTCTCGATCGGCTGGTCGGTGAAGTGGAAGCGCGTGCCGCCCTCCATGGTCAGCGAGGGGCGCGGGTGGTGGGTGTGGACGAACACGTCGTTGTGGTACGGCGGGTTGTCTCCCCACCAGCCCTTCCACGACTCGTCCTGCCACGGCCCGCGCACCGGCCCGAACATGTTGCGGCCCATGATGGTGGCGCCGATGTTCTCCTCGCTGCGCGCGATGTAGTCGACGTCGATGCCCGCCTTGCCGTCCGCGAGGTCGCGCATCGCGGCGAACATCCAGGCGTGCAGGTTCTCGGGGAAGTCGCCGAACGGCGCTTCCAGCCGCTGGCCGGGGCCGGTGGCGAACCCGTCCTGGGTCACGGTCAGGTTGTGTACCCGCAGCTTGGGCATCGCGTGCTCCTCGGTCCGATGTGTCCTGGCCCTGGTGGGCCTCTCGTGCTGTCTCACCCGTTGCGTCGAACGGGGAGCCGCCGATTCGACACTCTCACCGGAGAGTTTTGGTGAAGCCTGCCTCACCCCGTATTCGGAGGCGCGCACCCGTGAGACGCGCGGCCGCGGCCGGAAGACTCGGGGTGACCGCCCGAGCACCGGGCCCCACACCATCTTCGTCACGGGGAGACCGCCATGCCCACCACGACCCGCCCGCTGCGTACCCTTGTCGCCCTCGCCGCGGGCTCGCTCGCGCTGGCCGCGGTGCTGCCCGCCGCAGCCTCGGCCGCTTCGACCACCTCAGGCGCCCAGTTGCCGCCGGTGAACCCCGCCGCCCTGCGGCAGTCCATCGCGGGGCTGCCGGACCAGGGGATCACCGCGGCCCTGGTGAGCGTCTCGGGATCGGGCGGGAGCTGGCGCGGTGCGTCCGGCACCGCGGACCTGGCCACGGGGCGGGCGGCGAGCCCGGACATGAGGTTCCGGATCGGCAGCGTCACCAAGGTCTTCACCGCCGTGGTGGTGCTGCAACTGGCCGCCGAGCACCGCGTCGACCTCGACACACCCGTGCAGCACTACCTGCCCGGTGTGCTGCCCGCGGACTTCCCGCCGATCACCGTGGCCGAGCTGCTCGACCACACCAGCGGCCTGCCCGGGGGCACGACCGACGACGGGGAGGACGATCCGGCCACCTTCGTACGGGAGCGGTTCGGGCACCCCACGCCCGCGCAGGTGGTGGCCGAGATGGCGGGTCAGCCGATGACCTTCGCGCCCGGCACCCAGCAGCAGTACAACGGCGAGAACTACTACCTGCTCGGCATGCTGGTGGAGAAGGTCACCGGCCGCTCGTACGCCACCGAGGTCACCGACCGCGTCCTGCGCCCGCTGCGGCTGCGCGACACCGAGGTGCCCGCCGCGACCGACTACCGAGTCGGGGGCCGCCACCTGCACGGCTACCTCGACGTCACCGAGAACGGTGTGACCACCCCGGCCGATGTCACCGAGCAGAGCCCGTACCCGTGGGCCGAGGGCGGGATGATCTCCTCGGCCCGCGATCTGCGCACCGTCCTCACCGCGGCGATGGACGGCCGGCTGCTGCCCGCCGCCCAGCGCGAGGACCTCTTCACCGCGCCCGATGTGCCGTACCACGACGCCACCCACTGCCAACTGGGCAACCCCGGCCGGGCCTGCTTCAGCATGGGCCTGATGAGCGCGACCATCGACGGGGTGACCGTCTGGGGCAAGACCGGCTCCCGCCCCGGTTACACCGACGGTGTCTTCGCCACCCGCGACCTGAGCCGCGTCCTGGTCTATGCCTTCACCCCGACCAGCGACTCGGACCCGTACACCGCGTTCATCCAGGGCATCGCCCAGGCCGCCCTGGCGGGTACGAACCCGAGTGCGGCCGGTCAGCGGCCGTCGGCCGGGTAGGCGATCCGGGCCGTGATGCGCGCGATGCGCTGCGCGGACTCCTCGGGGGGCGCGACCGGCGCGATGATGTGGCTGACCGTCAGGCGCACGATGGCCTCGACGGCCAGGCCGCGCGACTCGGCGTCCGCGTCGGGCCAGGCGTCGGCGGCGTAGGCGTCGAGCATCGCCGCGGCGGTGTCGAAGACGGGCTCGGGCCGGGTGGTCAGATAGGCGAGCAGATCGTCCTCGCCGCCGCGCTCGGCCAGCAGCACCGCCTTGATCAGCGGGTTGTCGGCGGCCTGCCGCAGGGTGTAGCCGACCCCGGCGGCCGCCGCGGCCCGCAGATCGTCACGGTGGGCGTCGAGTTCCCGCTGGATGCCGAGGAGGAAGCCCTCCAGCTCGCGCTCGACGAGGGCCTTGCCGATGGCCTCCTTCGACCCGAACTCGTTGTACAGGGTCTGGCGGCTGATCCCCGCGGCCCGGGCGATCGCGGCGAGCCGCAGCCCGCCCCAGCCCCCGGAGCCGACGAGATCGCGGGCGGCGTCGAGCACCCGCTCGCGGAGCAGGGACCGGACACTCTCACGGAAACGGGTCATCGTCTGCTCACTCTAGTCATCGCCCACTGCCCAAAGCATTGACGATTTGCCTTCGAGCTGTCTAACTACTGGACAGTAGGACGCAGAAGTGTCCACGACTCCTGGTGGGGACGGCTGCCCCGGGCCGCTGTCCAGGTCGCGAGGGCGAGGAGGCCCAGAGATGAGTGCGCGCACCGAACCCGACGCCGCGGCGACGGCGGAGGCGGCCTGGCGGGATCCCAAGCGCTATCTGTGGCTGATGGGCCTGGTGATCCCGTCCTTCCCCTTCATCGGCTGGGGGCTGGTGCGCGCCACCGGGTCCGGCCTGTTCTGGTGGACCGGCGTCCTCGTGCTCTACGCGGTCTTCCCGGTCATCGACCACCTCGTGGGCAAGGACTCCGCCAACGCCCCGGAGAGCGCGCTCGCCTGGCTGGAGCAGGACCGCTACTACCGCTGGTGCACCTTCCTCTACCTGCCCGTGCAGTACGCCGGACTCGTCGTCGGCTGCTGGCTGCTCACCCGCGGCGGCCTGGCCCTGCCGGACCGGGTGGGACTGACCATCACGCTCGGCGGCGTCGCCGGGATCGGCATCAACACCGCGCACGAACTGGGCCACAAGAAGGAGTCGGTGGAGCGCTGGCTGTCCCGGATCGCCCTCGCGCAGACCTGCTACGGGCACTTCTTCATCGAGCACAACCGCGGCCACCACGTACGGGTGGCCACCTTCGAGGACCCGGCCAGCGCCCGGCTCGGCGAGAGCTTCTGGCGGTTCCTGCCCCGTACCGTCCTGGGCAGCCTGACGTCCGCCTGGCGCCTGGAGGCGGCACGGCTGCGGCGCACCGGCGCGTCCCCCTGGTCGCCGCGGAACGACATCCTCAGCGCCTGGGCGATGTCGCTGGCCCTCTTCGCCGCGCTGACCGCCGCCTTCGGCCCCGGCGTCCTGCCCTACCTCGCCGCCCAGGCCGTCTTCGGCTTCTGCCTGCTGGAAGTCATCAACTACACCGAGCACTACGGCCTGTTGCGGCAGCGCACCGAGAGCGGACGGTACGAGCGCTGCGCCCCGCGGCACAGCTGGAACAGCGACAACGTCGCCTCCAACATCTTCCTCTACCACCTGCAGCGGCACAGCGACCACCACGCCAACCCCACCCGCCGCTACCAGGCCCTGCGGTGCTTCGAGGACGCCCCCGAACTCCCCACCGGATACGCCGGGATGATCGTGCTCGCCTACTTCCCGCCGCTGTGGCGCCGGGTGATGGACCCCCGCGTCCTCGCGCACTACGACGGCGACATCACACGGGCCAACATCCAGCCGTCCAAGCGCCGCGCCGTGCTGGCCCGTTACGGTGCCGCCGCGTGACCGGGCACCGGCACCGCTGCCCCGGTTGCGGCTACACCTACGACGAACGCGAGGGCCACCCCCGCGAGGGCTTCCCCGCCGGGACCCCCTGGAGCCGGGTGCCGGACGACTGGTGCTGTCCGGACTGCGGCGTTCGCGAGAAGATCGACTTCGAGCCCGAGGAGACCCGGTGACCCGGCCCGCGAGGAAATGGCAGTGCATGGTGTGCGGCTTCGTCTACGACGAGGCGGAGGGCTGGCCGGACGAGGGCATCGCCCCCGGCACCCGCTGGGAGGACATCCCCGACGACTGGTCCTGCCCCGACTGCGGCGCCGCCAAGGCCGACTTCGCGATGGCGGAGATCACCCATGCCTGAGCCGTACGTCATCACCACCCCGCGGACCTGCGGTGACATCCGGGACGACGTTACGATGGCGGTGAGCGGGGACGTGGGCGCGCTCGACTTCGGGCCCGTGACGGGAACGACCGCTCTCCCGGCGAATTCGGCACCGCGCGGAACGGCGTATCCGCCTTCGAGGAGGCGACCGGCCGATCTACACTGTGACGGTTTCCACACGCGCCAGGTCGCGTACATGATCACGCCGTCACGGGAGGCAGCCGACGGTCTCTGATCGTCCTGGGTGCGGCCCGGCGGAAGGTTGACGAGGTGGCGGACAGAGGTCGCAAGGCCAGACCGGTGCGCGCGTCCGGCAGGAGCCGGGTGCGGGTCCCCACCCGCCGCGACCGGCCGAGCGCCCCCGCAGCGAGTGCGCCGGTCACCGACCGGTGGCGGCTGGCCTGGCTCAACGAGGCGAGCAGCGCGATCGGCACCACCCTCGACCTGAAGCAGACCTCCCAGGAACTCGCCGCGTTCTGCGTCCCCGAGTTCGCCGACGCCGCCGCCGTCGACCTGCTGGAGTCGGTGCTCTCCGGCGAGGACGGGGTGCGCGAGATCCTCGCCGAGCGGCCGCGGATGCGGGCGATGGCCGTCGCCCAGGTGGACGGTCTGGTGCTGGAGCCCGATCCCGTGGGCGAGCCCGTCGAGCATCCCAATGTGGCGCTGTCCACGAAGCTGCTGACCACCCGGCGGCCCGTACTGACCCACATCACCTGCGACGAGGACTACGGCTGGGCCGCGCCCACGGCCAGCGCGGGCCGGGCGATGCGCGAGGCGGGCGTGCACAGCCTGCTCGCGGTGCCGCTGATCGCCCGCGGCGTGCTGCTGGGAACCGCGGACTTCCTGCGGGCGATGAACCCCGAGCCGTTCACCGAGGACGACGTCGCGATGGCGCTGGAACTGGCGTCCAAGGCGGCCGTCTTCATCGACAACGCCCGGCTCTACGAACGCGAACGCGACAACGTGGTGGCGCTGCAGCGCGCCATGCTCCCGCGGCGCACTCCCGGCACACCGGGGCTGAAGGTCGAGTCGCGGTATCTGCCGTCGGCCGACCCGGCGGGTGTCGGCGGCGACTGGTTCGACGTCGTCGCGCTGCCCGGCGGGCGCACCGCGCTCGTGGTGGGCGACGTGATGGGGCACGGCCTGGCCGCGGCGGCGACGATGGGCCGGCTGCGGACCGTCGCCCGCACCCTGATGTCCCTGGACATCGCGCCGGACCGGGTGCTGGCCCGGCTCGACCTGGCCGCCCGTGACCTGGAGGAGGACCAGGTCGCGACCTGCCTGTGCGTGGTCTACGACCCCGCGGACGGCACCTGCACCATGACCAGCGCGGGACATCTGCCGCCGCTGCTCATCGCCTCCGACGGCTCGGCCGAGCACCTCTCGGTGCCGCCGGGCGCCCCGCTGGGCGCGGGTGTGATCCCGTACGAGGTCACCGTGCGGAAGGTCCCGGAGGGCGCGCGGGTGCTGCTGTACACCGACGGCCTGGTCAAGAACCGCACGGACGACATCGACGTGCAGATGGAGCGGCTGCGCGGGGCGGTGAAGGAGCTGCCGGCCTCGGGCTTCGGCGGGATCATGCCGGGACCGGGCGCGGCGGGGCCGGACTCCAACGGCCGTACGGCCAAGGGAGCGGGCGTCACCTCCGACGCGCGGTTCGACGACGCCGTCGTCCTCGCGGTGTCGGCCAGCCAGGAGGCGCCGGACATCAAGGTGTGGGACCTGGGCCGGGACGGGCGGGCCGCGGGCGAGGCCCGGCGGCTGGTGCGGGCCCAGCTCGACCGCTGGGGACTGGCCGACATGACGGACACCACGGAGCTGGTCGTCAGCGAGCTGGTCGGCAACGCGCTGCGGTACGCGGCGGGCCCCGGCCAGCTCCGGATGCTCCGGCACGAACGCCTGGTGGTCGAGATCTCCGACACCGGCCCCGACCTGCCGGAGATCGAGCACAGCACGCTCGACGACGAGGGCGGGCGCGGGCTCCAGCTCATCAACATGCTCTGCCGCCGCTGGGGCTCCTGCCGCACCTCCACGGGCAAGGTGGTGTGGGCGGAGCAGGACGTGCCGGACTTCGCCACCTCCTGAGGGGCGCGTTCGTGAGAATCCCGGCGGTCACCTGCCGAAAAGGTGACGGCCCATGGCCGTGCCCTTGTCCTTGTCCGGCAGGGCGTCACCTGTCAGACTGGTGATGTGGAACATGTCTTCATCAGTGGCAACCCGGCGCTCGATCTCGCGGCGACGCTGCGCTCGCGGCGGTCGGCGCGCGTCGACGTGCTCGACTCGCCCCAGCAGCTCGACGCCTGGTATCTGAAGTCCGGGATCGTGGACGTCCTCTCCGCCTGCCGCGCGGCCGATGTGACCAGGGCGGTGGAGGTGCGCGAGGCCATCTACACGCTGGTCACCGCCCGGGTCGCCGGGGACGGCTACGACCGGGCGGCCCTCGCGCTGCTCAACGACGCGGCGCGGACCCCGCCCGCGACCCCGCGGCTCACTCCCGACGGCCGCTGGGTCGAGGCGACCCCCGCCGAGGCGCTGTCCACCGTGGCGCGGCACGCCATCGAGCTGCTCAGCGGCCCGGACGTCCCGCTGATGAAGGAGTGTGCCAATCCCGAGTGCACCCGCGTCTACATCGACCGCTCGCGCGGCCGCCGCCGCGAGTGGTGCGGCATGGAGACCTGCGGCAACAAGATGAAGGCGGCCGCCTACCGGGCGCGCAAGCGGGACGCGGCCACGGTCGCCGCCCACTGACGCCACCCCTTCCACGGGAACGCGGGAACTGCCCTGTCGTGCGTACGTCACGACAGGGCAGTTCTGTGTCACCACCTTGACAGGTGACGCCGCTCCTGCGAGGATCGTCACCAGTTGAAAGGGTGATGCTCCGGGCCACCGGCAGAGCGCCCTGGCAGACCGAGGAAGCGATGAGATGACACGTACGCAGGAAGTCGCCGAGTCCGCGGAAGCCGCGCGTCGCGCCCGGTTCGGCACGCTGCCCGAGCGCATCCGTCCCGAGGACACGATCGAGGAGCGCCCGGCCACGGTCCCGGACCCGGCCCGCGACACCTACAACGCCGACGAATGGCTCGTGCGCTACGCCCTGTGAGCCCTTGTCGTACGGGGGCGCGGGCCCCGCGCGGGTCAGTCCGGGGAGCCGGGGCTGGCCGGGACCTCCCCGCCGTACCAGACCAGTTCGAAGGTCAGCTCGCTCAGCCGCCATCCGGCGGGGGTGCGGACGGCCGAGGCGTGGACGCGGCCGCCGATGGTGAAGTGGTCCCGCGGCTCGTCCCCGGGGTGGACGTGCGTGGCGAGTAACCGGCCCTGCGCCGTGGCCTCGTCGCCGTGCACGTAGACCAGGTGGTTCGAGGTCACGTGATGGGTGCGGGCCCACTTGAGCTTGGCGGCCCGCTGGAAGTCCGTCACCCCGGCCAGCCCCTTGTGGGCACCGATCACCGGGAAGGTCAGCACCAGGTCCTCGGTGAACAGGTCCCGGTACCACGCGTCGTCGCGCGGCTCGTCGGTCAGCGTGTCGAAACCGATGATGTAGCGGTCGATCAACTCGCTCACCTCGGCGCGGTCGACGAAGCGGCGGATGGCCGCGTCGGCGGGCAGGGCGATGAGTTCGTCACCGTACGTAGGCATGCGTCCTCTTTCTTGCGTGCGGGGGAGTCGGTGGTGCGGGGGAGAGCAACTGTCCGGTCTCACCGGGAGGGTTGGGCGGAGGTGCGGTCGAGCCCGGCCTCGGTGAGCGCCTCGGCGCGGTCGTCGGCGGGGGCGTCGTGACGGCGCTTCCCCGCGGGTCCCGCCCACCGCGCCAGCGCGCGGCGGACGGCCGCCGGGTCGGGCCGGTCGGACGCCCAGGCGACATAGCCGTCGGGGCGGATCAGTACGGCGGCGGGTTCGGCCGGCGCGACGGCGTCCGGGGAAGCGGCGTCCGGCGCGGCGGTGACCACGCGGTCCGACCAGTCCGCCGCGGCGCGAGCCAGCTCGGGGGAGCGGCCGAGCAGGACGAAACGCCCGGTGCGCAGTGCCTCCTTGACGCGCTCGTCCGGCCGGTGCCGCCAGAACTGCCCGGCCAGCCGGTGGCCGCCCTTCGGCCGCCGGTAGCTGATCGAGGTGCCGGAGATCGCGCTGCCCTCGCGGCGGCCGACCGCCCGGCCGAGCCCGCCGAGGTGACCGGCGAGCCAGATCATGAACTGCTGTGCCAGCCGGGTGCGTCCGCTCTGCGCCACCGCGGCGCGGACCAGCGCGCCCGATGTGCGCAGCACCTCCTTGCCGACCGGGTGGGTCTCGGCCTCGTAGCTGTCCAGCAGCGCGTCGCCGCCGTACCCGTGGACGGCCGCGGCCAGCTTCCAGCTCAGGTTGGCCGCGTCCTGCAACCCGATGTTCATGCCCATGCCGCCGGCCGGGGCGTGGACGTGCGCGGCGTCCCCCGCGAGGAACACCCGGCCCGCGCGGTAGTGCGGCGCCTGCCGCTCCTCGCTGTGGAAACGGGAGACCCACCGCGGGTCGTGCATACCGAAGTCGGAGCCGAGGACGTCGCGGGTGAGTCGGCGCAGCTCCTCGAAGTCCACGGCCTCGTCGGCGGAGTGCTGCGCGTGCCGGTTCCAGGCCAGCACCCGGTAGTAGCCGTCACCGAAGGGGCAGATGAAGGCGAAGCCGTGCGCGTTGGCGTCCACCGTCAGCAGGTCCGGCGGCGCCTCCTTCATCAGGACGTCACCGATGATCACCGAGCGCAGGATCGTGTCGCCCGGGAAGGGGATGCCGAGCAGGCCGCGTACGGTGCTGCGCACCCCGTCGGTGCCGACCGCGTACCGCGCGCGGTGGCTGACCTCTGTCCCGTCGCCGAGCCGCGCCCGGACGTCGACGCCCTCGGCGTCCTGGCGCAGCCCGGTCACCTCGGCGTGGTAGTCGATCTCCACGCCCAGCTTCACCGCCCGCGCTTCCAGCGCGCGCTCCACGTCGTACTGCGGCGACAGCAGCAGGAACGGATAGCGGGTGGGGAGGTGGGAGAAGTAGATGTCGAGTTCGCCGAAGAGCGGCAGGGTGTCCAACCGCGTGCCCGAGGTGAGGAGTTCCTCGGCGATTCCGCGGGTGTCCAGTTGCTCCAGCGTTCTGGCGTGGACGGTGAACGCGCGGGTGAAGTTGCTCAGATGCCTGCTGCGCCGTTCCAGGATCCGTACGCTCACCCCGGCGGCGGCGAGGTCACCGGCGAGCATCAGCCCCGTCGGTCCGCCACCGACCACCACTACGTCCGCGTCAGCGGCGGTACGTGGAGTCGGCGTGCGCGATGATGTCATGCGTATTCCTCCAAAGGGCAACTACTTGGGGGCCGCGTGATGGCGCGGCAAAGGTGGGACCCGCGACGACGGGTCTTTGACCCCGCGGTGGCGGGGAATGCCCGATCCGGGAGATCCGGTGCAATGGGCTGGATGACTCGCGCGAGTTCCCGCGCGCTGTGCATTCCGATGTCGGCAACGATGTCATCATGACCACGTCACCTTCGTGACCAGGGGTGATGTGGAGAAGTCGCCCCCGGAGGTCGGCTGACTGCCGACGGGCACGGCGAAATGCGGCGGAACGCCGAGGATGGTCGCCGTGCCGTATGGGCACACGTGTTTCCCGAAAACAGCGTGACACCGCGGTGACGGAATGGTCAATACCCCTGGGTGATATGTCCAGTTAACGCCCGCGAAACCTGGGAGGCGCGGGGAGCGCCGTAAAGAGGAAGCAAAAATTGGGGCTCAGATCGTATGGAGCGCATAGGAAAAATCCCGCCCAATCGTGCGTGGGCGGGAATTGGGGAGAGTGCCGCCGCGTTTCGGGCCGCACGCCTGTGCCGGGGGTCACGGACCGGCCCGGCAGCCGGTGCCCCGTCACATTCGCGCGCCCGGCTACGTCAGGGAGTTGACCGGTCCGAAGGGGCCGGCCGCGGGGCACGACCGCACCGCCGGACGAACGACACGAAGGAAGTCGCAGCGCGCATGAGGAACACCGGCTTCAAGAACGACATGACGATGATGTACGTGATGCACGACGCGCTCCGCCGCGAACTGCGGCATCTCACCCGGATCACCGCCGACCCGACCCGCGACCCCCGGGACGTGCTGCGTGGCGCCGTCGGCTGGGAGATGTTCACGCAATACCTGCACGTGCACCACGGCGCCGAGGACGACGTGCTCTGGCCCGCGATACGCCCGGCCGCCGCCGACCGCCCCGACGAACTGGCCGTGCTCGACGCGATGGACGCCGAACACGCCATGATCGACCCGGGACTGGCCGCCTTCGACGAGGCGGTGGCCGACCGCGACGCGGGACCCGAGCGCCTCGCCGCGATCGTCGCCCGCCTGGTCACCGGCCTCGGCGCCCACCTCGACCACGAGGAGAAGGAGGGCCTGGCCGTCGTCGACGCCCACGCCACCCCCGAACTGCTCCAGCGGTTCGGCGCCGAGCACGGCAAGCGGCTCGGCGCGGACGTCTCCCGCTACTTCCCCTGGCTCCTGGAGGACGCCTCCCCGGAGGACGTCGAGACCGCGCTGCGCCCGCTCCCCGAACCCGTCCGCCAGGCGTTCCACCAGCAGTGGCGGCCCGCCTTCGCCGCCCTCGACCGCTGGGGCACCAAGGCCGCCTGAGCCGCACACCCGGCGGCGGCCCCGCGGGTACGCCGGGGCCGCCGCCGATTGCCGGGCCGGGACGGCGGCCGCATCCTGGAGGCATGGCAGTCGGCGCACGGGATGCCGCGGACGCCGGGCCGATGCGCGGCTGGGCGGTGGCCCGGCCCGGCCCGATCGGGACCCGCCCGCTGGTGGCGGTGGTCCGCGAGGTGGCGGAGCCCGGGCCGCGCGAGCTGGTCGTACGGGTGGAGGCGTGCGGGGTCTGCCGTACGGATCTGCACCTGGCGGAAGGCGACCTGCGCCCGCACCGGGAGGCCACGATCCCCGGGCACGAGATCGTCGGGCGGGTCGTGGCGACCGGTGACGCGGCCATGCGCTTCCAGGTCGGCGACCGGGTGGGCGGGGCATGGCTGCGCCGTACCTGCGGGCAGTGCCGCTACTGCCGCCTCGGCCGGGAGAACCTCTGCCCCGACTCCCTCTACACCGGATGGGACGCCGACGGCGGCTTCGCCGAAGTGGCGCTGCTGCCCGAGGAGTTCGCCTACGCCCTGCCGCCCGGGCCGGACGCCGCGCTGCTGGCGCCGCTGCTGTGCGCCGGGATCATCGGATTCCGCGCGCTGCGGCGCAGCGCCCTGCCGCCGGGGCCGGGCGGAAGGCTCGGGATCTACGGTTTCGGCGCGTCCGCGCACCTCGCCGCACAGGTCGCGCTGGCCGAGGGCGCCACCGTCCACGTCCTCACCCGGTCGCAGCGCGCCCGCGAACTCGCCCTGGAGCTGGGCGCGTCGTCGGCGCGCGGCGCGTACGACCCGCCACCGGAGCCGCTCGACTCGGCGGTACTCTTCGCGCCCGTCGGCGACTTGGTGCCGGTCGCCCTGGCCGCACTCGACCGGGGCGGCACCCTCGCCGTCGCCGGAATCCACCTCAGCGACATCCCGGTGCTCGACTACCAGCGGCACCTGTTCCAGGAGCGCGATCTGCGCAGCGTCACCTCCAACACCCGTGCCGACGGACGGGAGTTCCTGGAGACCGCGGACCGTATCGGCCTGCGCGCGACCGTCAGCAGATACCCGCTGGACCGGGCCGTCGACGCGCTCGCGGACCTCGCGGCCGACCGGGTCAACGGGGCGGCGGTGCTGGTCGCGGAGTGACGCGCGCGGCGACCGGACGAACGGGTCGAGCCGGGTGAAGCCGGGCCGGGGAAAATCGGTGCATAACCGATGTGCGGGGGAGCTATCGCCCGCGGCCGGGAAGTGCTGCAATCGCGGGAGGGGGCACAGGGCACGGCCGGACGCGGTCCGCCCCGCGCGCGTGCCAGGCAGCCAATGCCACCAGGGGTAGGGGGATGTCATGACGTCCGTATTCCGCAGCGACTCTTCCGGGAGCGGGACCGGAGCCGACAGCAGGGGCAGAGCCGGCGCCGGGGCCGTGTCGCGCCCGCGCCTCGTCTTCGGCGCCGCGCTCGCGGCGGCCCTGCTGGTGGCCTGCTCGGGCGGCGGTTCCGCGGCGACCGCGGCGACCACCGCGCCGAGCCGCACCACGGCCGGTACGAGCGGCGGCGGTCAGGCGACGGCGAGCGCCACGACGGCCGCCACCGCCACCTCCGCGCCCGCCGCGGCCACGACGACCGTCCACACCGCCGTCTACTTCCTGCACAGCGGCAAGGTGTCCCCGGCCGCCCGTACGGTCACGGCGCCGCAGACCGCCGCGGGTGCGCTGCGGGCGCTGCTGGCCGGTCCCGACGCGTACGAACGGGCACACGGCCGGACCACGGCGATCCCGTCGGGCACGACCCTGCGCTCGGTGGCCGTGCGCTCCCGGGTGGCCACCGTGGACCTGTCGGGACGGTACGACGACGGCGCGAGCGGTGCCTCGGCGCGGGCGCGGCTGGCCCAAGTGGTCTTCACCGTCACCCGGTTCACCGGGATCGACACGGTGCGGTTCGCGCTGGACGGCAGGCTGGTGACGGTCTTCGGCAGCGCGCACATCGCCGTCGCGCATCCCGTCGGCCGCGCCGACTTCGAGGCGCAGTCCCCGGCCGTCCTGGTCGAGTCGCCCCTGCTCGGCGACACCGTCACCGTAGGGTCGCCGCTACGGGTCCGGGGCACGGCCGACACCTTCGAGGCCGTCTTCCGGCTGCGCCTGACCGACCGCACCGGCCGGGTCGCCGCCGACGTCCGGGTCAAGGCCACCTCGGGCACGGGCACCCGCGGCACCTTCGACGTCACCGTGCCGCTCCACGCCCCTGTCGCGACCGGTCCCGGCACGCTGACCGCCTACGTCGTCTCGCCGGAGGACGGCCACCGGGTGACGGTCGAGACGGTGCCGGTGACCTGGGGACGGTGAGGGCCGGAAGCGTACGCGGGGCGGGGGATCAGACCCGCACCGCGCAGTAGACGTCACCGATCAGCTGGCGCGGTGCGGCGAACTCGGCCTGGGTGCCCTTGGGACACGGGATGCTCTTGGCGCCCTTGACGATCGTCTGGGTGCCCATGCCGATCACCTGGTAGTTCGGCGCGGCATAACCCGTGGCGGAGCAGGCCGTCTCGACGGTGGAGGTGGCGGAGCCGGTCGTCAGCGACATCACGTTCTTGTGCTCCACCAGGCAGTCGCCCTTGACGATGTTCGGGCCGCCGCCCTGGCCGGGGTCACCGGGGTGCGGCGC
The DNA here is from genome assembly GCF_040680795.1 of Streptomyces sp. NPDC051976. Classification (NCBI taxonomy): domain Bacteria; kingdom Bacillati; phylum Actinomycetota; class Actinomycetes; order Kitasatosporales; family Streptomycetaceae; genus Streptomyces; species Streptomyces sp. NPDC051976. The sequence continues at coordinate 61,099 of NZ_JBFAXL010000042.1, forward strand.
GCCGAGATTGCGCAGGCACAGCGCGGCGTACTCCAGCTTGCTCGCGTTCTTGCCCGTGCCGAGCCGGGTGACCTGCACCAGCTTGTCGGCCGTCTCCGACGCCTTCGGGCAGGACGTCACCGCGACGAGGTCGAACGGCTCGCGGGACAGCACCTTCGCCACCGCCAGCGGGCTGCTGCAGTCGACCTGGGTGGGGTTGGTGGAGCCGGTCGTGTCCGTCGGGTCCTCGGCCACACAACTCCCCTTGGGGAACGACGCGTTGGTCAGCGGCGCTTCGGTGGTCGGCGGTGCCACCGGCGTGGTGACCACGGTGCTCGGCTCCGGCGCGGCCGTCGCACTCATGGACGGCGCGGAGACCGACACGCTCGGGCTGTCGGGAGCCGGATCCGCCTTGTCCTTCGACGACCCGCAGGCCGCGAGCGCGGCCCCGGACAGCACGCACAGTACGGCTGTCGCCGCCACCCGCCCTCGCGCACCCGCCCGTTTCCCGCGAGCGGACATCCCGGAACGCACACGCCGCATGGCTTCCCCCCACAGAATGCTTCCGTCAGTCACTGACACAGCGTCGGGCAAAGGCTACGGGGTGGGTCGGCCCCGGGCAAAGCATGGCAGGCCGGGGCGGTCCGGGAGGAGTACGGCCGGAAGAGCCCCCGCCGGGCGGAACTGGATAGGGTACGCAGGAACCCCGGCCGGGGGGCCGGACCTGGTGCCATCACCGGACGGGGAGGACGCATCGTGGACGACGCCAACACGCGGGACAGCACTCGGGACACGCGGGACACCGCTCAGGACACGCCGGCCGTGCGCTCGTCCGTACGGTCCGTCGTCGTGCACTCCTCGGGCGCGGTCTGCACCCGCCGCGCCACGGTCACCCCGCGGCTGCGGGACGGCGCCGCCACCGTACGGTTCGAGGGTCTGCCGCCGACGCTGTACGAGCACTCGGTACGCGGCGCCGTGGTGTCCGGGCCCGCGGGGCTGCGGGTGACGGACGTCCGCCTCGACCTCGGGGCGACCCTCCGGCGCGGCGACGAACTGCCCTCGCTGCGGCTGGACTTGGAGGACGCCGAGGACCGCAGGTCGCGGCTGGCCGATCGCCGCGACCGGCTGGCGGCCGAGATCGCCGAGGTCGCCGGATTCCGCGCGGAGCCGCTCGCGCCGCGCCGGGGCGATCCGCCGCGCTGGGCGCCGGTGGAGTCGATCCTCGCGCTGGCCGGTTTCGTCGACTCGCGGCTCGGCGTGCTGCACCAGCGGCTCGGCGCGGTCGAGGAGGAACTGGCCACGGCCGAGCACGACCTCTCCGCCCTGCGGCACCGGCTGGACCAGGCGTCCAGCGCGGTGAACACCGACCGGGCGGAGCCGACGGCCGCCGCCGTACTGACCCTGGCACTCGACGAGCCCGACACGCGCGAAGAAGTCGCGCCGGGCGACACCGGCAGTGACGCCGACCCCGAACCCGACTCCGTAGAACCCGAGTGGGAGCTGGAGTTGGAGTACCACGTCCCCGGCGCCACCTGGGCGCCCGTCTACCAACTGCGCCTCGACGGCCGCAGCGGCGCCGGGACGCTCGTGCTGCGGGCCAGCGTCGCGCAGCGCACCGGGGAGGACTGGACGGGGGTCGGCCTCGGCCTGTCGACGGCCGATCTGCTGCGCCGCTCCGACCTGCCGGAGCTGCGCTCGCTGCGGATCGGCCGCAGCCAGGAGGCACCGGCCGCCGTGAGCTGGCGTGAACCCCCGGCCGGGCTCGAGGAGTTGTTCGCCGGATACGACGCGGCGCTGCCGCCCGCGGACTTCGCCCTGAGCGCCGGCGGAGCGCCGCTCCCGCCCCCGGCGCCCGGCGGCGCCGCGAGGGACCAGCAGCCGGGCTACGGCGCCGCGTTCGCCGGTTCCGCGGACGCCGACGCGCCGGCGATGCGGCGGCCGATGGCCAAGAAGCCCGCCCTGCCCCAGGCGCTCTCCGCGTCGATGCCCGCCGCGGCGCCGGCCGCACCCGGCGGCGCACCCGGGCCCGAGGCGTCCCGGTCGCGCTCCGCCACGCGGTCCTTCGGGGCCATGGCCCCCGCCGCCGAGCCCGCGCTCCCGCCCGCGGACGCGGCACCCTCCGCACGGATGCTCGACTACAGCAGGCTGACGATGACAGGACCCGACGCCGGGCAGGGACGCGGCACTCTGCGCCCGGCACCGGCCACCGGGGCCGACGCCCTCGTCGCCGAGCACCGGCGGCGCGCCGAGGCGGTGACCCGGCTGGACCGCCCGGCGTACACGCGCGACGTGCGCGCGTCGGCGGGTTCCTTCGACTACCGCTTCGACACCACGGCCCCGGCGGACGTGGCGTCGGACGGCCAGTGGCACATCGTGCCGGTCAGCGAGGTGCCGGTCAGCACCGAGTTCGCGTACGTCTGCGTCCCGGCGGTGGACCAGTCGGTCTTCGGCACCGTCCTGGTCACCAACGCCTCCGCGCACGCGCTGCTCACCGGACCCGTCGACGTGATGGTGGACGGCGACTTCGTCCTCACCGCCGCGCTGCCGACCCTGGCTCCCGGCCAGCGACAGGCCGTCGGACTCGGTGTCGCCGAGAGCGTACGGGTGGCGCGGCGGACGCACATGCGGGAGTCGAGCGCCGGGCTGCGCGGCGGTACGACGGTCCTCGACCACTCCGTGGAGGTCGAGTTGGCCAACCGCCTCCCGTACCCCGTGGTCGTCGAGGTGCGCGAGCGGGTGCCGGTGTCGGACGACAAGGACGTACGCATCGAGGAGCGCCGGGCGCAGCCGCCCTGGACGGAACCCGACCGGCCGCTCGACGGCCAGGACGGCTCGTACACCCGGGGTGCGCGCGTGTGGCGCGTCGCGCTGGAGCCCGGCAGGACCACGACGCTCACCGCCGGCTTCGACATCCGCCTGCCGGCGGGCAAGGCGGTCGTCGGCGGAAACAGGAGGGACTGACCCATGGCTGCCGACACACCCTCCGCCCCCGCGGTGCCGGACGACGCCGGGGACCTGCTCGCGCTGCCCATCACCGCGGTCACCTGCATGGAGGATCGCGCCCAGGTCGAGCGCGCGGGCACCGTACAACTCGACGCGGGCGTACGGCGGTTGCGCGTCGGCCCGGTCACCCCGCTGGTGGTGGACCGCTCGCTCCGGGCGGAGTTCACCCTCACCGGGGCCGACGAGGGCGACGGCACCGAAGGAGCCGCCCCGCGTGTCGTCGACGCCCGCGTGGTGCGCACCTACACGGCCCCGCCGCCCGGCGAACCGGGCGAGGACGCGTCCGTACTGCGCCGTGAGGCACACCAGTTGGAACGCGAGATCCACGACGCGCGGCTCCAGCAGCAGCGGTTGGAGAGCACCCTCGCCGTCATCGGCCAGGCCAAGACCGATCTGCACCGCGACATCGTGCAGGGCGCGGGCGGCGGCGACGCCGACCCCGAGCGGTGGGCCGACCGGCTGGACCGGGTCGACCAGGAGGCGGAGCCGCGGATCGAGGAACTGCACCGGCTGCGGCGGCGGTTGCACGACCTCGACGAGGAACTGGCCGAGGTCCGGCAGACCCTGACGCGGGTGGAGAGCGAACCGCACACGCTGACCGCGTTCGTCGACCTGGTGGTCGAGGCGCCGCAGGCCGGACAGGCCCGGCTGCGGGTGGTCCACCTGGTGCCGTGCGCCCTGTGGCGGCCCGCCTACCGGGCAACTCTCGGCGCCGACCGGGAGTCCGTCCTGCTGGAGTCCGACGCCTACGTCTGGCAGGACACGGGCGAGGACTGGACGGCGGTGGCGCTGTCGCTGTCGACCGCCCGGCCGACCCTGGCCGCCAGCCCGCCGGTGCTCACCGACGACGTACTCGTCCTGCGGGACCGCTCCGCCGAGGAGCGGCGCACGGTCGAGGTGAACATCCGCGAGGAGGAGATCCGCGGCGTCGGCGACGACTCGCCCGCCGCCGACGGCGCCGCCCCGCTGCCCGGTCTGCACGACGGCGGCGCGGTACGGGTACTGACGGCGCCCCGGCCGGTCAGCGTCCCCTCGGACCGGCGGCCGCACCGGGTGCGTCTGTCGTCCTTCACCGCCCCGTGCCGCGCGGAGAACACCTGCGCCCCCGAGCTGTCACCGCTCGTGGTGACCACCGCCCGCTTCACCAACGCGTCCGGCCATGTGCTGCTCGCCGGTCCGGTGGACCTGGTGCGCGGCGCCGGTTTCGTCGGCCGCGGAGAGCTGGCCTTCGCCGGTCTCGGGCAGGAGGTGCGGCTGGCGTTCGGCAGCGAGGACACCTTCCGGGTGGTGCGCCACGTGGAGGAGCGCCGCGACACCGCGGGACTCGCCGGGATCAACCAGCGCACGGTGATCACCCGCCGTGTGCGGCTCTTCGTCTCCCGCCTCGACGCGCCGGAGGGCGGCGACGCGCGCGAGGTGGTGGTCCGTGAGCGCGTGCCGGTCTCCGAGGTCTCGGCCGTCGAGATCCGGCTGCGCGGCGACGACTCGCGCCCCGCGCCCGACGAGGTCGACGCCGAGGGCCTGGTCCGCTACACCCTGCGTCTGGGCCCCGGCGACCGGCGCGAGATCGACCTCGTCTTCGACGTCACCGCGTCGAGCGCCGTCACCGGCATCTGAGCGCTCTCCGTAGCGTCTGAGGACCGTCCGTCACCCGGACGGCCGATTGGACACGTGCCCTATTGGGTGTTATTGCCCCTCGGTGAGACGATTGTGATGTACGTCTGTGATGTACGTCACCTTCGGCCGAGGAGTGTGGACCATGGGCGTCTCAGAAGCGACCCCTGTCGCCGATGCCGGCAAACCCGGACTACGGCGTGAAGTCGGCTTCATCGGCCTGATCTGGGCCTCCGAGGGCTCGATCATCGGCTCGGGCTGGTTGTTCGGCGCCCAGGGGGCGCTGTCGGTAGCAGGACCCGCGGCGATCATCTCGTGGGGGATCGGTGGTCTCGCGATCCTGATCCTGGCGCTGGTGCACGCCGAGCTCGGCGGTATGTACCCGGTCTCCGGCGGCACCGCGCGCTTCCCGCACTACGCCTTCGGCGGCGCGGCGGGAGCGTCGTTCGGCTGGTTCTCCTGGCTGCAGGCCGCCACCGTGGCACCCATCGAGGTGCTGGCGATGATCACCTACGGCACCCACTACTCCTGGGCGAGCGGCTGGGAGAAGATCCAGGGCGGCGAGCACGTCCTCACGGGCGCCGGTATCGCCGTCGCGATCGGCCTGATGGCGGTCATCACGGCGATCAACTTCCTCAGCATCCGGCTGCTGGCCCGTACCAACAGCGCCGCGACCTGGTGGAAGGTCGGCATCCCGCTGCTGACGATCTTCGTCTTCGCCATCGCCACCTTCCACACCAGCAACTTCACGGCCGCCGACGGCTTCAACCCGGACGGGGCGAAGGGCATCCTGTCCGCGGTCTCCACCAGCGGCATCATCTTCGCGCTGCTGGGCTTCGAGCAGGCCGACCAGCTCGCGGGCGAGAGCAAGAACCCCAGGCGGGACATCCCGCGCGCGGTGATCGGCTCCATCGTGATCGGCATCATCATCTACGTCCTGCTGCAGATCGTGTTCCTGGCCGCGCTGCCCGCCTCGCAGATCGGCAGTCACTGGGCCACCTCCGCCTTCAACGACCTCAGCGGACCGTTCGCCCAGGTCGCGACGCTGATCAGCCTCGGCTGGCTGGCCACGATCCTCTATCTGGACGCGGTGATCTCCCCCGCGGGCACCGGTCTGATCTACATCACCGGTTCCTCGCGGGTGTCCTACGGCCTCAGCCGCAACGGCTACGTGCCGTCGGCCTTCGAGAAGACCAACGACCGCGGCGTCCCGTGGGTCGGTCTGATCACCGCCTTCGTGATCGGCTGCATCTGCTTCCTGCCGTTCCCGAGCTGGCGCTCCCTGGTCGGCCTGATCACCAGCGCCAGCGTGCTGATGTACGCCGGCGCGCCACTGTCCTTCGGCGTCTTCCGCAACCGGCTCCCAGAGGCCCAACGGCCGTACCGGCTGTTCGGCGGCAGCTGGATGTCGCCGCTGGCCTTCGTCGTCGCCAACCTGCTGATCCTCTGGTCGGGGTGGACCACCGACTGGAAGCTGGGCGTGGCGATCCTCATCGGCTACGTCATCCTGATCGCCAACCGGGTGTTCAAGATGAACCCGATCACCCCGCAGCTCGACCTGCGCGCCGCGCAGTGGCTGCCGGTCTACCTGGTCGGAATGGGCCTGATCGTCTACCTCAGCGACTTCGGCCCGCTCAAGCACCCGTGGTTCCCGCTGTGGTGGGACATGCTCGCCGTCGCGGTGTTCAGCCTGGTGATCTACTACTGGGCGATGGCGGTGGCCCTGCCGAGGGAGCAGATCCAGCACATGATCGACCAGGTCGTCCTCCCCGAAGAGGAAGGCATCCACTGACGCGCGGACACGGTGGGAGGGTGAGCGCGGCACGGCGGTCCGACGAGGAGGGCGGCGGGTCGCCGTCGTCCCCGCGGGAGAAGTCGCCGTCGTCCCCGCCGGAGAAGGAGCTGCACCCCGTCACCCGGGCGGCGCTGGCCGTCGCGGGCGGGGCCCTGCTCCTGGTGGGCGTGGCGCTGCTGGTACTCCCCGGGCCCGGCATGCTGCTGGTGCTCGGCGGTCTGGTCGTCCTGTCGCGGGCCGTCCCCGCGGTGGCCCGCTTCGAGGAGCCGGTACGGGTTCGCGCGATGCAGGCCGTCGAGGCGAGCGTCGCCTCCCGCTGGCGTATCGCCGGTTCCGTCCTGGCGGGGCTCGCCCTCATCGCCGCGGGAGTCGTCGCGGGCGCCCGTCTGGTGCCGGGCCTGCCCTTCTCCGGCTGGAGCACCGGCTCCAGCCTGATCCTCTCCGGCTGCCTGCTCCTCGGCCTGCTGGTCTGGAGCCACCGCCGGGTCCACGGCGGTGGCTCCACGACAGAGGACCGGACCTGACGCGACCGGACCGGCCATCAGGGTCCTGGAGCTGCCGGAATCCCGGAGCTGTCAGAAACCCAGGGCCGTCAGGAGCGCGTCCGCCGACGCGGCCCAGGTGTGGGTGGCGGCCAGACCCTCCCGCATCCGCTGCGCCGCCGGGAACTCCGCTTCGATGCCCAGCAGCATCCGGTCGATGGCCCTCGCCCATTCCTTGACGTCGTGGTCGAAGTCGTTGGTGACGGGGACGAGCACCTGGGCGGCCCGCTCCGGGGTGAGCCGCTTCCTGAGCAGTTCGCCGAGTCCGCTGACGTCACTGATCAGCGCGGGCGTGCCCGCCACGATCGCCTCGAGGCCCGCGAGGCCGAAGCCCTCGCCGCGCGACGGCATCAGCAGCAGGCTCGCCCGCTCCATGTCGTCGGCCAGGGTCTCCGCGTCCGTGGTGTAGTGCCGGGGCAGGATCGAGAGCAGCGGACTGCCCGCCCACTCCCTGAGCCGCGCCACCTGCGCCGTCGCGTCGTCCTTGGGCAGCCCGCGGACCACCAGCTCGATCCGGCGCAGATTCTTCTCCTTGCGCCAGCCCGCCACGATGCCGCACGCCCGCGCCGCCAGGTCCACCCCCTTGAGGTGCGCGTCCTCCATCCGCCCCATCACCAGCACCGAGACCGGGCTGCCGCCGGGGATCTTGCGCGGGCTGGGGTCGGCCATGTCGAACCCGGGGTCGAACCGCAGCGGGTCGCGGTCGGTACGGCGGGGCATGGCGCTGGTGTAGGTGTCGTGCAGCCGCGGGCCGACGGCGACCATCCGGTGCGCGGTCCGGCCCAGCTGCACCTCGATTCGCTTGCGGTGCTCGGCGGTCTCCACCGCGTCGTTGTCGCCGTCGGGCTTGTGCCACTCGATCTCGTCCGGGTCCATGTGGACGAAGTGCAGGCGCTTCGGCTTCGGGTCGCCGAAGTAGTCCTCGGCCAGCACGGACGCGGGGTATCCGGTGATACGGCCGTGCCCGATCACCATGTCGAGGGTCACGCCGCGAAGCTCCTCCGGCAGCCGGCTCAGCCGGCTGTGCGCGCCCTCCCCGACCACCTGCGGACGGTGCAGCAGGGTCACCCCCTGCCCGGCGGCCTCCTCGCGCTCGTCCCCGGTCGCCTCCAGCACCATGCAGAACACCCGGACCCCCTCGGCCGCGAGTGCCACGCACAGCCGCTGGTTGAAGGTGCTCAGGCCGCCGTGCGCGGAGCCCCACTCGGTGGCGACGACCAGCGCGGTGCAGCGGTAGGGCGTCGTACGCTCCCGGTCACCGCTGCGGTAGCCGTCCGGGTCCCGCGCGAAGTCCGCGAACTCCCTGGAGAGCAGCCGCAGATCGGTTCCGTTGCGGGTCACGATGCCCAGCTCGACGAGCCGGTCGAGTTCCTGCGAGTTCCCGTGGACCCGCGCACCGCTCGCCAGTTCGCGCAGGAGGTCCGCGCCGCGTGGCGGTGTGTCCTCCTCGTCGATCGAGTCGGTCACCAGGGTGAAGTGGCTGTGGAAGGCGGCCGCCTCCTTGCCGACCGCGGCGGCCACGTCGAGCACACCGGTCTGCTGGTAGTGCGCCATGACCCGGTGGCACAACCGGCCCAGCAGATAGGGGTGCAGCCCGGACAGGGCGTAGAGGTCAGGGACCACGGCGCTCAGGTCGACCTCCGCCTCGCGGGCGCGGTCCACCAGTTCTCCCGCCTCGGCCGCGGTGAACGCCCCGACGTAGAGGCGATCGGTCATGACCTGGTCGAGCCTGGAATCGCCGGTGGCCGTCGTCTCGATCTGCATGACCCGTCGCCGCGAGACGGTCATCAGGCCGACCTTGTACGCGGCCTCGCCGGCGAGCGTCCGCAGCAGCCGGAACCCCGACAGGTCGGCGGCCACGAGCGGGGCGTGGTCGAACTCGTCGAGCACGATCAGTACATGGAGGTCCCGGCGGGCGAGTTCGGTGAAGAACGCGGTGACGTGGCTGTGCAGCTCGAACCAGTCACGTGTCTCCCGCATCGGCCGGTACAGCTCACCCAGCGCGGGGACGTGCGGGAAGACGCCGATCACCTCACGGACGAGCGTGTGGAAGAGGTGGGACATCGAGGGCTGGGCACCCATGCTGATCTGGACCACACCCAGGTCGTCGCGGTCGACTCCCCGCAGCGCGTGATGGACCAGGCTGGTCTTGCCGGCCCGGTAGGACCCGATGACGCTGAGATTCCCCGGCCGTCCCGGCCGACGCCACACCTGCGTGATCCGCCGGGTCAGCTCGGGCCGCTCGACGAAGTGCTCCCCGGTGGGCGGCGGACCTCCGACGAACCGGTACGGGTTCGGTGCGTTCACTCTGTCCTCTCCGACGGGCCGTAGTAGCGCCGCAGCCATGCCTCGTACAGGCCGACGACGATCCGGAAGCCGTTCCCCTGGCGGGTGATGATCTCGCGTGCGGTCAGGTCGTCCAGCAGAGCCTGCGGGAGGTAGCCGGTGTAGTGGCGGTCGATGTCGGACCGGGTCGCCGGGGCGGGCGAGCCGTCGCACGCGTGCGCCACCGCCGCGAGCACCGCCCGTACGTCGTCCGCGGTCCAGGCGGCGTCCATGGTGCCCGGCGACTCCAGGTTGTCGAAGTCGGCCTCCTTCAGGGTGCCCACCAGCCGGTCCGCCACCACGCGCACGTCCGCCTCGGTGACCCGGGCGGCGTGCTCGGTGTTCATATGGGCGACCAGACCGGAGCAGAGCCGCTGGATGTAGAACGGATTGCCGCCGCTCAGCCGGACGATGTCGTCGACCGCGTGGCCCGCGTAACGGCTCACCCCGCCCGCCACCGGCTCCGGCAGCGGCACCGGCTCCTCGATCAGCGCGCGGGCGCCCTTGCCGTCGAGGTAGGTGACCCGCTCGATGCCGAAGACACCGAACGCGTTGGGGTCGGCCGCGATGAGGCGCTCCACGTCGGAGTGGCCGACCAGCACGAGATGGAACAGGCGGCGCTCGACGATCGCCTTGAACGCCCGCATGAAGGACGGCGACAGCAGCCCGTCGCGCACCCACTCCTCCAGGTGCTGGAACTCGTCGATGAACACCACCCACGGCGGCCGCTGCGGCGCCGCCTCGCGGTGGCGGCCGAAAAGGTCACCGAAGTCGAAGACCGGGTCGGGGCTCGCGATCAGCGCCTGCCGGTCGAGGCCGGGCGGCAGCAGCGGCGGGCTGCCGGGCGCGAGGGTCCGCTGCGCGCCCTCCAGGATGCGCCACAGCAGCGCGCCCAGCAGTTGCCGGTCGGCGTCCCCGGTCCGCGGCGGCTCCAGCTCGGCGAGGTTGTGCACGTCCACCACGGGCAGTCCCTCCTCCTCGCTCAGCCTGCGGGCGAGTTGGAGGCGGATGGACGACTTGCCCGCGCGTTTCTGCCCGACGACGGCCACGCCCACACCGGGAGAGGGGGCGTCCCGCAGCCGCGCGCGGATCCGCTCGACCAGCTCGTCGCGACCGTAGAACATGCTCGGGTCGTCCACCGGCCGGCCGGTGGCGCCGTCCGAGAAGGGGTTGGGATCGACAGGTGTGAAGTCGCGGTCCACCGGCAGCGTCAGCGCCCACGGCTCGGCGGCGGTGGGGCGACCGCGCGGCTGGTGATGCAGCGTCACCGTCAGGCCGACGTCGGAGCGGTCACCGCCGTCGTCCGCGAGCGAGAACCGTACGAGGACGGTCGTGTCGCTCCCGCCGCGTACCGCCACCGGCAGGTCGACGCGCTGGGACGCGGGCTCCAGGCGGGCCGGATCGGCGCCGACGTCCAGCCAGCCCGACTCGACCGGCGCGCGGCCCTCCGCGTTGCTCACCCGGAGCTGGACGGTCACGGTGCTGCCGCGCAGCCGCGCCGACGGCAGCGCGGGCGCCACCTCGGGCAGCGGCGCCTGCGCCTTCGCGAGCCGCTGCCGGGCGGTGCGGGCCAGTTCACCGATCCGTACGGCGGCCGGTTCGACCAGCTCCACGCCCAGCGCGGTGGGCGCCCCCGCGACCGCGGCCCGCAGATCCTCCGCGAACCGCTCGGCCGTCCGCAGCGCCGCGTCCTTCGGTTCGAACCGCCACAGGTCCAGGGACGACCGCAGCGCCGCCACCGCGCGGCGCAGGACCTCCACGTCCGCCGCAAGCGGGAAGGGCGCCATCTCCCAACTCCCGGCCAGCCGCTCGTCGGCCTGGCGCAGCGCCTCCTGCTCCAGGTCGAGCCGGGCCAGCCCGGCCAGCCGCTGCGCGATGTCGCGCCGCGTCCGCCGCCAGTCCTCCACCCGGGCGGTCCACGCGTCGGCAGTGGTCTGCGCGCCGGAGCCGTCCATGCGCAGGAACGCCCGCTCGATGTCGCCCAGATACGGATCGTCGCGCAGGCACTGCTGGATCAGCCCGGCGGCGTCCTCGCTGGTGGCCAGCAGCGGCACGAGCGCCTCGAAGGCCGCCGGGTCGTGGCGGTGCCGGTCCGCGTGCACCAGCAGCGCCTCGCGGGTGACGCGGGCCGCGTAACTGCGGTGCTCCGACGGGCCGGGCCGCGGCATCCGCAGATGGACCGAGACGGCCAGAGCCGCCTCCGCCAGGTGGCGCTCCTGCCGGTCCAGGCAGGCCAGGGCGGCCAGGCACAGGTCACGGGCGGAGTCCTGGTTCTGCCGGTTCATCCGCAGCGCGAGCGCGATCAGTCCCCGGAAGCGGTGGCGACTCGCCTCCTGGTCCCGCCCCAGCGCGGTGGCGAGCACTGCCGCCGACAGGTACGCCTCCGCCTCCTCCTGCGGCCACCGCCCTCCCGACGGATCCGTGAACGCACCGGCCTCGCGCAGGACCTCGTCGATGTCGCTCGGAATCAGCGGCACCCCGTCGTCCACCCGCCTCAGCCGGGCACGGGCCGGCTCGGCGTACCGGTCCTCGATGTAGGCCGAGAGCGGGGACGTGCCGCCCAGGAAGGTCCGCACTCCCGCGCGCCCCGCCGAATGTTCGAGCTCGCGCAGCAGCGCCTGCCGCAGCCCGACGTCGACGCGGCTCACCTCGACGCATCTCTCGGCCAGTTCGAGCGCCCGCTCGGTACCCAGGTCGAGGCATGCCTCGACCACCGGGCTCGCGTCGGACTGCGCCGCCCAGAAGAGGATGGTCTGCCGCCAGAACGGATCCTCGATGCGTTCGGTGAGCGTACGCACCGAGCCGCTCTCCAGCCGGATCTGCTCGGCTGCCAGGTACTCCTGCATGCTCCGGTGAGCGAAGGCCACCAGCCCGGGCTCCGGCTCCACCAGGACGCCGCTGGCGATCATGGAGTCGACGATGTCCCATCTGACGGGGATCTCGATCCCCCGGGCCACGGTGTGTCTCTGCTCCATCATCGCGAGGGCGATCAGTTGGGCGCGGCGGCGGCTCTCGCTGGGATGGAGGGCGCCGCGTTCCGACGACCACGCGGCGCGCTGCCGCCGCTCCAGGAGCTCGTCCAGGATCTCGCGGTAGACCTCGGACATCGACGGAAGCACGCTCCGGCGGCGGGTGAAGGCGTCCACGACGACGCTGAGCATCAACGGATTGGACGTCAGGTCCCGGAGCGGCTCCTGGCGCATCATCCGGTCCAGCGCCGGCGCGGCGACGCTCGCGAGCCACTCGTCGACGGTCGTCGCGGCACCCTCGGGTGAGGCATGGGAGACGATCTCGCGCTGGACGTAGGTGTCGATCTGCGCCGCCGTCAGCGGACTGATCCGGACGACCGCGGCGTCGGGCAAGCCGCCCGTGGGGTCGCGGATCCGGCGGGAGACGATCACCCAGGTGTAGCGGGGGTGCGCGGCGATCTCCCGCCGGAGCCAGCCGACGACCCGGGCGCGGTCGTTCTCGTCGGGGATGTCGTCGATGCCGTCCACCAGCACCACGCACGGGGTCCTGACGAGCAGTCGGCTCACCCGGAGGGATGCGCGGAAAGCCCGGGTCCAGGGTGTGTGGGTGGCGACGTCGGTGAACCGTGTCCTCGCGCCGTGGACGATCTCCTGGGCGTGCGCCGGAAGGTCGAGCAGCAGGGGGATCGGGCGGCGGGTGGTGCCCAGCGCCCGCCTGCCGAGGGTGCGCGCGACATGGCGCAGCAGACTGCTCTTGCCGGATCCCGGCGCCCCCAGGACGACCAGCACCCCGCCGCGCGCCGGGAGCAGTATGTCGACGGGATCCACCGTCATCCGCGGGGGCCGGTCGGCGCCCGGCCGGTACGCGGCCTCGTACCGGGGTTCCAGCGTCAGTCCGAGGTAGTCCTCCGCCTCCAGGCGCCGGGACCGGATGCCCAGCGCGCGCCGGTCGTCGATGATCTGCCGCGCGACCGCCCGCTCGGCCTCGGCGATCCGCGCCAGCCTGCGGCCGAGGATGGAGCCGACCGCCAGTAACACGACCGTGACAAAGATCAGGACGGTCATCGTCGGACCCGCCCATAACACCGCGTGCACCAGCCCCCCTTGCCCCTCCCTCGCGTCAGTCGGCCCGCGCGGCCGGCGTGAACGCCGCCTCGGACTCGTCGCGTTCGAGGCTCGTGCCCAGGTGACCGTAGGTGGCGATGCCCGCGACCTTGATCACCAGGCAGAAGCGGTCGACCGAGGCGACGGACTCCCTCAGCTCGCGGTGGGCGCGCTTGAGGAAGGCGATCGCCGCGCGGTTGGCCGTCGCGCTCTGCCCGCAGATCAGGATGACGGAGGCGGTGGCCTCTGTGGGGCGGAACTTCACGACAAGTGCGTATTCCTGGTCGCCGCGCCGGTAGCGGTACGTCCGCCCGCCGACGGTGAACGCGACGCTGTCGGGGCCGGTGCCATAGGGGTGGATGGCGACCCCGGGGACGTAGGCGGCGAGGTGGCCGCCGGTGCGGAGGTTGGAGCCGCCGAGCGGGCCGCCGACGCAGAACTCGGTGCGGTCGCCGTTGCTGCCCTGGAACTCGTCGCTGGAGGTCACGGAGACCTCGCAGCCCAACTCACCCGCCAGGGTGGCGATCTCGATCATCGCCTGGACGTCCTGGTGGGCGGCGCTGCGCGGGGAGTCGTGCTTGCTGTTCATGACGATCAGGCAGGGACGGCCGGGTTCCGTGCCGAAGAAGCGGGCCTTGCGGGCGAGGGCCCGCCCCCGCTTGCCGCGTTCCCAGAGCCAGACCAGACCGCCGCTGATGACGCTGGTCGCCAGCCCGATCACGATGTTCACGATCACCGACATGATCGCCCCCCTGCGCCGTCCGCCGGGCGGACGCAGCCCGGGCCGGGCGCCAGTCTGCCATCCGCGCGGGCCGGTCCGGCCCCCGTACCGGATCAGCGCCGCGGGCCCCGGAAGCGGGAGGGGCCGGGGCCCGCGGATACCGGGCGGAAGCCCGGGTCTGTGGAGGGCGGCGTGTGCGGTGCGCGCCCCGGGGTCACTTGACCGACCCCGCCATCACCCCCTCGACGAAGTGCCGTTGGAAGGCGAAGAAGACCGCCAGCGGGACGAGCAGGGAGAGGAAGGCGCCCGGCGCGAGGATGTCGATGTTCGAGCCGAACTGCCGCATCTGGGACTGGAGGGCCACCGTCAGCGGCTGCGAGCCGCTGTCGGCGAAGATCAGTCCGACCAGCAGGTCGTTCCAGACCCAGAGGAACTGGAAGATCGCCAGGCTCGCCAGTGCCGGGCGGCCGACCGGGAGCACCACCCGCAGGAAGATCGTCCACTCGCTGCCGCCGTCCATGCGCGCCGCTTCCAGCATCTCCCGCGGGATCTCCGCGAAGTAGTTGCGCAGCAGGAAGACGGCGAAGGGCAGTCCGTACGCGACGTGGAAGAGCACCACGCCGGTGATCGAGCCGAAGATGCCGAGCGTGCCGAACAGCTTGGCCACCGGCAGCAGACCGACCTGCAGCGGCACCACGAGCAGGCCCACGACCACCAGGAAGATCCAGTCGCGGCCGGGGAACCGGAGCCAGGCGAAGGCGTATCCGGCGAGTGCGGCCAGCACGACCACCGCGAAGGTGGTCGGCACCGAGATCATCACCGTGTTCCAGAACGACTGCGTGATGCTGCTGTCGTCCAGCAGGTGCGAGTAGTTGCTGAAGCCGAGGCTGCCCGGGTGGCTCAGCGCCGTCCACCAGCCGCTGTCGGCGTTGTCCCCCGACGGGCGCAGCGAGGAGATGAACAGGCCGACGGTGGGCGTGAGCCAGACGAGGGCGACGACCACCAGCAGGGCCTGGGTGATGCCGCTGCCCAGCAGGCGTGTCAGGCCCCGGCTGCTGCGGGTTCGACCGGTCATGAGCCGCTCCTGCGGAAGCGTCGGATGTTGAGGACCATCGCGGGGACCACGAGCAGCAGCAAGACCACACCGATCGCGCTGCCCAGCCCCTGGTTGTTGCCGCCGCCGAACGACACCAGCCACATCTGCAGGGCCAGTACGTTGGCGTTCTGCTGCACCGGGCCCGGGGCGATGATGTAGACGAGGTCGAACACCTTCATCACGTTGATGACGAGGGTGACGAAGACGACGCTCAGCACCGGGGTGAGCAGCGGGACGGTGATCCTGCGGAAGAGCTGCCACTCGTTGGCGCCGTCGATCCTGGCGGCCTCCAGCGTCTCGGTCGGCAGCGCGGACAGCCCGGCGCCGATCAGCACCATCGCGAAGCCGGTCCAGATCCACAGGTAGGCGGCCATGATGGCGGGCGTGACGAGCGCGGGGCCCAGCCAGGAGACGCCCCCGTACGGCTGCGCGAAGTTCTTCGCGGGCAGCTCCACCCGGTAACTGCCGGACGGCAGGCCGGAGAAGCGGAAGGAGCCGTCCGGCGCGGACTTGGCGCTGGCCACGGTGTGCGTGCCACCGCTGCCGTTGCTCTGCGTCAGCTTGACGGTGACACCCGGCAGCCCGTGCTCCTGCGGGTCGACCTTGTCGGGCGTGCCGCCCCCGCCGGGGACGAAGTCCAGGAAGACCGTGCCCGTGATGTCGCCGGGCCGCGCCAGGGAGGCGGGATCGGCGGCGTGCCGCGCGCTCTTGGGCACGTCCTTGGGCGGCAGTCCGACCAGCCCGAGGGCCACGGTGTCGCCGGGACTCGCGGCGCCGACGGTGGTGTAGCCGCCGCCGCTGGTCCTGTGCAGCACCTTGGTGTCGCGCGGACGCGCGGCCGGGTACGGGGAGCTGCCCGCGAAGGTGTCGTGGGCCTCGACGGCGATCGCGTTCAGCACGCCCTGGTGCGGGTCCTGGTCGTAGACCAGCCGGAAGGTGATCCCGGCGGCCAGGAAGGAGACCGCCATCGGCATGAAGACCACGAGCTTGAACGCGGTCGCCCAGCGCACCCGGTGGGTGAGGACGGCCAGGATCAGCCCGACACCGGTCAGCAGGGCGGGGACGACCAGCACCCAGACCGCGGTGTTGCGCAGGGCGGTGCGGGTCGACGGGTCGTCGAACAGCTCGCGGTAGTTGTCGATGCCGACGAACTTGCCGCCGCCGGCGTCGAACAGGCTGCGGACGACCGAGTAGACGACGGGGTAGCCGACGAGCGCGCCGACCAGGGTGAGGGCGGGCAGGGCGAAGAGGACGGCTATGGTCCGCTGCCGCCGGCGCCGACGCCGGCGGGACACCGGCGTCGGCGCCGCCCGTGAGGGCAACGTGGGGAGTACGGCGGTCATGACGGCGCCTCAGCCCTTGTACGCCTTGACGGCGGCGGCTTCCAGCTGGGCTGCGGTGCGGGTCGGGTTGGACGGGTCGCGCAGGAAGTCCTGGAGGATCTTCCACTCGCCGGTGCCCTGCGTGCCGCCGAAGGCCGCGGGCGTCTGGTCGGACATGTCGAAGCGGACTCCGTCACCGGCGCCGACGATGGACGCCGCGGCCTGCCGCAGTGTGGGGTCGGTGTACGCCGACGGCGCGACCTGCTTGTTGGGGGAGAGGAAACCGCCCGCCTTCGCCCACACGCTCGCAGCCTCCGGCGTGGCCAGGAACTCGACGAACCGCATGGCCGTCGCCGAGTCCTTGCCCGCCTTGAGGACGACCGCGGCGTCACCGCCGCCGACGACCGGCTTGGGGCCGTTGTCCACCGAGGGGAAGGGGAAGAACTTGGCGTCGGTGCCGACCTTCTTCTTCAGGTCGGTGATGTTGCCGCTGACGAAGTCGCCCTCGTACGTCATCGCCGCCTTCGGGCTGTCACCGAAGACCTCCTGGACCGACTTGGGGAAGTCGGTGTGCAGGGCGCCGGTGCGGCCGCCGGCGATCAGCGAGTCCTGCCCGAAGAGCTGGGCCAGCGTGGTGAGCGCCTTGACCACGGTCGGGTCGGTCCAGGGGATCGTGTGGTGGGCGAGCTTGTCGTAGTTGTCGGGGCCCGCCTGGGAGAGGTAGATGTTCTCGAACCAGTCGGTCAGCGGCCAGCCGTCCTGCCCGCCGATGGAGAAGGCGGCGGTGCCGGAGTCGGAGACGGTCTTGGCGTCGGTGAGCATCTGCGCGTAGGTGCTGGGCGGGGTGACCCCGGCGTTGTCCAGCGCCTTGGGGTCGTACCAGACGGTCGACTTGTCGGACGCCTTGAAGTACAGGCCGTAGTAGGTGTTGTTCACCGTGCCGAAGTCCCGCCACGCCTTGGCGTAGTTGGCGCTCGCGCTGCCGGTCGCGGTGGGCGACAGCGGCAGCAGCCAGCCCTTCTGCGCGAACTGCTGGAGGACGCCGACCTGCGGCACCATGTCGACGTCCGGCGCGTCGCCGCCCGCGACCTTGCTGCCGACGACGGTGGAGTTGTTGTCACCGGTGGACATGTACTGCACCTTGGCGCCGGTCTTCTTGCTGAAGGCGTCCAGCACCTTCATGAAGTTCTGCTGTTCCTCGCCGGTCCACACCGCGGCGACGGTGATGGTGTGTCCCTTGAGGTCCTGGCCGCCCGGCTTGGCGGTGGAGTCGGACTTGCCGCTTCCTCCGCAGGCGGTGGTGGCCAGGGCCAGCCCGCACAGGGTGGCGGCGGCGGTGAGCTTGTGCTTCATAGGAGAGTTCCCCTCATCTGGGTCACGCGGGACGGGTCAGGCGGACGGGGTGGGCGTGGCGGTGGCGGTGGTGGTGTTGCCGGTGACAGTGGTGCAGTCGGTGGCCCACCAGGCGGCGGTGTTGCCGGGCAGCAGGCCGGGCTGGACGGGGCCGCTGGAGAGCAGCGGAAGGGTGAGCAGCGGCGCGGGCACCGGGTCCTCGCCGAAGTTGACTGCGCACAGCAGCCCGTCGCCGCGGGCGAAGACCAGCACGTCGGGCGGCGAGTCGATCCAGGTCAGCGAACCCTCGCCGAGCTGCGGCAGCTTGTCGCGCAGCATCAGGGCGTCGCGGTAGAGGTGCCAGAAGGACCCGGTGTCCTGGAGCGCCCGGTCGGTGGTGTGCTCGGCGAACCAGGCGGGCTGCGGCAGCCACGGCTGCGCGGTGCTGCCCTGCGCGGTGAAGCCGAAGGGCGAGGCGTGCCCGGACCACGGCATCGGCACCCGGCAGCCGTCCCGGACGTACCGGCGGCTGCCGGTACGGCGGAAGATGGGGTCGGTGAGCGCCTCGTCCGGCAGGTCGACGACCTCGGGCAGGCCGAGCTCCTCGCCCTGGTAGACATACGCCGCTCCGGGCAGCGCCAGCATCAGCAGCGCCGCGGCGCGCGCCCTGGTCGCACCGAAGACACCGGTCTCGCCGCCGTACCGGGTCACGGTCCGCACCTGGTCGTGGTTGTTGAGCACCCAGGTGACGGTCGAGCCGGTGCCCGCGATGTCGCGCAGCGCCTCGCCGATGGTCTTGCGGAAGGCGCCGGCGTTCCACGGCGCGCTGAGCAGGTGGAAGAAGAACGCCTGGTGCAGTTCGTCGGCGCGGACGTAGCGGGACTGGTCGGCGGCGGTCGGCACCGACACCTCGCCGACCAGCAGCCGGTCCCGGCCGTCGCGCGCGGTGTACTCCTCGCAGATCGCCCGCCAGCGGCGCCAGACACCGTGCACCTCGGGCTGGTTCCAGGCCAGCGGGTTGACCGAGTCGCGGCTGCGCTCGTCGGCCTCGGGGTCGGTGGAGTCGGGGAGCGCGGGGTGCTTGAAGAGGCCGGCGGCCACGTCGATACGGAAGCCGTCGACACCGCGGTCCAGCCAGAACCGCAGCACCTGCTCGAAGTGGCGCGGCACCCGCGGGTCACGCCAGTTGAGGTCGGGCTGCTCCGGCGTGAAGAGGTGGAGGTACCACTGGCCGGGGCTGCCGTCGGGCTCGGTGACCCGCGACCAGGCGGGCCCGCCGAACATCGCCCGCCAGTTGTTCGGCGGCTCGTCGCCACCGGGGCCGCGGCCGTCGGCGAAGTGGAACATCGCCCGCTCCGGGCTGCCAGGACCGCCGGTCAGCGCGGCCGTGAACCACGGGTGGGCCGCCGAGCAGTGGTTCGGCACGATGTCGATGACCGTCCGCAGACCCAGCCGGTGCGCGTCGGCGACCAGCCCGTCGAACTCCTGGAGGTCACCGAAGACCGGGTCGACGTCCTGGTAGTCGGCCACGTCGTAGCCGTGGTCGTGCTGCGGTGAGGGGTAGAAGGGGCTCAGCCAGATGCCGTCCACGCCGAGTTTGCGCAGGTAGGGCAGGCCGACCCGGACCCCGGCGAGGTCACCCACGCCGTCGCCGGTGCTGTCCAGGAAGCTGCGGACGTAGACCTGGTAGAGCACCGCGTCGCGCCACCACGGGCGGTCGCGGCCACCGGGCGGCGCGGTCGCCGACCCGGGAGGTTCTTCCGCCGGGGAAATCGTGAACACCGTTCACCGTCCATGCACACGGGCGCACGAACGACGTCGGGCGCGATGGGGCTGAGAGCTGCGGGGAGCCGCGGGAGGTGCGCGGGGACGTCGTGTGGGGGCCGCGTCTGCGCTGGTGCACGCTGGCGTCGAAGCGCCGCCTTGCGTAGTTACATGTTAAGTATCGGCGCTCGACATATGTCAACCAGGTTGCGGCAACGTGACATATCCATGACCTGATTTGTCATGGTTTGGGCCATAAATTGGGCCGTGCAAGAGGGGGTCAGTTACTTAACAAGTAACTAGAATGAGCTCAGGGAGGCGCCGACGCTCAGCGTCCGGCGACGATCTCCCGCAGGTCGCGGTTGAGCGTGGCGATGGCCTGGTCGGGCGTGATCCGCCCGTTCAGCGCGTCGCTGGTGACCGCGGCCACGGCCAGGCTCACCTGGTCGTAGCGGGCGCTCTTGGGCCGCGGCTTCGCGGACTCGACGCTCTGCCGCAGGATCGGCAGATAGGGGAACTCATGCAGCAGCGCGGGATCGGTGTACAGCCCGGCG
The DNA here is from genome assembly GCF_040680795.1 of Streptomyces sp. NPDC051976. Taxonomy (NCBI): domain Bacteria; kingdom Bacillati; phylum Actinomycetota; class Actinomycetes; order Kitasatosporales; family Streptomycetaceae; genus Streptomyces; species Streptomyces sp. NPDC051976. The sequence continues at coordinate 81,219 of NZ_JBFAXL010000042.1, forward strand.
CGGACCGGCGGCAGCGAGCCGCGGGCCAGCACCTGGCGCTGTGCCTGCTCGCTCATCAGGTACGCCAGCAGGTCGGCGGCGGTCCGCGGGTGGCGGGAGTGCGCGTTCACGGCCAGGTTGGAGCCGCCCAGCACACTGGACCCGGGCAGCGGCACCACGCCGAACCGGCCCGCCACCTTGGACCCGGCGGCGCCCGCGGAGTCGTACACGTACGGCCAGTTGCGCAGGAAGAGCAGCTTGCCCTGCTCGAACGCCGCCCGGGACTCCTCCTCCTTGTACGTCAGCGCCGCCTTCGGGATCCAGCCCTGCCGGACCCCGCTGACCAGGAAGTCCAGGCCCTGCCGCGCCGCGTCGGAGTCGACGGTCACCTTCTCGCCGTCGCCGGCGAGGATCGAGCCGCCCGCCGACTGCACGGCCTCGGACAGGTTGACGGTCAGCCCCTCGTACGGGAACAACTGCCCCGCGTAGCCGCCCACTCCGTACCGGGGCGCGATGGTGGCGGCGTCCTTCGCCAACTCCGCCCAGGTGTGAGGCGGTTGCACGCCCGCCCGGGCCAGCAGGTCCTTGCGGTAGTACAGCAGGCCCGCGTTGGTGACGTAGGGGGCCGCGTACAGCCTGCCGCGGAAGGTGGCGGTGTCCAGGACGTGCGGCAGCAGGCTGCCCAGCGGCAGTCCGCGCCCGTCGACCGGGGCGATCCAGCCCGAACCGGCGAACTCCGAGGTCCAGGCCACGTCGATGTTGAGCACGTCGAAACGCGCGCTGCCCGAGCGCAGGCTGTCGACCATCTGCGCGTGCACGTCGTCGGCCGCCTCCGGCAGCTGCACGAGCGTGACCCGCTCCGCGGGGTGCGCCCGGTTCCAGCCGTCGAGCAGCGGCTGCAGGTAGCCGGTCAGGTCCTTGCCGGTGACGAAGGTGATCGGACCGCGGTCACTGGTTGTGGCGGCCGGGGTGGCCACCGCTCCCGCGGGCATGGCGAAAAGGAGTGCCACGACGGCGAGCCACCTCGCGGCGGCGCGACCACACCCCATCCGATCCTCCCCGGCTGTGCCAGGCATGGGGTACTACACCCCGGAAGGTCATATATACATGTTGAGCATGGAGGAGACCAGGCTCTGCGCAAGGTAACCCCCGCGGCCTGCGAATGAGAGACTATGAGCTTCCCCCGCGGTCATGCCGAGGTCCTCTAACGGGCAGGTAGACCGGAGAAGCGAGGACAGTCGGTAAGGAGAGTCCTGTGCGCCTTCCTCTGCTGGCCCTTCTCGCCAAGGGGCCCGCGCACGGGTACGAGCTCAAGCAGTCCCTTGAGAAGCTCTTCGGGGCGGCCTATCCTCAGCCGAACGTCGGGCAGATCTACGTCACCCTCGGGCGGCTGGAGAAGTCGGGGCTCATCTCGGGCCAGGACGTGAACCAGTCCAACCGGCCGAACAAGCGTATCTTCGAGCTCACACAGGCAGGCCACGAGGCGGTCGCCGCGTGGTTCGAGGAGGCGTCCGACGAGCCGCGGGTGCGCGACGAGTTCTTCATGAAGCTCGCGCTGGCACCGGAGACGGGCATGGCGGACGCCGTAGGGCTGATCAACCGGCAGCGCCGCCACTACCTCAACCTGGTGCGCGCGCTCAACCGGCTGGCCGCCGCCGAAGACCAGGACAACCGTATCTCCCAACTGCTCATCGAAGGTGCGCTGCTCCATCTGCAGGCGGACCTCGACTGGCTGGAGCGCTGCCAGGAGGAACTGGAATGAAGCAGGCACAGCCCGCAGGGGCCGCGGCGGTGGCCGTCGAGAGACTGCTCAAGACCTACCAGCAGGACAGCGGCGGCGCGGTCCGCGCCGTCCGCGGTGTCGACCTGAGCATCCGCCCGGGGGAGTTCGTCGCGGTCACCGGCCCGTCGGGGGCGGGCAAGTCCACACTGCTGCACCTGCTCGGCGGGCTGGTACGCCCCGACAGCGGGACGATCACGCTCGACGGCCGCCGGGTCGACGGGCTGAGCGAGGCCCGCTGGGCGGTGCTGCGAAGACGCCATATCGGCATCGTCTTCCAGCTCTTCAACCTCATATCCACCCTCACCGTCGCGGACAACATCGAACTCCAGGGCCTGCTGGCCGGGCGCTCACCGCGCCAGGTGCGGGCCGCCCGGGAGGAACTGCTGGCCGAACTGGGCCTGGAGGGCCGCGAGGAGAGCACCCCGGCCGACCTCTCCGGCGGAGAGCGGCAGCGGGTCGCGCTGGCCCGGGCACTGATCAACCAGCCCAGCCTGCTGCTCGCCGACGAGCCCACCGGCAGCCTCGACAGCAAGGGCACCCGCGAGGTGCTGCGGCTGCTCGCCCGCTACCACCGCCGCGGCCAGACGATCCTGCTGGTCACCCATGACGCGAGCGTGGCCGCCACCGCGGACCGGGTGATCACCCTCTTCGACGGCGAGGTCGTCGACGACGCCTCGTTCGAGGACAGCCCCGCGCACACCGCGGCCGCCGCCCACGTCGTGAAGCTGATGGGCTGAGCCGGTGCGTGCCGCCATCCGCTGGGCCGGAGCCGATCTGCGCACCCACCGAGGGCAGGCGCTGTCGATCGTGCTGGCCACCGTCGGGATCACCGTGGCCCTGCTGCTGTCGGTCTCCCTGCTCTCCTACGCGGCCGACCCCTGGCAGCGGCTGTTCACCGAGACCCAGGGCGCCCATGTGTGGCTGCGGACCACCGCGACCGCCGACACCGCGTTCCTCAGCGCGCTCGACGGGGTCACCGCCACCGCGGGCCCGTACCGCACGGTCTCGCTCACCGCGCTGCACGGCGTCGACAAGGCCGCGCTGGAACTGCGCGCCGCCCAGTCGCAGGAGCCCACCGTGGGCCGCCCCCGGCTCACCGACGGCCGCTGGCTCGACGGCCGCGCGGACGACGGCGTGGTCCTGGAGGAGTCGGTCGCCGCCGCCCTGTGGGCCCGGCCGGGGGACACGCTGACCGTACGGGTCGGCGGTACGGACCGGTCGCTGCCGGTGGTGGGGGTGGCGGAGACCGCGGAGTCGCCGTACGCACCGGGGGAGACCCCGGGCGCGGCCTGGGCGCCGCCCTCGGTGGTCGCGGCGCTGAGCACCGGGAGCGGTGAGCCGGGGCAGACGATGGGCCTGCGGGTGGCCAACCCCGCCGACACGCAGTTCGTGGTCCAGCGGGCCGTGACCGTGCTCGGCGCCGCGCAGGTCGTGAACGTCTCCACCTGGCGGGACGCCCGTACCGACGCCGAGGGGGACAACCACCTGCTGGGCGTGCTCATCGGGTTCTTCGGCCTCGGCGCGCTGCTGGCCGCCGCGCTGGCCGTCACCGGCGCCGCGGGCACCCGGGTGCTGGCCCAGAGCCGGGACATCTCGATCCTGAAGGCCATCGGCTTCACGCCCGCCCAGGTGGTCGCGGCCTACCTCGTCCAGCATGTCTCGCTGGCCGTGGTGGGCGTGCTCCTCGGTGCGGCGATCACCGAGTGGATCGGCCCGCTGGTGCCGGGGGTGCTCGGCGAGGCCGTCTCCCTCTGGCAGACACTGCCGCAGCACGCCTGGTCGCTGCCGGTGACCTCGCTCGGCACGGTGTTCGTCATCGCCTGCGGCACCGTACTGGCCGCGTGGCGGGCCGGCCGGCTCCCCGCGGTCCCGCTGGCCCGGGTGCAGGCCGCGGGGAGGCGCCGGATGTCCAGCGCCGCCCGGATCGCGCTGCGGCTGCGTACCCCGCCGTCGCTGGTCCTCGGGTGGCGCGGGGTGATCAACCGCCCGGTGCGGTCGGCCGGTACCGCGCTGCGGCTCGCCCTGTCGGTGCTGATGATCACCGTGGCGCTCGGCACCTGGGCCACCCTGAACCGCTTCGAGCACGAGCCGACCCGGGTCGGTCTCGCGGGCACCCTGACCGCCCGGCCCACCTCGCTGGACGACGGCGCCGCCCAGCGGCTGCTCTCCGCCTCCCCGGGTGTCGCCGCCGTCTACCCGCAGGTCGAACTGGACGCCCTCGCGCCGGGGCAGACCGGCACCGTGACCCTGCGCGGCGTCGGGACCGCGGCGCAGCCGTATCCGTACGCCATCGCCTCAGGGCGGGCGCCCAGCGGTGACGACGAGGCGGTCGCCGGGCAGGGACTGCTCGACACCCTCCATCTGTCGGTGGGCCAGTGGACCCGGCTCACCGTGGGCGGCACCCCGCACATCCTGCACATCGTCGGCCGCAGCATCGAGACGGGCCACGAGGGCGTCGTGATCTCCACGTCCTTCGACACCCTCCGCGCCCAGGACGCCTCGGTGCTGCCCGACTCGTACACCCTGCGACTGCGCGACGGCGTGCGCGCCGACACCGTCCGCGCCGATCTGGCCGCCGCCTCGCACGGGCGGCTGGAGGTACGCAGCATCGCCAACCCGGCGGTGGCGCTGGCCCCGGCGCGCGGGGTGATCGTCGGCCTGATCCTCGTCCTGGGCCTCATCGGCCTGGCCGAACTCCTCACCGCGGTCGCCTCCGAGATCCGCGACCACTCGCGGGACCTGGGGGCGTACCGGGCCGTCGGGCTGACACCCCACCAGACGATCATGACGATGACGGCGAGTGTGGGGCTGATCGTGCTGGCCGCCGCGGTGACCGGGACGGTGGTCGGTGGCGTCGTCTCGGACTGGCTGATCGACCTCCAGGGCCGCTCCAGCGGCGTCGGCGCGGGCATCGCCCGCACCCCGGCGCCCGCGGTCGCGCTCGCCGTCGTCGCCCTGGCCGTGGCGGGCGCGGTCCTGGTCAGCCTGCCCCTGGCCGCCCGGGTGGTCCGCGAACGCGACTGGCGGGACGCGATCCACGCCGAATAGCCGCCTGCGGCGGGCTATGACGGAAGCGGCGCTGCCGCGTGCCGCGTGCCGCGTGCCGCGTGCCGCGTGCCGCGTGCCGCGTGCCGC
>NZ_JBFAXL010000043.1:0-82337 GCF_040680795.1 Streptomyces sp. NPDC051976
GCGCGGCGGGTGGGGGGCGGCGCCCCCGGGCCGCGCCCTTGGTGTCGGGGTGGGGGGGGGGCGGGGGGGAGGGGTCCGGCCCGCGCCACCAAAAGGGGTGAACAGACGTAACTTCTCGCAACGCCAGGCGTTCTTGTCACCTAACGTGCGGCAACCGTCACTCTCCCGGGGTCCGGGGCGGCGGCGGACTCCCGCCGGGCGCGGCGCTCGGCCCTGCGGGCGGCCGACTCCGCCGGGTCCAGCACCGGCACGGCCGCCAACAGGCCCTTGGTGTACGGGTCCTGGGGGGCGTCGTACACCTCGTCGGCCGTGCCCAGCTCCACGATCCGGCCGTCGCGCATCACCGCGACCCGGTCGCTCACCTGCCGTACCACAGCCAGATCGTGCGCGATGAAGACCAGCGACAGGCCCAGGTCGCGCTGGAGTTCACCCAGGAGGGCGACGATCTGCGCCTGTGTGGTGACGTCCAGGGCGGAGACGGGTTCGTCGCAGACGATCAGCTTGGGCGCGGGCGCCAACGCCCGTGCGATACCGACCCGCTGGCGCTGGCCGCCGCTGAACTCGTGCGGGTAGCGGTGGTACCAGGCGGGGTCGAGCCCGACGCGCTCCAGCAGCTCGTGCACCCGGGCGACGACCGCCTTGTCGCCCAACTCGCCCGCCGCCCGCAGCGGGTCGGCGATCGACTCGCCGATGCTGCGGCGCGGGTTCAGCGAGGAGACGGGGTCCTGGAACACCATCTGCAGCTCGTGGCGGAGCGGCCGCAGCGCCTTCTCGCCCAGCGCGGCGATGTCCCGCCCGCCGTACCGGATCTCGCCCGCGGTCGGGTCGAGCAGCCGCACGAGCATCCGCCCCAGCGTGGTCTTCCCGCTCCCGCTCTCCCCGACCACCCCCAGCGTCTCCCCCGCCCTGACCCCGAACGACACCCCGTCGACGGCAGCGACAACCTTCCCCCGCCGCCCGAACTCCCGCCGCAGCCCGCTGACTTCCAGCAGCGTCTCGTCGGACCCGTCCGGCACCCCCGCACGCTTTTCGCCCCATGCGACCGCGCCCGCCCCCGGCGCTTCCTTCCGCCCGCCCGCCGCTCCCGGCAGGCCCGCATCCCTCTTATTGAGCCCGTCCGGAGATTGAGGACGCGCGTCCGCCGACCGAGTGCCGTCCGGTCCGCCGACGGACGGAGTCCGGCGCAGCCGGTCGAAGCCCGAACGGCCCGCCAGGGCCGGGCGGTGCGAGGACGGGGTCGAGAGGAATCTGCCGTCCGGCGATTGAGGACTCAGCCCCGGCGGCAACTGGGCGTCTATGCGCGGCACCGCCGACAGCAGTGCTCGCGTGTACGCATGGGCCGGTTGGCGGAGGACCTCCGCCACGGGACCGCGTTCCACGGCGGAGCCGCCCCGCAGGACGAGCAGTTCGTCGACGCTGCCCGCGACCACGCCGAGGTCGTGGGTGACGAGGAGGAGGGCCATGCCGGTCTCGGCGCGCAACTCGTGGAGGAGGTCGAGGATCTGCGCCTGGACGGTGACGTCCAGCGCGGTCGTCGGCTCGTCCGCGATGAGCAGACGCGGCTCGCACGCCAGCGCCATGGCGATGAGCGCCCGCTGCCGCATGCCGCCGCTGAACTCGTGCGGCCGGGACCTGGCGCGCCGGGCCGCGTCGGGGATGCCGACCCGGTCGAGCACCTCGACGGCCCGCGCCCGCGCCGCCCGCCGCGAGGCGCGGTGGTGCACACGGTAGACCTCGGCGATCTGGTCGCCGACGGCGAAGTACGGGTCGAGGGAGGACAGCGGGTCCTGGAAGACCATCGCGGCCACCCCGCCCCGCAGCCGCCGCAGTTCGGCGTCGCTCGCGGTCAGCACGTCCGTACCGGCGACCCGGAGCGTGCCGGAGACCCGGGCGCCGGTGCCGCGGTGCAGGCCGAGCAGCGCGTACGCGGTGGCGCTCTTGCCCGAGCCGGACTCGCCGACCAGACCGAGCGCCCCACCCGCGCCGAGGGTGAAGCTCAGCCCGTCGACAGCCCGCACCGAACCGGCGGAGTCCGCGGCGCCGCCCTGCGTCGGGAACGCGATACGGAGGTCGGCGACCTCCACCAGCGGTTCGTCGGTCGGCGTCACAGCAGCACCACCCGTCGGTCGGCCACCGCGTAGAGCACGTCGGCGACGGCGTTGGCCAGGACGACGGCGAGGCCCATCACGAGCACGATCCCCACCACCACCGGCAGATCCTTGAGTTGCACCGACTGCACGAGCTGCTGCCCGAGCCCCGGGATCCCGAAGAGGGTCTCGGTGAGCAGGGCGCCGCCGAACATGGTGCCGAGGTCGAGCGCGGACAGCGCGATCACCGGGGTGAGCGCCCCGCGCAGCGCGTGCCGCCCGATGACGGCCCGCTCGCTGACGCCGTACGCCCTGAAGGTCCTGATGTGGTCCTCGGCGAGCGTCTCCAGCAGCGAACTGCGGGTGAGCCGGGCGTACTTGGCCGACTCCAGCAGGGCCAGCGCCAGCCACGGCAGCAGCAGGTTCCACGCCCACTGCTGCGGGTCGGCGGTGAGCGGCACGTACGACGGGTACGGCAGCCACTGCAGCCAGGAGCAGAAGACGAGCAGCAGCAGGATGCCGGTGATGAACACCGGTGTGGCGGTGCCGATCAGGGTGAAGCCGGTCAGCAGGCGCTCGGTGAGGGTGCCGCGGCGCAGCGCCGACAGCAGGCCGGTGCCGACGCCGATGACCAGCCACAGCACCATCGCGCCGAGCGCGAGCGACGCGGTGGCGGGCAACTTCTGGCCGACCAGGGAGGTGACGAGTTCGCCGGAGCGGTAGGACTGGCCGAGGCAGGGCGCGGGGCAGTGCAGCACGCCGGTGCCGGTGCTGTAGTCGTGGCCGGTGAAGACGCCTTGCAGGAAGTGCCAGAACTGCACGTAGACCGGGTCGTCGAGCCCCATCTGCTCGCGGATCTGCACCACTTGGGCGGTGGAGCACTTGGGGCCGCAGGCGAGCCGGGCGGCGTCGCCGGGGGCGAGGTAGAAGACCGCGTAGAGCACGGCGGCCAGCACGAGGAGGACCAGCGCGGCCTGCAGGGCGCGCCGCCCGAGGAAACGGATCACGCGGCACTCCCCTTGTCGGCGGCGGCGTCGAAACCGTCGTCGGAGGACCCGCGCCCGGTGCCCACCCGCAGCCTGCTGGCGACCCGCGGGTCCAGCGCGGTGCGGACGCCGTCCGCGAAGACGGTGAAGGCCAGCACGGTGAAGAACAGCAGCGCGGCGGGCAGCAGGACGTACGCCGAGTCGGCCTGGTACCAGGTGCTGGCGCTGGAGAGCATCTGCCCCCAGGACGGCGTCGGCGGGGTGACGCCGATACCGAGGAAGGACAGGCCCGCCTCGGAGACGATGTTGGACGGCAGCAGGATCGCCGCGTAGGTGAGGACCGGGGCGACCAGCGCGGGCAGCAATTCGCGGCGGGCGGTCCGCCACGGGCTGGAGCCGCCGAGCCGGGACGCTGCCACGTAGTCCAGGGACTTCAGGGTGAGCACCTGCGCCCGGACGATCTTCGCGATGCCGCCCCAGGCGAGCAGGCCGAGGACCAGCATCAGCAGTACGGGGCGGGGGAAGCCGTCGGGGACCACCGCGAGCAGCGCGATGGCGAAGACCAGCGCGGGCATGGTGACGAAGATGTCGGTGACCCGGCTGAGCACGCTGTCGGCGAAGCGGTTGCCGAGCCCGGCCGCGAGGCCGAGGACGACCCCGAGGATGACCTGGAGGACGGTGGCGCCGAGCGCCACCACCAGGGAGATCCGCGAGCCGTAGACGAGCCGGGCGAACAGGTCGCGTCCGGTGCCGGGTTCGACGCCGAGCCAGTGCGCGCCGGAGACGCCGCCGAAGGAGCCGAGCGGGACGCCGCCGGAGGCGGAGTCGACCAGGCCGGCGTGGTAGCTGGTGGTGTCCTGGCCTTCGAGGGCGGCCAGCAGCGGCGCCCCGGCGGCGACCAGGACGAGCAGGACGATGACGGCGGCCCCGGCGAGGGCCGCGCGCTGGGTGCGCAGCCGCCGCCAGACCTGCCGGGCCCCCGAGGCCGGGGCGGACGCGACGGCGTCCGCCCCGGCCCCGGCGGCCGAGAGTGCTTCGACGGTCACGGTGTCACTTCACCGAGACCTGCGAGATGTCCAGCACACCGGTCCAGTCGCTGATCACGACGTTCTTGATGTCCTTGCCGAACAGCCGCTTGTAGACGGGGTGGAACAGCGGCACGGTCAGCGCCTGCTCGCCGATCTTCTTGTCCAGCGCGCCCCAGCGAACGGCGGCGGCCTTGAGGTCGGTGATCTTGTTGATCGCGTCGATCTCGTTGTTCACGGCCGGGTCGTCGAGCTGGGCGTTGTTGAAGTTGTCGCCGTCCCTGACGATCTGGCGGCCGTCGAAGATCGGGCCGAGGAACGGGCCGCCGGACGGCCAGTCGGCGCCCCAGCCGGTGAGGAAGAAGCCGGGCTCGGTCTTGATGGTGCGGATCTTCTGGCCGAAGGCGGCGTGCTCCTGGGCGTCGAGCTTCACCGTGATCCCGGCGGCCTTGAGCGCCTCCTGCACGGCGGTGGCGACCTCGGGGCCCTGCTCGTCGCCCTTGGTGGACTCGTGGGTGAGGGAGACGGTCAGACCGTTGGGGTAACCGGCCTCCTTCAGCAGCTCCTTGGCCTTCGCCGGGTCGCCGTCCTTGCCCGCGGGGAACGGGTCGTACGGCGTGTAGCCGAAGGACGCCTGCTCGGGCAGGAAGGTGGTGGCGGGGTCGTTGAGCGAGGAGCCGCCCTGGGCGTTGACCACCGTGGTGCGGTCGACGGCGTACGCGATGGCCTGGCGCACCTTGATGTTGTCGAACGGCTTCACCTTGGGGTTGAAGGCGATGTAGTCGGTGTAGCCGAAGTGCCCGGTGCCGACCCGGCCGGCCAGGTTCTTGTCGCCGGTGACCTTGGCCAGCTCGGCGGGGCCGAGGTTGGTGTCGGTGGTGACGGCGTCCGCGTCCTTGCCGACGCCCGCGGACAGCCGCTGGTTGATGACGGCCTGGTCGAGGCCCGACTGGACGTCGATGGTGTCGGGGTACGCCTTGCGCTGGCTGTCGGTGGCGGCCGACCAGTGCGGGTTGCGCTCCAGGACGAGGTGCTCGCCGTTGTTCTCGTTCTTCACCACCCGGTACGGGCCCGACGAGACGGGGTGCGAGGCGTACTTGGTGCCGTCGTCCTTGGCCTTCGGCACCGGCGCGAAGGAGGTCTGCGTGGCCAGGAACGGGAACTCGCCCTCGGGCTTGTTCAGGTGGAACACGATGGTCTTCGGGTCCGGCGTCTCGACCGACGCCAGGCCCTTCTTGTCCTTGTACGGGCCCTGGTACGCGGCGCCGCCTATCAGCCAGTCGCGCAGATAGGGCGCGCCGCCCGACAGCTCGGCGGCGAAGGACCGCTCGATGCCGTACTTGATGTCGGCGGAGGTGATGGGGCTGCCGTCCTCGTAGGTGAGGCCGTCCTTGAGGTGGTACGTCCAGACGGTGGCGTCCTTGCTGGGCTCGCCGGTGTCGGTCGCGAGGTCGGGGACCACCTTGGCGCCGGCCGGGCCGTTGGCGCGGTTGCGGGTGGTGAGCGTCCGGTAGACCAGCGAGGGGACGTTGCCGCCGCCCGAGGTGTAGAGCCGGGCCGGGTCGAAGTCCTCCTGCGGCTGGTTGTTCAGCACGTACAGGGTGCCGCCGCGCTGCGGCTTGCCGTCGCTCGCCTTCGCGTCACCGCCGCTCTTCGGGCCGCAGGCGACGGCCCCTCCGGCGAGGGCCAGACCGACGACGATCACGCCAACATGGCGGGACTTAACGGACAAATGACGCATCAAAGGAGCCTTTCAGAGCCGTGCGGGCGCACGGAGAAGGTGGTGAGCGAGAGAAGGGAACGCGCCGGAACAGCCCGCGGCGGAGGCCCTGAAGAAGGGCCTCTACGCGGCGGAGCCGTGGGTCAACGACAGTGCACGTCGGCGACGCTGTGCCAGGTCACGCCGATCAGCGCCAGCTCGATGCTGGCGCTCGCGGACGGACGTGAATGGCGGTGCGGCATGGACGCAAGGGTGCAGCGCGGCACCCTCGAATGTCAAAGCCGAATCAATACGATCCCCAACGATCGCTTATGGACGCCGCGTGATCCACTACGGGAACGGCCATGCGTTCGGCTTGCAGGTGGGACCGCCGTCCAGGGACAGGAACTTGGTCTGCTGCATCATCACCGGCGCCGGCGCGCCCTGCGCGGGGCAGCCGACATGGCTGTGCCCGAGCCGGTGCCCGACCTCGTGGTTGATCAGCATCTGGCGGTACTCGTGCATGCGCGCCGCGCCGTAGGTGTCGGCGCCCTGCGCCCAGCGGTAGGCGTTGATCATCGTGCGCGGAGTTGACGCCGCGTCACATGACACGTTCTCAATCGACGTGTCCAGACCGGACTTGGCACACCACTTCGCCGTGGTGGCGGGGCTGGCCAGGGTGATCACGATGTCCGCCGGGCCGCTGGAGACCCGCTCGAAGGTCATCTTCCCGCCGTGACCCCAACTGCGGTCGTCGTTCAGTGTCTTGAAGACCGTCTCGGAGAACAGGTCCGCGTCCAGCGGCAGCCCCCGCTCCACGTCGACCCGGAACCTCATGAGCTTGCCGGTGCCCGGCGCCGCCTGGTGCCCGGCCACCGTGGTGAAGGCGCCGGACAGCGCCAGGTGCGGGTCGAGCGGGTACTGCCTGGCCATCAGCTCGTCGTACGACGCCGGTGCCACGGTCGCCGACGGGGCCCCGGTGGGGGCGGCCGACCGGTTCTGCGAGCGGGACGCCTCGTCCGGCGTCGACCGCGCCGTGGGGTCACCGGACGGCGGGTCGCTGTGCTTCTTGTCACTTCCGTGCAGCTGGCCGGTGGCCACCACCGCGAGCACCGTGACGACCGCGGCGGCGGCCACGCCGCTCAGCGTCCGCCCCTTGCCGCCGCTCTTGCCGCGCGTCTCGTCGACCTCGGTGACCGACGGCGTCAGCGGCTCCGCGGGCAGCGTCGTCACCGGCGGGGCGTCCGGCCCGAAGGCGTCGACGAACTCCTGCCGGGGCCGCGGGATCAGCCGGGTCGCCGGAGCATGCGCGGCCCGGCCGTACATGCCGGAACCGCCCATGACCGGCCCGGTGGTGGGCCCGCTGAGCGCGGCGGCGGTGTCGTAGGCGGCCCAGTCCTCGGCCCACTCCTCGATCGGGTCGAGCACACCGCGGGTGCGCGCCGGACCGTAGTAGCGGCCGGTCTCCGCGGCCGCGGGCCAGCCGCCGGACGCGCCCCAGGCGCCGTGCTCGCGGTGCTCCGGGTGGGCCGGCGGCGGCCCGTCGTGGTCCTGCGGCCGGTAGTTGAGGAAGGCGTCGGCGTCGTGGTCGCTGACGGGACCGATGCCGGGACCCGTGCCGGGGCCGCGGCGGCGGCGGCCGCTGCCGGGCGCTCCGGCGGACGACGGGCCGACGGGTCCGCGGCCGGGGAGGCCGACCGGGCCCGGTATGGGGTTGTCGCGGCCGTCCTGGCCGCCCCTCGCACTGTGCTTGCCCACGTCCTCGATCAGCTCCCGGTCGCCGTGGCGTTCGTAGGGCTCGTACGGTCCGTGCTGTCCCCTCCGGCCGTGCCGGCCTCGCGCTCGGCGGCCACCGCGACCTCGTCGAGCAGGTCGCGGAAGGCCCGTGCCACCAGTTCCGGGTACTCCATCATCGACACATGGCCGCTGCCGGGAATCGTCAGCAGCCGCGCGTCGCGGAAGGCCCTGGCCGCGCGGGGCGCGACCCGTACCGAAACAAGTTTGTCGCGCCCACCGTAGACGAGCAGCGTGGGCGCCAGCACCCGTTCCGCCTGGCGCCACAGGGAATGCTGGCCGCCGAGGGTGTACGCGTTGACGATCCCGCGGGTCGAGCGGACCAGCGCGTCCCAGAAGTACGGCAGGGAGATCCGCCGCTGGTACTCGTCGGCGGCCGCCGCGCGGGCCGGTTCGCCGACCAGCGACGGGTCGCCGTAGCAGAGCGCCATCAGCTCCGCGGTGCGGCGCTCGATCGGCCAGTCGCGGGTGGCGCGCAGATACAGCGCCGGGATGCCGGGCACCGAGACCAGGCCGGTGGGCCAGGCGGTGCGCTGCGGCGGCAGCTCCGGGAGCGCGGGCGAGATCAGGGTGAGCGTGCGCACCAGGTCGGGCCGGGCGGCGGCGACCTTCACGGACACCGCGCCGCCCATCGAGTTGCCGAAGAGATGGACGGGGCCGCGCCCCTGCGCCTCCAGCAGCCGGATGACCGCCCGGGCGTGTCCCGCGATCGAGTAGTCGCTGTCGTCAGGCGGCGGGGAATGGCCGAATCCGGGCAGATCCAGCGCCTGCCCGTCGACCCGGTCGGCCAGCTTCGGCATCAGCGCGGACCAGTTCTGCGACGATCCGCCCAGCCCGTGCACGTACAGCGCGGGCGGCAGCCCGGAAGCCGCCGGTTCGTGCGACCGCACCATCACGCTGAGCCCCGGCAGGCTCACCATCTGCGCCGATTCCCCAGGTGACAGCAGCGGACCCGGCGCCGGCAGAAGCACCGGGACGGTGGCCGTGTGAGGAGCGTCGGTCGGGGGCATGGATGAATGTTACGAGACGATCACACGCGGGTCGGTGTGTTCGCCGTCACAGGAACCGACAAACAGCCACGCGCCGCCGGAATCGCGCGCGAGGCGCCGTGCTCCTGGGCCGGGCCGGACGTCCCCAGACAGGCGGGATGTGCCGGACACGGCCTAGGCTCCAAGGTGAGGCACGGAAAGGAGGGGCCATGTCCGACGAGATCGCGAGCTTCGAGAGGGAAGCCGACGAGTTCGACGCGGCGCAGATCGCCCTCGACGCCGAGCTCGACCTGGAGGCTCCCGAGGCCGACACCGCCGAGCAGCACATCGAACTGCTGCAGCACCGCGACGAACCGATCACCGAGCGTCCTGCCGACCGGGTCGAGGAGGCCGACCCCGCGGACACCGCGGAGCAGCGGCGCGTCGTCGATATGGACGAGGACGACTACCGCTGACGGGCGCCGCGGGCGGCCTCGACCGGGTTCGGCCACCGGCCCGGCATATGCACCGGCACTGGCCGAAAGCTTCCAGGTAGTGAGAATGTGCGCTCGCACCGCGCACAGGGTCGTTACTCAAAAGTACGATGGCCATCGCAGTGTTCTTCGTTCCTTCACCAGAATTGGGAGGCGGCGTGACAGCCATCGAGCAGACTCAGGCGCGGCCGCGCGGCACCCGCCTGCCCCGACGGGCCCGACGTGAACAACTGTTGGGCGCGGCCCAGGAGGTTTTCGTCGCGCAGGGTTACCACTCCGCCGCGATGGACGACATCGCCGAGCGGGCCGGAGTCAGCAAGCCGGTGCTCTACCAGCACTTTCCCGGCAAGCTCGAACTGTATCTGGCGCTGCTCGACCAGCACTGCGAGTCACTGCTGCAGTCGGTGCGCACCGCGCTGGCGTCCACCACGGACAACAAGCAGCGCGTCGCGGCGACCATGGACGCGTACTTCGCCTACGTCGAGGACGAGGGCGGCGCCTTCCGGCTGGTCTTCGAGTCGGACCTGACCAACGAGCCCGCGGTGCGCGAGCGGGTCGACAAGGTCTCGCTGCAGTGCGCCGAGGCGATCAGTGAGGTCATCGCCGAGGACACCGGTCTGTCCCGCGACCAGTCGATGCTGCTGGCGGTCGGGCTCGGCGGCGTCTCCCAGGTCGTGGCCCGCTACTGGCTGGCCAGCAAGAGCACCGTCCCGCGCGACACCGCGGTGGACCTGCTGACCTCGCTCGCCTGGCGCGGTATCGCCGGTTTCCCGCTGCACGGCGCCGACGGCCACCACTGACGACCGGCACCGCCGTGGGCGACGCCCCGCGTGTTCGCTCACGGCGTTCTCGATGTACGGATTCCGGCCGGTCACGGCGGGCTAGTCTTGCTGCGTACGGCGCGATTCCCACCGCGCACACCGCCAGACCATCGGAGGTATCCCAGCCGTGGAGGTCAAGATCGGCGTGCAGCACGCGCCGCGCGAGATCAGCATCGAGAGCGTGCAGTCGGTCGCGGAGGTCGAGAAGGCCGTATCCGACGCCCTCTCCGGTGCCTCGAAGCTGCTGAGCCTGGAGGACGAGCACGGCCGCAAGGTCCTGGTCCCCGCCGACCGGCTCGCCTACGTGGAGATCGGTGAGCCCGCCGCGCGCAAGGTCGGGTTCGGCGCCTCGCTCTGACGCAACGCGCCTCGCACGATTCGGGCGAAAGCCCATGGAGGGGTGGCAACCGGTAGTAACCGGCTGCCACCCCTCCGTTTTGTCGCGCCTCTTCCGGGGGTAGGACCCGTACGGACCGGTCCGTGCCATCCGTACCACCGGAGGGATCACGATGCTCTGGGAAGCCGCAGCCTTCGCCGTTCTCGGATTCGCCGCCGCCGTGGCGGCCACCCGGCTCTTCCCGTCACGGCTGCCTCCCAGTCCGCTGGCGCTGGCCACGGGACCGGTGGCGGGCCTGCTCGGCGGTCTGGTCACGTACACGATCGTCGGCCCCGGCCACCCGGAGGCGACGCTGCCCGCCGCGCTGCTGGTGGCCGCCGCGCTGCTCAGCCTGCTGGCCAGGCCGCCACGGCGCGGCCGCCACGCCAAAGTGAGCCCGACCGGCGCCTAGGCGCCGGTCGGGGCGTTACACGGCCGTCGGGGCCTTAGGCAGCAAGTCCGAGGGCGGCCATCCGCTTGGTGTGGGCCTCGGTGATCCGGGAGAACATCCGGCCGACCTCGGCGAGGTCGAAGCCGTCGGCGACGCCGCCGACCAGCATGGTGGAGAGCGCGTCGCGGTCGGCGACCACCCGCTGGGCCTGGGAGAGCGCCTCGCCCATCAGCCGCCGCGCCCACAGCGCCAGCCTGCCGCCGACCCGCGGCTCGGCCTCGATGGCCGCGCGGACCTTCTCCACCGCGAAGGTGGCGTGCCCGGTGTCGTCGAGGACGGCGAGCACCAGGGTGCGGGTGTCGGTGTCGAGGCGGGCCGCGACCTCACGGTAGAAGTCCGAGGCGATCGAGTCGCCCACGTACGCCTTGACCAGCCCTTCGAGCCAGTCCGATGGCGCGGTCTGGCGGTGGAACTCGTCCAGCGCCGCGCCGAAGGGCTGCATCGCGCGGTTCGGCGCCTCGCCGATCTCGGAGAGCCGGTCCCGCAGCCGCTCGAAGTGGTGGAACTCGGCCGCGGCCATCGCGGCGAGCTCCGCCTTGTCCTCCAGCGTCGGGGCGAGCTTCGCGTCCTCCGCGAGCCGCTCGAAGGCGGCCAGTTCCCCGTAGGCCAGCGCGCCCAGCAGATCGACGACGGCGGCCCGGTACTGCGGGTCCGCGGACGCGGCGGTCCAGTCCTGTGCGGCGATTCCGGTGGCGGGGGCGGGGGTCTCGTCTGGCGTCTCCATGGAGCGCACAATAGCCAAGTCCCGGAGGGTCGTAAGCACCCTTGAACGATCACCAACATCCCGAACGAAACATTTGATCGGGTGCAGGTACGTGTTTCCGGGGTAGAGTGGTAATGCACCCGCCGGTATTCGGCTTGTTTCCGATCCCCGGCGGGCGACGTATGCAGTACCTGGATGCCCGGTCGGTGGCCCGATCGGCTCCGAACCGACCGCCCTCCTGACATCGGGAGGGGCCCACTCGCGGCATGAGCGAGGGCAGCGGTCCCGCGCTACGCGGCTACATCAGCCGCACTCACCTCTGCGCGGTCAGTGACCGGCGTCGCCTCACACGACCCGGCTGCTCGACCCCCCTCGCCGCTCAGTGCCGCGTCTCACAGAAGAGGCAAGCATCCTGACCAGCACCCTGACTTTTCGCAGTCTCGGCATCCTCGCCGAGACCGCCGAGGCCCTTGAGGCCGTCGGCATCGTCACCCCGTTCCCGATCCAGGAGATGACGCTCCCGGTCGCCCTCGCGGGCAGCGACGTCATCGGCCAGGCGAAGACCGGCACCGGCAAGACGCTCGGTTTCGGCCTCCCGCTGCTGGAGCGCGTCACCGTCGCCGCCGACGTCGAGGCCGGCCGCGCCACGCCCGACCAGCTGACCGACGCCCCGCAGGCGCTCGTCGTGGTCCCGACCCGCGAGCTGTGCCAGCAGGTCACCAACGACCTGCTCACCGCGGGCAAGGTCCGTAACGTCCGCGTCCTGGCCATCTACGGCGGCCGGGCCTACGAGCCGCAGGTCGAAGCGCTCAAGAAGGGCGTCGACGTGATCGTCGGCACCCCGGGCCGCCTGCTGGACCTCGCGGGCCAGAAGAAGCTCGACCTCAAGCACGTGCGCGCGCTCGTCCTCGACGAGGCCGACGAGATGCTCGACCTGGGCTTCCTGCCCGACGTCGAGAAGATCATGGGCATGCTGCCGGTGCGGCGCCAGACCATGCTGTTCTCCGCGACCATGCCCGGCGCCGTGATCAGCCTGGCCCGCCGCTACATGTCGCAGCCCACGCACATCCGCGCCACCTCGCCGGACGACGAGGGCGCGACGGTCGCCAACACCACCCAGCATGTCTTCCGCGCCCACTCGATGGACAAGCCGGAGCTGGTCTCCCGCATCCTCCAGGCCGAGGGCCGCGGTCTGGCGATGATCTTCTGCCGTACGAAGCGGACGGCCGCCGATGTGGCCGAGCAGCTCGAGAAGCGCGGTTTCGCCTCCGGCGCGGTCCATGGCGACCTCGGCCAGGGCGCGCGTGAGCAGGCGCTGCGCGCGTTCCGCAACGGCAAGGTCGACGTGCTGGTCTGCACCGACGTCGCCGCCCGCGGTATCGACGTCGAGGGCGTCACGCACGTGATCAACTACCAGACGCCGGAGGACGAGAAGACGTACCTCCATCGCATCGGCCGCACCGGCCGCGCGGGCGCGTCCGGTATCGCGATCACCCTGGTCGACTGGGACGACATCCCGCGCTGGCAGCTCATCAACAAGGCGCTGGACCTGTCGTTCAACGACCCGGAGGAGACGTACTCGACGTCCCCGCACCTGTACGAGCTGCTGGGCATCCCGGCGGGCACCAAGGGGATACTGCCGCGCGCCGAGCGGACCCGTGCCGGGCTCGACGCGGAGGTCGTCGAGGACCTCGGTGAGACCGGTGGCCGTGGCGCCCGCGGTGGCCGCCGCCCGGCGGCCGCGAGCCGTCCCGCCGCCGAGGAGCGCCCCGCCCGTACCCGCGCCCCGCGCCAGCGCCGCCGCACCCGCGGTGGCGGCGAGGTGGCGGCCGAGGCCGTGACCTCCCCGGAGGCCGTGCCCGCGCCCGCCGCGTCCGAGGACGCCCCCAGGACCCCGCGCCGCCGTCGCCGCACCCGCGGCTCGGCTCCCGCCGCCGCCTCCGAGGTGACGGCCGCGGCGCCCCTCGTGGAAGCGGCGGTGGAAGCGGTCGTGGAGGCGGCTCCCGCCGCCACCGCCGTCGCCGAGGCGCCGGTCACCTCCCGGGTCCCGCAGCGCCGGGCCCGCAGGGCCATCCCGGACGTCTTCGTCGAGCCGTCGGCCCCCGAGGACACCCCGAAGGTCCCCCGCCGCCGCACCCGCAAGACCGCCGCGGAAGCGGTGACCACGGAGGCCGTCGAGGCCGCGGAGCCCGTCGCCGAGGAAGCCGTCACGGTCCCCCGCCGCCGCACCCGCAAGGCCACCGCGGACACCGCGGTCGCCGTCGCGGTCGCCGAGCCGGTCACCGAAGAGGCCGTCACGGTCCCGCGCCGCCGCACCCGCAAGACCGCCGCGGAAACGGTGACCACGGAGGCCGTCGAGGCCGTGGTGGAGGCCCCCAAGGCCCCCCGAAAGCGCGCCCCGCGCAAGACCGCCGCCCCCGAGGCCGCGGTCGCGGTGACCGAGGAGGCCCCGAAGGCCCCCCGCAAGCGCGCCGCCCGCAAGCCGGCCGCCACCACCGAGAGCTGACACCCCCGCCCCCGGCCCCCCAGGGCCGGGGGCGTGCCCCGTTAGGGGCGCGGGGAACTGCGCGACCAGCCCATGACCTGGCTGCAGGTCACCACCGGCCCCAATGGGGCAGACGCGTTGTTTCCCGACCACCGGCCCGGTGGGGGCGGGCCGCGCAGTTCCCCGCGCCCCTACGGGGCACTACGGAGCCTGGACCACCGCAAGCGCAGCCCGCGTCCCCGCGCCCCTACGGGGCACGTCCGGTGCCTGGACCACCGCAAGCGCAGCCCGCTTCCCCGCGCCGGAGGCGCAAGGCCGGTTCGGGGCCATCCCGGGGAACGGGGTGGCGGGAACTCCGCCGGAGGCAACCTCTCGGACATATGCGGCGCGTAATCTCGCGTCATGAGCCGACCCACTGCCCTGGACCTGCCGGAGACCGTCGTCGCGCGGCGGTTGGAGACGTCGCGGGGAGCGTTCGCCGTGCTGGACGCCGCGCCCGCGGCGGAGGTGCCCGCGCGGGGGACCGCGCTGCTGATCCCGGGCTTCACCGGCAGCAAGGAGGACTTCACCGCGCTGCTGGGCCCGCTGTCGGCGGCCGGGTACCGGGTGGTGGCGGTGGACGGCAGGGGGCAGTACGAGACGGACGGCCCGCGGGACGAACGGGCGTACGCACAGCGCGAGTTGGCGGCCGACGTGGTGGCGCAGACCGCGGCGCTCGTCGACGGCGGCGGCCCGCCGCACCTGCTGGGGCACTCGCTGGGCGGTCTGATCACACGGTCGGCGGTGATCTCCGAGGCGGCCCAGGGCCGGCACCCATGGGCGTCGCTGACGCTGATGAGCAGCGGGCCGGCCGCGATCGACGCGTCCCAGCAGGCCCGTACGCAGATGCTGCTGGACGGCCTGCCCGCCCTCGGCTTCGACATGGAAGCGGTCTGGCAGGTGATGCGCTCGCTGGACGCGGAGAACAGCGAGCAGCCGGACACCCCCGCCGCGATCGACGCGTTTCTGCACCGGCGCTGGGTGACCACCGTTCCTGAGCAACTTATGGCGACCGCACGGCAGTTGATGACCGAAACCGACCGAGTCGACGAGCTTGCGGCCGTACCGTTGCCGAAATTCGTCATCTCCGGTGAGGTGGACTACGCCTGGCCGGTCCCCTGGGTGGACGCGATGGCGGTACGGCTCAACGCGCCCCGTGTGGTGATCAAGGGCGCCGAGCACTCACCGAACGCCGAGCGCCCGGCCGAGACCGCGGCGGCGCTGATCGGCTTCTGGAGCAGGGATTAGTTAGGCCGCAAAAAGATTTCTTTAGTGTAGGGAATGTTTTCGAGGGGGTGTTGGTTGACCACACATGTAACGAGGGACGAAGGGAGAAGCCCCATGCGCTTCGAGATCATGCGACTCGACGACAGGAACGGCACCGCTGTGGACAGCACCGTCGTCGAGGCCACCGCCGTCAACAAGATCGTCCAGCAGGCCGCTGCCATAGGCCAGCGCATCTACATCCGCCCCGCGGACTGACGACTCCACTGACCCACGCATCGGCGCCCCGTACCGGAAGGACGTACGGGGCGCTTTCGCATGTCCGGGCGCCGGTGGTCACCCCTGGCCGTGGATGAAGCCGAAGATGCCGTTGGCCACCGACTGGACGGCGATCGCGGACAGCAGCATGCCGGACAGCCGGGTCACCAGCACGACACCGCCCTCCTTGATCAGCCGGATGATCGCCAGCGAGTAGCGCATCGTCAGCCACAGCACCGCGTGCATGGCGACGATCGCCAGCCACACCGAGACCTGCTGGCCGAAGCCGTCGGCGTGCTG
The DNA here is from genome assembly GCF_040680795.1 of Streptomyces sp. NPDC051976. Taxonomy (NCBI): domain Bacteria; kingdom Bacillati; phylum Actinomycetota; class Actinomycetes; order Kitasatosporales; family Streptomycetaceae; genus Streptomyces; species Streptomyces sp. NPDC051976. Next base: position 15,711 of record NZ_JBFAXL010000043.1, read on the forward strand.
CACGGCCAGGATCACGGTGACGATGGCGCCGGGACCGGCCAGCAGCGGCATGCCGAGCGGGACCAGGGCGACATTGACGTCCTTGGTCTGGGTCGGCTCGTCGGCCTTGCCGGTGAGCAGGTCGAGGGCGATCAGCAGGAGCAGCAGACCGCCCGCCACCCGCAGCGCGGGCACCGACACATGCAGGTAGTCGAGGATCTGGTGGCCGCAGATGCCGAAGACGGTGATCACGCCCAGCGCGACCGACGCGGCCTGCCAGGCCATCCGCCGCTGCACCTTGGTAGCGCGGCCGGAGGTGAGGGCGAGGAAGATCGGGGTGATGCCGGGCGGGTCCATGATCACGAAGAGCGTGAAGAAGACCGACCCGAAGAGGGTGATGTCGAACATGGTGGGCACAGCGCTTTCGGCGGGTGGGCGGACACGGTCGCGCGCGACGGCGCGGCCCGCGTGCGGGCAGGGTTACGGGGGCGGGAGCGGGACGCGCGCTAGACGGCGCTGATCGGCTCCGCGCCGGTCGCCCTGCGGGCGATCTCCCGGTACACCTCCGGGTCGGTGGTGAACTCGCCGAGGCCGCAGGTCTTACGGCTGCCGTGGTAGTCGCTGGAGCCGGTGGCCAGCAGCCCGGTCTCGGCGGCGAGCGCCCGCAGCCGGGCCCTGGTGGGCGCGTCGTGGTCCATGTGGTCGACCTCGATGCCGTCCAGGCCCGCCGCCGCGAGTTCGGCTATCACCACGTCGGGCACGGTCTCGCCGCGCTTGTGCGCGCCGGGGTGCGCGAAGACGGTGACCCCGCCCGCGCCCTTGACCAGGCGTACGGCGTCGAAGGGGTCCAGTTCGTGCTTGGGCACGTACGCGCGGCCGTCGTTGGCGAGCCAGTGCGAGGTGAAGGCGTCGGAGACGGTGTCGACGACGCCGAGTTCCACCAGCGCGGTGGCGATGTGCGGCCGCCCGACGGAGCCGCCGTTCGCGATCGCGGCCACCCGCTCCCAGGTGACCGGCACGCCCAACTCCTGGAGCCTGGCGACCATGGCACGGGCCCGGGGCACGCGGTCGTCGCGGACGAGTTCGCGCTCGCGGTGCAACGTGGGCTCGTCGGGGTCGAAGAGGTAGGCCAGCATGTGCATGCTGACGCCGTCGATACGGCAGGACAGCTCGGCGCCGGTGACCAGCGTCAAGGAGGCGCCCCGGGACGGGAGTCGGCGCAGCGCGGCGGTCGCCTCGGCGTATCCGCCGACCGTGTCGTGGTCGGTGAGGGCGACGACGTCCAGGCCCGCTTCGGCGGCGTTGCGCACCAGTTCCGCGGGCGTGTCCGTACCGTCGGACGCCGTGGAGTGGGTGTGCAGGTCGACACGCACGGCACGGGCTCCCGGAGGACGGTGGGGACAGGGGACGGGATACCAGGATAGCGTCCGAATCCGCCTGCGATTCACAGGACTCAACGCGCCCCAGGCGTAGGACCTTCGGCGGACCGTCAGCGGACCCTTGGATGCGCGGGGCGGCGGCCGGAATCGGCCTCAGGACAGCAGACGCGGGGTGAGCGCCCCGCAGGGCAGCAGGTCGACCTCGGCGCCCGCGTCCCGCAGATCGGTCAGCACCAGCTCGTCGTACATCAGCAGCCCGGTCTGCTCCGGCCAGACGATCGCCCACAGCCAGAGCCCGCGGGCCTCGCCCGCGAAGACCACCCGGTCGTCGGGGGCGCCGCCGACATGCCACAGCGGGGTGGGGCGGCCCGCGGCCAGCACCTTGGCGTGCGGCGGCCGGTCCACGCACATCGAGGGGCCGGGGTCGGGGCCGTCGATCCCGGCGTAGCGGGCACCGAGGCCGACGCCCAGCTCCTCGGCGATCAGCATCAGTTCACCGGGGCCGCCGAGGGGTCCGGGACCCGAGCAGGCGACGGCGGTGGCGCGTCCGCCGCTGCGGTCGTCGCCCGCGGCGGCGACACCGGAGAACAGCCAGCCGACGGGGAGCGGCCAGGGCATCCAGACGGGCACCTGCGCGCGGTGCACGACGACGCCGAGCGCCTCGACGCTCGGCGGGACGACAGGTTGCAGCGGATGCACGATGCCGTGGACATCACACTGCCAGGAGTCGGCAAAGAGGCCGGGTGCGCGCACCCTGCCACCGCACTTCGGGCAACTGGGTTCGCCCCTCATACCGCTCAACGGTCCTCCGCGACTGTGCCCCCGTCAAGGACGATCACCCGTCCGGGCCCGGCAGTCACGGACCAAAAGTAGTTGGTGGTTGCATCAGTTGCCTCGTACAACTAGTATGTGTATATCGCAACTACTTCCTGAACCGCCCGCCGTCCCCGGCGAGAAGGGAACGCTCCATGGACATCGAGGACAAGCCGAGCATCCTGCGCCAGCCGACCGCGGTCTGGGCCACCGCCGGCGCCGCCGTCGTCGCCTTCATGGGCATCGGCCTGGTCGACCCGATCCTGCCGTCCATCGCCAAGGGCCTGGCCGCCTCCCCCAGCCAGGTCTCGCTGCTCTTCACCAGCTACTTCCTGATCACCGCGGTCGCCATGCTGATCACCGGCTTCGTCTCCAGCCGGATCGGCGGCCGCAAGACGCTGCTTGCCGGGCTGGCGCTGGTCGTGGTCTTCGCCGGGCTCGCGGGCACCTCCGACTCGGTCGCCCAGCTCGTCGGCTTCCGGGCCGGCTGGGGCCTGGGCAACGCGCTGTTCGTCTCCACCTCGCTCGCCGTCATCGTCGGCGCGGCCAGCGGCGGCGCCGCCTCGGCGATCCTGCTCTACGAGTCCGCGCTCGGCCTCGGCATGGCCTGCGGTCCGCTGCTCGGCGCCGTGCTCGGCGACATGAAGTGGCGCTACCCGTTCTTCGGCACGGCCGCGCTGATGGCCATCGGCTTCGTGGCCATCACCTTCTTCCTCAAGGAACAGCCCAAGCCCGCCCGCCGCACCTCGCTCCTCGACCCGCTCAAGGCACTGGGCCACGGCGGTCTCGCCTCGGCCGCGGCCTCCGCGTTCTTCTACAACTACGCGTTCTTCACCGTGCTGGCCTTCACCCCCTTCGTGCTGGACATGTCGCCGTACCGCTCCGGCGCCGTCTTCTTCGCCTGGGGCCTGCTGCTCGCCGTCTTCTCGGTCCTCGTCGCGCCGCGCCTCCAAGCCCGGTTCGGGTCGCTGAAGGTGCTCGGCGGCTCGCTCGTGCTGCTCGCCGCCGACCTGGTCGTGCTCGGTTACGGCAACCACACCACGGCCGTCGCCGCGACGATCGTCTCCGGCGCGCTCATCGGCGTGAACAACACCGTCTACACGGAGCTCGCTCTCGGCGTCTCCGACGCGCCACGGCCGGTGGCCAGCGCCGGCTACAACTTCGTCCGCTGGTTCGCCGCGGCGGCGGCGCCCTATCTGGCGCCCAAGATCGAAGGGTGGACCGACGTCCACATTCCCTTCGTCGTCGCCGCCCTCGCCGCCCTTGCCGGTGCCGCCGTCGTCCTCCTACGGCGCCGCCACCTCACCGTCGTCCACCGCGAGGACGTCATCGCCCGCCACACCCCTGCGACGGCGCCCCAGCCCGCGTAGTGCCTTCGCCCCGAAGGGGCGCGGGGAACTGCGCGACCAGCCCATGACCGGGCTGCAGGTCACCACCGGCCCCAATGGGGCAGACGCGTGGTCTCCCGACCACCGGCCGGTGGGGGCGGGCCGCGCAGTTCCCCGCGCCCCTGACGGGGCACCTCCGGTACCTGGCCCACCGCAAGCGCAGCCCGCGTCCCCGCGCCCCTACGGGGCGAAGGCACTACGAGGTCAGGGGGACCGACCCCCGCAAGGGGTCGCGGAGGTCGGTGCCGTGGGAGAGCCAGAGCTCCTGCAAGGGCCCGGCGCCGCGGACACGCTTCCAGGCGGCCTCGTTCGGCGTCATCGGGAGGAGGGGGAGGAAGCGGACCGGGTCCATCGGGGCGTCGAGGGCGAGGTCCTCGATCAGCCCACCGCCCTCGGCGACGAGCACCGCGGAGAAGGGGGCGCCGGGCCAGAGCGGGTCGCCGACGTCGAGGGAGTTGCCGGGGGCCACGACGACGCCCTCGACCTGCGGGGACGCGGCGAGGACGGCCAGCGGGCGGAGGACCCGGTCGGTTTCGGCCAGTCCGGCGCGTACGGTCAGCAGCAGTTCGGCGCGGGGGCCGCGTACCGGATCGGTGACCGCGGCCAGCGGATCGTTCATGGGCTGCGCCGACATGCCGAGGGTCGCGTAACGCAGCAGGTCACCGTCGGAGAAGCGGAGCACCTCGATGCGCTCGACGCCCAGGAAGGTCACCGCGGCCCGCGCGTCCGGCTCGCCGAAGGCGGAGTGCAGCCGCGCCTCGACCAGTGTCAGAAGATCGCCCATCCCGCGAGCATAGAACGCGTAAGGAACCGGCCATGCGCGGCCGTACGGGCACAGCGTCTTGCTAAGGTGGGGCGTTGTTCACACACGTCATCCCCCAGCGGGGACAGGCCGGAGGAGGTGGGGCTGCAGTGGATCCTAGTCGACCGTGCAGTACCGGCAGCTCTTCCTCGCGCCGCCCCGCGATGTGAGCCTCCGCGCTTCCTACCCGGCCTCCCCGCCGTGAAACGCGCCTCCTCACGTTGTGCCCGCGGAGCACCTCCGCGCCGGAAGAGCGCCCTGAACTGCCTGGTGATCAATCAGTCCTGATCAGCATTTCAGTGCGGCGTGATGCCGTCGGCCAGTCCGTGAAGGAGCTTGCCATGTCGATGATCCGTGACCTGCGTGCTGTCGTACGCCCCGCGCTGCGCAAGAGCACTGCCTCCTACGACTACGGCGCCGATCATTCCGCCATCGCCACGAGCGCGGTGGTCGACTGCGCGGTGTACCGCGACGGCATCAGGTGCAGTGACTCCATCGACCTGCGCGAGGCACTGGAATCGGTACGGGCGGGCCGCTCGGGCGACCAGTGCGACGGCAAGGACGGCTTCGTCTGGATCGGTCTGCACGAGCCGACCGAGCAGGAGTTCGCCGGTATCGCCGAGGAGTTCGGGCTGCACCCGCTGGCCGTCGAGGACGCCGTGCACGCCCACCAGCGCCCCAAGCTGGAGCGGTACGACGACTCGCTGTTCACCGTCTTCAAGACCATCCGCTACGTCGAGCACGCCGAACTCACCGCCACCAGCGAGGTGGTGGAGAGCGGCGAGGTGATGGTCTTCACCGGCCGGTACTTCGTCATCACCGTCCGGCACGGCGGCCACGGATCGCTGCGCGCGCTGCGGCACCGGCTGGAGGACGACCCGGAGCTGCTCGCCAAGGGCCCGTCCGCGGTGCTGCACGCCATCGCCGACCAGGTCGTGGACGACTACCTCGCGGTCACCGAGGCGGTGCAGGACGACATCGACGAGGTCGAGATCGACGTCTTCTCCGCCGAGCCGGGCAAGTCCTCGCGCGGCGGCGACGCGGGCCGGATCTACCAGCTCAAGCGCGAGGTACTGGAGTTCAAGCGCGCGGTCTCCCCGCTGCTGCGGCCGATGCAGGTGCTCGGCGAGCGGCCGATGCGGCTGATCGACCCGGAGATCCAGAAGTACTTCCGCGACGTGGCCGACCATGTGGCCCGGGTCCACGAGCAGGTCGTGGGCTTCGACGACCTGCTGAACTCGATCCTCCAGGCCAACCTGGCCCAGGCCACCGTCGTGCAGAACGAGGACATGCGCAAGATCACCGCCTGGGCGGCGATCCTGGCGGTGCCCACGATGATCACCGGCATCTACGGCATGAACTTCGACACGATGCCGGAACTGCGCTGGAAGTTCGGCTACCCGGCGGTGCTCATCGCGATCGTGGCCATCTGTTACGTGATCCACCGCGGCTTCCGCAGGAACGGCTGGCTGTAACCGCCGCGCCCCGGACGGGCGGAGCCCTACGCGCTCTTCCGGCGGTCGGCGAGGATCACCAGGGCCAGGCCCGCGAGGATCACGCCGAGCGCCGGATAGGCGGCCGCGGCCGGGGTCTGGCCCAGCCACACGGCGGCGATCAGCGCCGCGCCCGGCGTCTCCAGCAGGATCGCCGTCGAGGTGGTGGACGGCCCCAGACCGTGCACCACCCGGTTGAGCAGGGTGTGCCCGAGCAGCTGGGCGGCGACCGTGAGCCCGACGATCTTCAGCCAGGTGCCGCCGTCGTAGCCGCCGAGCGCGGAGCCGGACGCCAGGCAGACGGCCAGCAGCACCAGGGCGGTCGTGGAGTAGCAGACATAGGTGTACGCGGTGGTGCTGGCGGTGCGCCGCACCTCGGCGCCCAGCAGCACGTACCCGGCGGCCGCGATGCCCGCGCCCAGCGCCAGCGCGTCACCGGCGAGCGCCCGGGTGTCGGTCGACAGGTCGATGCCGGTGAGGATCACCACGCCCACCACGGCGAGCGCGGTGCCCGCCCACACCATGCCGGGCGGCCGGTGGCCGCGGATCCGCAGGATGATCGTGGTCCAGATCGGGGTGGTGGTGCACAGCGCGGTCGAGGTGGCGACCGACGTCATGCTCAGGCTCGGCAGCCACAGGCCGAAGTGCACGGCGAGGACGACGCCCGCGAGTACCGAGGTGCCCAGCGCCCGGCGTCCCATCCGGCGCAGCTCGCCGCGTTGCCGCCACAGCGCGAAGGGGCTGAGCACCCCGACCGCCATCGCGTTGCGCCAGAAGGCGATGGCCAGCGCGGGGGCGGCCGTCGACGCGATCAGCGGCGCCGACAGCGAGACTCCGGTGATCGCCACCGCGAGCAGCGTGAAGTCGAGCGTGCGGGCGGCCCCGGCCTCGGGCGGGGCGGCGGAAGACGCGGCCGGGACGCGGGCAGCCGTCTCCGGCACTGCGCCACCGACGGAACTGCGCGCGGGAGCGGGGCTCTGCGGGGCGGTCACGGTGCTCCTCGGGATCTGCGGCCCGGCGGTGGGCGGCGCCCTCAAGCGTAAGGCCCGTGACGGCTGTGAGCACCTGTCACCCCGGGCGGCACCGGGCGGGCCGCCGTACAGCCCATAGGGTGGGGGCATGACGACGGAAACCGGCGGGCAGCGCGCGCTCGTCGAGGAGGCGACCAAGAAGTCCGGCCTGGTCTGGGTGGACGGCCAGGCGCTGTGGCATGTGTGGGTCGACGGGGCGATGTGCGTCGTGGGCGGCGGGCCGGGCGAGCAGCCGCTGCCCGCGCTGGCCGACGGCGGCGCCGCGACCGTGGTCGTCCGCAGCAAGGACAAGGGCGGGCGGCTGGTGAGCTGGACGGCCGACGTGGCGCTGCTGCCGCCCGGCGAGCAGGCGTGGACCGCGGCCGTCGACGAACTGCGCGGCAAGCGGCTGAACATCCCGGACCTGGAGACCGTCACCGAGCGCTGGGCCCGCGAGTGCCAGGTCTTCCGCCTCACTCCGCGCGGAGCGCCGGTCGAGAGCCCCGGCGCGATGCCGGACGGCTCGGGCGCCGCCGTCCCCGTCGTGACCTCCGCGACGACCCGGCGGCCGATCCCGGCGGGCCTGCCGCGGCTACTTCTTCGGCGCCGGGGCCGGCGTGACACCGACTGACGTGCCGTAGTCGACCACATGGGAGGCGTCGGGCGCGGCCAGCGTGAAGTCCTCGCCCCAGTCGGTCATCGTCAGCGTGCCCGCGCCCGAGGCCCGCTGGTAGCGCAGCGGGTACGGGCGGCCCTCCAGGGACACGTCCAGGCTGCCGCCCTTGGCGCCCTCGACGGCTATGGTCCGGGCGTCCCCCACCTTCTGGTGGCCGCCGACGGCGAGCGGGGCGCTGAGCACGAACAGGTCGGCGAGCAGCACCTTCTTGTCGGTGAAGCCGCTGAGCTGCTGGTACGCCGGGTCGCCGGTGGGCACCTTGACGTACTTGTCGCTGAGCTTGGCGGCGGCGGCCTTGCTGTCCTCGTCGGTGCCGCCGTCGCCGTAGAAGTCGGCGCCCGCCTTGAGGAAGAGGTCCTTGCCGACCCTCAGCAGCTGGAAGGTGCCGCCCTTGGTGGTGACCTCGCCGACGCCGCCGTTCTCCCGCAGCCGCATGTCGAGCCGGAAGGTCTGGCCCTTGCTCAGCACGGTGCCGGCCAGCCGTACGGTCGCGGCGCCCGCCGCGGCGTCCTTCGCCTGCTGCTCGATGGTCGTGGCGGGGAGCTTGCCGACGCCGTTGGTGCCCGCGTCCGGGTCGCCGCCGCCCATGCCGAGGCAGCCGCTGAGTACGGTGCCCGCGCAGAGCGTGGCGAGGACGGCCGCGGTGCGGTGGCGGCGGTACACGTGACTCGTCCTCCTCGGGGAGACGGCGGGCGTGAAGCTACCGCAGGGTACCCCCTGGGGAGCACCCCGCAGGGCGGGCAAGATCCCCGGGGAGTAGCCTGGCCACCGATGACGAGTGGACCGGAGTCGCCCTCCGTGGACCGGTAGGAGGCCCCTCATGGCCGCAGGCGCCCCCCGGGTCTTCGTCTCGCACCTGTCGGGTGTCGCGGTCTTCGATCCCAACGGCGACCAGGTCGGCCGGGTCCGTGACGTGGTGGTCATGCTGCGGGTGGGCGGTCGCCCGCCGCGGGTGCTCGGCCTGGTGGTCGAGGTGGTGAGCAGGCGCCGGATCTTCCTGCCGATGACCCGCGTGACGGGCGTGGAGTCCGGCCAGGTGATCACCACCGGTGTGGTGAACATGCGCCGTTTCGAGCAGCGGCAGACCGAGACCCTGGTACTGGGTGAGCTGCTCGACCGCCGGGTGCGGCTGGTCGCACCGCCCAGCGGCGGCTCCCCCGAGGCGGGGCAGGACGGCGCCGAGGCCGGCGAGGAGGTGACCGTACTCGACGTGGCGATGACGCAGCTCCCGGTCCGCCGCGACTGGGAGATCGACAAGGTCTTCGTCCGCCGCGGCAAGCCCGGCGCGCTGCGCCGCAAGGGGACCACGCTCACCGTCGACTGGTCGGCGGTGACCGGTTTCCGGCTCGCCGAGGACGGCCAGGGCGCCGAGAACCTGGTGGCCACCTTCGAGCAGCTGCGCCCCGCGGACCTGGCGAACGTGCTGCACCACCTGTCCCCCAAGCGCCGCGGCGAGGTCGCGGCGGCGCTCGACGACGACCGGCTGGCCGACGTGCTGGAGGAGCTGCCGGACGACGACCAGGTGGAGATCCTCAGCAAGCTCAAGGAGGAGCGCGCCGCCGACGTCCTGGAGGCGATGGACCCCGACGACGCCGCCGACCTGCTGGCCGAGCTGCCGAAGGACGAGCAGGAGCGGCTGCTGGCGCTGATGCAGCCGCAGGACGCGGCGGGTGTACGGCGGCTGCTGTCGTACGAGGAGCGGACCGCCGGCGGCCTGATGACCACCGAGCCGATCATCCTGCGGCCCGACGCCACCGTCGCCGACGCGCTCGCCAGGATCCGCAACCCGGACCTTTCCCCGGCGCTCGCGGCACAGGTGTACGTGTGCCGCCCGCCGGACGACACCCCGACGGGCAAGTACCTCGGTCTCGTGCACTTCCAGCGGCTGCTGCGCGATCCGCCGTTCACCCTGCTCGGCTCGATCGTGGACACCGACCTGCAGCCGCTGCCGCCGGACACCGCGCTGCCCGCGCTGACCAGTTTCCTCGCCACGTACAACCTGATCTCCGCGCCGGTGGTCAATGCCAACGGGTCGCTGCTGGGCGCCGTCACCGTGGACGACGTCCTGGACCACCTGCTGCCCGAGGACTGGCGGGAGACCGATCTGCACGGCGCCGTCGGCGCCCACGCGCACCACCTGACGGGGGCGGACGATGGCACCTGACGAGCGCGACCCGCACCGCGCCCGGCACCCGGCGGGCGCGACCGCCGCCCCGCGTACCCGGGTACGGCTCGACCAGCCGCGCGCGCCGCGCCGCAGCCTGCTGCCGACGTACGACCCGGAGGCGTTCGGCAACTTCTCCGAGCGGATCGCCCGTTTCCTGGGCACTGGGCGGTTCATCGTCTGGATGACGATCATCATCATCCTGTGGGTGTGCTGGAACGTCTTCGCGCCCTCGGTGATGCGGTTCGACCACTACCCGTTCATCTTCCTGACCCTGATGCTGTCCCTCCAGGCGTCCTACGCGGCCCCGCTGATCCTGCTGGCGCAGAACCGGCAGGACGACCGGGACCGGGTCAACCTCGAACAGGACCGCAAGCAGAACGAGCGCTCGATCGCGGACACCGAGTACCTGACCCGCGAGGTCGCCGCGCTGCGGATCAACCTCGGCGAGGTGGCGACCAGGGACTGGATCCGCTCCGAACTCCAGGATCTGCTCAAGGAGATCGAGGAGCGGCAGGCGGCGGGCGGGCACCTCTCCCGGCAGGTCAGGTCCGTCACCGGTCCCGGGGCCGGCCGCAGTGACGAAGGCGACGGCCGGGGGCGCTGATCGGCGCCCCGCCACCGCCGTACCATCGACGTATGGCTACCGACCCCACAGGCTCCACGCCGACCGACGACGCCGTACGCGCCGCGCTGGCGACGGTGAACGACCCGGAGATCCACAAGCCGATCACCGACCTCGGCATGGTCAAGTCCGTGGACATCGCCGCCGACGGCGCGGTCGCCGTGACCGTCTACCTCACGGTGTCCGGCTGTCCGATGCGCGACACCATCACCTCGCTGGTCACCGAGGCCGTCGGGCGGGTCGCCGGGGTCACCTCGGTCCAGGTCACGCTGGACGTGATGAGCGACGAGCAGCGGCGCGAGCTGGCGTCCTCGCTGCGCGGCGGCCAGGCCGAGCGGGAGGTCCCCTTCGCGCAGCCGGGCTCGCTGACCCGGGTCTACGCGGTGGCGTCCGGCAAGGGCGGCGTCGGCAAGTCCTCGGTGACGGTCAACCTGGCCGCCGCGATGGCCGCCGACGGCCTCAAGGTGGGCGTGGTCGACGCGGACATCTACGGTCACAGCGTGCCGCGCATGCTGGGCGTGGAGGGGCGTCCCACCCAGGTCGAGAACATGATCATGCCGCCGTCGGCCAACGGGGTGAAGGTCATCTCGATCGGCATGTTCACCCCGGGCAACGCGCCGGTGGTGTGGCGCGGCCCGATGCTGCACCGCGCCCTCCAGCAGTTCCTGGCCGACGTCTACTGGGGCGACCTCGACGTCCTGCTGCTCGACCTGCCGCCCGGCACCGGCGACATCGCCATCTCGGTGGCCCAGCTGGTGCCGAACGCGGAGATCCTGGTGGTGACCACCCCGCAGCAGGCGGCGGCCGAGGTCGCCGAGCGGGCCGGGTCGATCGCGGTGCAGACGCACCAGAAGATCGTGGGCGTCGTCGAGAACATGTCGGGCATGCCGTGCCCGCACTGCGACGAGATCGTGGACGTCTTCGGCAGCGGCGGCGGCGAGCGGGTCGCCGAGGGGCTGACCAGGACCACCGGCGCGACCGTACCGGTGCTGGGGCAGATCCCGATCGACGTCCGGCTGCGGGAGGGCGGCGACGACGGGCGCCCGGTGGCGCTCAGCCACCCCGACTCCCCCGCGGGCGCCGCGCTGCGGTCCATCGCGGGCAAGCTCGGAGGCCGCCAGCGCGGCCTGGCGGGCATGTCGCTGGGTATCACCCCGCGCAACAAGTTCTGAGCCGCCTGGAACGCCCTGGAGCCGGTTCTGCCGGCACCGGGGCGTTCCGCCGGGGACCTCGGGTGTGCGGAGGGGGCGGTCAGCCCTCGTAGGTCGTGACGTCCTTGACCACGGCCAGGCCGAGGCCGTACGCGCTCATGCCGCGGCCGTAGGCGCCCAGGTGGACACCGCGGGCGGCGCCCGCCATGACCCAGCCGTACTCGGACTCGCGGTAGTGGAAGGGCGCGGGCTCGCCGTCGACCGGAAGGGTGAGCGTGGACCAGCCGGGGCCGGTCAGGTCGTCGGCGAGTTCCCAGGCGGTGGCGGTCTGCTGGTCCATCCAGTCCTGCCGCAGGGAGCGGTCCATGGTGGTCGGCCAGGTGCAGGACAGCAGTCCCGACCCGGCGAGCCAGGCCGCGGAGGAGACCGAGGTGGCCTCCAGGACGCCGGTGCCGTCGGCGCTGCGCCGGCCGGGGCGGCGGGCGAGCGTCACCACGACCGCGAATCGCAGAGCGGCCGCGTCGGCCGGGTCCGCCTTGAGCGAGGGCTCGTCGCCATGCCCTATCGAACCGTGTTCGACAGTGCCGTCCGCGCTCGCGCCGACCGTGTGCAGCCAGCGGCGCCCGGTGAACGCCTCGTCCAGCCCGTACCACGGGAAGTCGGCCATCAAGTAGCCGTCGACCGTCCCGTGCGCAGTGCCGGTCTTCGTCTCCATGCGGGTTGCGCCTCCTCCATGCCCTTCTGGGCGACTCGCCATCTTGCCCGACCCTGGGTGGGTTCGGTGGCCGAAACGGCTCACGGTGACGGCGAACACATGGACAATAGCCACCCTATGGGGTGAAAAGGCGCTAAGGGGTTGACTCAGGTCGCGTCGGAATCAAACGGCGGAGCCTCGTCGGGGTCCAGCCGGTCGCGCTTGCGCAGCCGATCGGGCGATTCCGGGGCGGTGCCGGACGCGGGCGCGGCGGAGGTCGTGCCGGACGCGGCGGCGGCGGTGCCGGTGGAGAGCGGCTCCACACCGTTCACGGCGTCGGTGACCTCGGCCATCTCCTTGCGGAAGTCGAAGCCGTTACGGATCTCCTTGAGACCCATCTCGTCTTCCTCGCTCATCAGGTTCTTCCGGATGAACGTCTTGGGATGGAGGTCCTCGAACTCGAAGTCCTTGAACTCAGGTCCCAGTTCTCGCCGGATGTCCTCCTTGGCGCTGTCGGAGAATTCCCGCACCTTTCGGATGAAGGCCATGGTGTCCTGGATGACCTTCGGCAGTTTGTCCGGGCCGAACACGAGGACGGCAAGGACCACGAGCGCGACCAGCTCCAGCGGGCCTATGTCGAAGAACACCTTGCAGCTCCTTGTGACGTCCACAGCCGGGTGGGCAGGGTCCGGCGGACATTACGGTACCTGCCCGGCCCGGCGGTGCGGGATAGCTGGGGCCAACAGTACGTCGCGACCCGGTAAAGGGTCAGCCCCCGTCAGTGGTGGACGGAGGCGGCCGCCTGTGTCGGCGACACCGGTGTCGCGGCGGGCGTCACCAGCGGCAGGTCGCCGGGGGCCAGCAGCGGACGGCTCACCGAGACCGGGGTCACCGCGGAGATCCGGGCGGGTGCGCGGAGCTGGCGGCGGTCCCCGGCGTCCAGGACGCCACGCGGGGTGTCCCCGCGGGTGTCGGAGACCGAGTTGGCGGTCAGCGGGCTCACCGCGGGGCCGTCGTCGGGCCGGGCGCCGCCGTCGACCGCCGCCTCCATGGGCAGCGCGCCGCCCAGGGCGATGGCCGCCATGGAGAAGGCGCCGGCGGCGGCGAAGGCGAAGCGGCGGCCGCGGGAGGCCGCGGCGGGGCCGCCGTGCGCCGGGAGGGCCGGGTGGCCGTGCGCGGAGTCCGCGTGGGGCGGCTGCGCCGCCCGGGTCATCTCGTGGATACGGAAACCGCGCGCCCGGGAGCCGGCCGGTGCCACGAGGTCGCGGCTGGGGGTGAGGAAGGAGAACTCCTCGACCCGGCCCGCGCCGTCAGCGCCGCGGTTCAGGGCGGAACGGAACACACCCGAGCCCAGCAGGCTGCCGTCGAACGGACCGCGGTCGTCATGGTCGTCGTGGTCGTCCCGGCCACCGCCACGGCCGTCCAGGGGGCCGTCACCGCCGCCGGGGAGGCCCTGCAGACGCGCCAGCAGCCCCGCGGACAGGGCCGGGGGCTCGGAGCCCGCCACGACGCTCTTGAGCCGCCGCTGCTCGGCGGCCGCGGCCTTGCACTGCGGACATGTCACAAGGTGGGCGAGCACCCGGTCCCGGGTGTCGTCCGCCAGCTCACCGTCGACGAACGCGGCGAGGCGGTCGCCAAGGTGCTGCTCGGCAGGCGCTGCTCGCTGCTCGCCTGAACCGCTACTGCTCACGCTCTCCCGCCCTCCAGGCCAGGTTTCGAGGTGACGGCAGCGAGCGCGGGAGCGGGCCGGGCAGCCGGTGCCCGGTGTTCCAGAGCCTTGCGCAGGTGGGAGCGGCCGCGGTGGATCCGGCTCCGTACCGTGCCCAGCTTCACGCCCAGCGTCGCGGCGATCTCCTCGTACGACAGCCCCTCGATGTCACAGAGCACCACGGCGGCGCGGAACTCCGGCGCGAGGGTGTCCAGCGCCTGCTGGACGTCCGCGTCGAAGTGCGTGTCGTTGAAGTGCTGCGCGGGGGACGGCTCGCGGCTGGGCAGTCGCTCAGCCGCGTCGTCCCCGAGGGCGTCGAAGCGGATCCGCTGGCGGCGGCGCACCATGTCCAGGAAGAGGTTGGTGGTGATGCGGTGCAGCCAGCCCTCGAAGGTGCCGGGGGTGTAGGTGGACAGGGAACGGAAGACCCGCACGAAGACCTCTTGCGTGAGGTCCTCCGCGTCGTGCTGGTTGCCGGTCAGGCGGTACGCCAGCCGGTAGACCCTGGCACTGTGCGTGCTGACGATCTCCTCCCACGTGGGAGGCGTCCACGCCTGAGCGTCCCCGTCGGTGGCGAAGGTCGCGGTCGCGGAGCCATTTTCGCGTGAACGATCATCAGCGGTGTTGGTCACGGATTTCGGCTGTCCGGCAGACCGGCGAAAGCGCGAAAGCACCTTCCGGTCACCGGCCGCAGCCGCACCTCCCCTGTCGGCTCTGGTGGTGTCCAGTAGAGCCCCTACCATATCCACCTCGCCCGTTAGCTCCGGATAAGTGCGCTGTTGCCGTCGGGAAGGAGATGTCATTCGTTCTCCTGCCCGTATGGCTAACGCGCAGTCCCATCAGCGGGTTCCCGGCTCCAGCGGATACAGTCGCCGAGCGGGCTGCACCTTGGACAGGAACAGACTGGTGACAGGGAGAGGGACATTACCGGCAACCGGCAGGCGAGCTGGGCGTTCGCCGACGCGTTCGTCGCCGAGGACGACGCCCTCATACGCGCCCGCTCCCGTTCGCACGCGGCCGGTCTTCGGCCCGTTTCCCCCGGCACCGGTGCCGCGCTGCGACTTCTCGCGGCGGCGAGTGACGCCAAGTCGGTGGTCGAGATCGGCACCGGCACCGGGGTCTCCGGAATCCATCTGCTGCGCGGAATGCGGCCGGACGGCGTGCTGACCACCGTCGACTCCGAGCCGGACCGCCAGCAGCTCGCCCGCGAGGCGTACCGGGAGGCGGGCTTCGCCGGCAACCGGTCCCGCTTCATCCCCGGCCGCGCCCTCGACGTACTCCCCCGCCTCACCGACGGCGGCTACGACCTCGTCTTCTGTGACGGCGACCGGCTGGAGTACCTGGACTACCTCGACGAATCGCTGCGCCTGCTGCGGCCGGGCGGTCTGGTCTGCTTCGAGGGCGCCTTCGCCCAGGGCCGCGCGCTCGACGCCGCCCACCAGGACACGGAGTCGCTGCGGCTGCGCGAGCTGATGCGGGCGGTACGCGACAGCCCCCGGCTGGCCCCGGTGCTGCTGCCCACCGACGACGGCCTGCTCTGCGCGGTCCGCCGCCGATAGCGCGCCTTTCCCGGAAGCACCCGCACCCGCCCTGCGGACACCCCCGCACACGACGACGGCCCCGTACACGATGTGTGTACGGGGCCGCGACGATCAATGGGGGACCGCTGGTCTCAGGCGATGGCCTTCTTCAACGCGTCGCCGAGGGCATCCGCCTCGTCCGGGGTCAGCTCGACAACAAGCCGCCCGCCGCCCTCAAGCGGAACGCGCATGATGATGCTCCGCCCCTCCTTGGTCACCTCGAGCGGGCCGTCACCCGTCCGCGGCTTCATGGCCGCCATGCTCGTTCCCCTTCCTGAAACCAGCTCGGACTCGAACACATTGGTTCTCGGCCATTATCCCGCATCCGCCGACCCGATGACCAACATCGGGTGCACTACCTTCGGCTGCGACCGTCCACAAAACCGGCCAATTCGCCGAAGGGACGGGCATCGGCCGGGTCGGCGAACCTTTCCGGCCCTCCGAAGTGTTTGACGTACGTCACATGTCCGCCCGCCGTGAAGTCCGGCATCCTGGCCAGGACCATTGCCGCGACGAAGGGGTTCTGCCATGGCCGACAGCGTGCTGTACGAGGTGGTCGAGGGGCTGGCGATCGTCACCCTGAACCGTCCCGAGGCGATGAACGCGCTCGACACGGACACCAAGAACGCACTGCGGGACGCCCTTCAGGAGGCGGCGGGCGACGCCGCGGTACGGGCGGTGCTGCTGACCGGCACCGGGCGGGCCTTCTGCGTCGGCCAGGACCTCAAGGAGCACGTCGGCGTCCTGGCGGCGGGCGGCGGGCTCTCCACCGTCGCCGAGCACTACAACCCCATCGTCACCGCGATCGCGACCATGGCGAAGCCGGTCGTCGCCGGGGTGAACGGGGTGGCGGCGGGCGCCGGGGCCGGGTTCGCCTTCGCGGCGGACTACCGGGTCGTGGCGGACACCGCGGCCTTCAACACCTCCTTCGCGGGCGTCGCGCTCACCGCCGACTCCGGTGTGTCGTGGACCCTGCCGCGCCTCGTCGGCGCCGGGCGCGCGGCCGACCTGCTGCTCTTCCCGCGCTCGATCAAGGCCGCCGAGGCGTTGGACCTGGGCATCGCGAACCGCGTCGTGCCCGCGGCGGACCTGGCCGCCGAGGCGCTGGCGGTGGCCCGCACGCTCGCCGAGGGCCCCACCGTCGCCTACGCGGCGATCAAGGCGTCGCTCGCCCACGGCTCCGCCCACTCCCTGGTCGACACCCTCGCCAAGGAGGACGAACTCCAGAATCTGGCGGGCGCCGCCGAGGACCACCGCATCGCGGTGAACGCCTTCCTCGCGAAGGAACGGCCGCGCTACGTGGGCCGCTGAGTCCTCAAGCGCCGGACGGGCTGATTTTTGCTTCTGGTCGGCGGGCGAAGCAGTCGGTCAGGTGGTCGTTCACCAGCCCGCAGGCCTGCATGAGGGCGTAGGCGGTGGTGGGGCCGACGAAGCGGAAGTCGTGGGACTTGAGGGCCTTGGCGAGGGCGACGGACTCGGGTGTGGTGGCGGGGACGTCGCCGACGGTGCGCGGGGCCGGGCGGGTCGCGGAGTCGGGGGCGAAGGACCAGACGAGGGCGTCGAGCCCGCCCTCGTCGCGCAGCGCCCGCGCGGCACGGGCGTTGGCCACCGACGCGTCGATCTTGGCGCGGTTGCGGATGATCCCCGGATCGGCCAGCAGCCGCGCCTTGTCGGCGTCCCCGAACTCCGCCACCGCGTCGATCTTGAAGCCGTCGAAGGCGGCCCGGAAGGTCTCGCGGCGGCGCAGGATGGTGATCCAGGACAGCCCGGACTGGAACGCCTCCAGGCAGACCCGCTCGAAGAGCGCGTCGTCGCCGTGGACCGGCCGTCCCCACTCGGTGTCGTGGTAGGCGACGTAGTCGGGCGTGGACAGCCCCCACGGGCAGCGGGCCAGCCCGTCCTCGCCGACGACGACGCCGGTCACCGGCTCACTCACCGGCACCGTCCAGCGGCGGCTCCGGCTGGTCCTTGTGCAGCGAGGGGCGGCCCATGGCGCCGGCCTGCGCCCCGGCGAGCGACGCCTCCAGGTCGGCGATCCGGGCGTCGCGCTCCGCGAGTTCGGCGCCGAGCCGGTCGAGGACCTCGTCGACGTCGATCATGCGGTAGCCGCGTACCGCGACGGGCAGCCGTACGGCGTCGATGTCGCCGCGGACCAGCGCCCGGTCGGCGGGCAGCCGGTCGTCAAGCCGGTCGGGTTCGGAGTCCCGCAGCGCACCGCCGTCGCCGAGAACGGCCATTGCCACCGCGGCGACCACCGCGACCAGCGCGATGAGCATGAACCAGAACAAGTCGATCTCCTGGGGTGCGACTCAACATGTCAGGCACGATCGTGCCACGATCGCATGAGTCTGAGATGAGGAGCGGCAGTGGCACTTCGGCTGGGCACCCGGGAATTCGCCGAACGGGAGCCGGTGATCATGGCGATCGTGAACCGGACGCCGGACTCGTTCTACGACCAGGGGGCCACGTTCAGCGATGAACCGGCGCTCGAACGGGTCGCGGGGGCGGTGTCGGAGGGCGCGGCGATCATCGACATCGGCGGGGTGAAAGCCGGTCCCGGCGAGGACGTGTCGGCGGCGGAGGAGATCCGCCGTACGGTCGCCTTCGTGGCCGAGGTGCGGCGGCGCCACCCGGACGTGGTGATCAGCGTCGACACCTGGCGGCACGAGGTCGCCGAGGCGGTCTGCGAGGCGGGCGCGGACCTGCTCAACGACGCCTGGGGCGGGGTGGACCCCAAGCTCGCCGAGGTCGCCGCCCGCTACGGCGCCGGGCTGGTCTGCACGCACGCGGGCGGCGCCGAGCCGCGCACCCGCCCGCACCGGGTCGGGTACGACGACGTGATGGCGGACATCCTGCGGGTGACGGTGGGCCTGGCGGAGCGCGCGGTGGCGCTGGGTGTGCGGCGCGACGGCGTGCTGATCGACCCGGGGCACGACTTCGGCAAGAACACCCGGCACTCGCTGGAGGCGACCCGGCGGCTGCCGGAGATGACGGCGACCGGCTGGCCGGTGCTGGTGTCGCTGTCGAACAAGGACTTCGTCGGCGAGACGCTCGACCGGCCGGTCAAGGAGCGGCTGATCGGCACCCTCGCCACCACGGCGGTCTCGGCGTGGCTCGGCGCGCAGGTGTACCGCGTCCACGAGGTCGCCGAGACCCGGCAGGTGCTGGAGATGGTCGCCTCGATCGCGGGCCACCGCCCGCCCGCGGTGGCCCGGCGCGGGCTCGCCTGATCCCGTCGGGCGGCCTGCGGGCGGCGCGGGGGTCAGGCGGACTCCTTCGTCACCCGCGCCACGGCCTCCTCCACGTCGTCGGTGATGTGGAACAACTCCAGGTCGGCGTGGGACGCCTTGCCCTCCGCGACGAGGGTGCGGCGGATCCAGGTGGCCAGGCCGCCCCAGTACTCGGTGCCGAAGAGCACGATGGGGAAGCGGGTGACCTTCTTGGTCTGGACGAGGGTGAGCGCCTCGAAGAGCTCGTCGAGGGTGCCGAAGCCGCCGGGCAGGACGACGAAGCCGCGGGCGTACTTCACGAACATGGTCTTGCGGACGAAGAAGTAGCGGAAGTTCACGCCGATGTCGACGTAGGGGTTGAGGCCCTGCTCGAAGGGCAGCTCGATGCCGAGCCCGACGGAGACGCCGCCCGCCTCCAGGGCGCCCTTGTTGGCGGCCTCCATGGCGCCGGGGCCGCCGCCGGTGATCACCGCGAAGCCCGCGGCGGTCAGGCCGCGGCCGATCTGCACGCCCGCTTCGTACTCGCGGGAGTCCACGGGGGTGCGGGCGGAGCCGAAGACGCTCACCGCGGGGCCGAGTTCGGCCAGCGCGCCGAATCCCTCGACGAACTCCGACTGGATCCGCATCACGCGCCACGGGTCGCCGTGCACCCAGTCGGCGTCGGCGCGGCTGTCCAGCAGCCGCTGGTCGGTGGTGCCCGGCTGGACCTGGCCGCGCCGCCTGACGACGGGGCCGGTGTGGCGCTCGGGCCACTCCGTCCCGTAGCGGACGGTCTGCGCCGCCTCATTGGCCGCGGCCGCGGCGTCCTGCGCCTCCGCTGAGCCCAGGGTCTCTCCCCTGTCTGATGCAGTCATACCGGAAGCGTACGCATCAGGGTGCGGCGGACGGGGCCAACGGAACGGCCCGTGGCGCCTCCAGCCGGGCGCTCACCCAGGTGAAGGCGGTCGGGAACATCCGGCCCCAGGTGTTCCAGTTGTGCCCGCCGTTGTCGATCTGCAGCTTGGTGACCACCGTCGGCGCCTTGGCGACCGAGGCGATCCAGTCGGCGAACTTGGGCGGGCTCTCCGGGTCCTGCGGGCTGGACTCGACCAGGAGCTGCACGTCGGGGTGGGTGGTGCGGGCCAGCCACACCGGCGAGCGGACCCCCTGGGAGGGGTTGTCGGGGGCCAGCGCGGCGCCCGCGGTGAACTTCTGGGGGTATTCGAGGGCGAGCCGGGCCGCGCAGTAGCCGCCGGTGGATATGCCCATCACCGCCCAGCCCTGGGGGGCGGGAAGGGTCCGGAAGTTGTGCGAGATGGTCTGCGGCACGTCGTCGGTGAGCCAGGTGGCGACCTTGCTCTTGCCCGGCACGTCGGCGCAGCCGGTGTTCACCCGGTCGGGCGTGATGGTGGGCAGCACCAGGATCGCGGGCTCGGCACGGCCCTCGGTGATCTCGTCCTGCATGATCTGGCCCAGCCGCATGCCGCGCAGGAAGCTGTGCGGCGTGCCCGGTATGCCGTGCAGCACCTCGATCACCGGGAAGCGGGTGTGCGCGAACTCCTTCTTGGAGTACTGCGGCGGCACCCAGACGATCACGTCGCCCTTGGTGGACGATTTCCAGCCGCGGACGGAGGCGCGCTGGAAGCCCTGCGAATACGACGCGAACTTGACCTGGTAGTCGGGCTTGGTGGGGGTGGGCGAGGCGCTGGGCCCGGCGGTGGTCTTGCCGCCGCCGCTGTTGGCGTTGCCGAGCAGGTCGTCCCACGAGGCGTAGAAGCCGTACTGGTTGTTCACGGTGACCATCACGACGAAGATCGCGGTGGCCTGGCAGAGCAGGATCATGCCCACCCTGGCGGCCACCCGTACCGGCCGCGGGCCGCGCACCCGCGGCCAGAGCAGCACAGCACCCACCACCGCGGCGACCGCGACGGCGAAGAGAAGTATCGAGAACCATCTGCTGGTCAGTCCCACGACACGCCTTCTTCCCCCCATCCCGGATCGGACGTACCCGATCTCACCATGCCGGGGAGAAGGACCCAATGGCACCCCTGTTCGGTTGCTTGTCCCGTTCTTGGCCACCCGATCGAGCGGTGTTTCGGCCGTGTTCGACGAGATTCCCAGGCGGTGACCGAGCGGGGTGGATCAGTCGCCCGTCGTGAGCCAGTCGGTCAGCCGGCGCTCGGCCTCGAGGACGGCGGCGACCGCCACGTGCTCCTCGCGGGTGTGGGCGAGGGTGGGGTCGCCGGGGCCGTAGTTCACGGCCGGAACGCCGAGCGCGGAGAATCGTGCCACGTCGGTCCATGCCTCCTTGGCCGCGGGCGGTGTCCCGATGGCGGCGACGAAGGCGACGGCGGCCGGGTGCGCGAGTCCGGGGAGCGCGCCGGGCGCGCTGTCGGTGAGGACGACCTCGAATCCGTCGAAGACCCGCCGGACGCGCTCCAGCGCCTCCTCCTCGGTCTGGTTCGGCGCGAACCGGTAGTTGACGGTGACCGCACACGTGTCGGGAATCACATTCCCCGCGTGGCCGCCCTCGATCATCACGGCGTTGAGTCCCTCGGGGTAGACCAGCCCGTCGATCTCGACCCGGCGCGGCTCGTAGGCCGCCAGCCGGGCGAGGATCGGGGCGGCCTTGTGGATGGCGTTCTCGCCGAGCCAGCTGCGGGCGGAGTGGGCGCGCTTGCCGGTGGTGCGCACCTGGACCCGCAGGGTGCCCTGGCAGCCGCCGTCGACCCGGCCGTCGGTCGGCTCCAGCAGGACGGCGAAGTCGCCGGCGAGCCAGTCGGGGTGCCGCTCGGCCAGCCGCTTGAGGCCGTTGAACTCGGCGGCGATCTCCTCGGCGTCGTAGAAGACGTAGGTGAGGTCGCGGTTGGGCGCGGTCAGGGTGGCGGCGAGGCGGAGCTGCACGGCGACGCCCGCCTTCATGTCGGAGGTTCCGCAGCCCCACAGCACGCCGTCGCCGTCGAGCCGCGACGGCAGGTTGTCGGCGATCGGCACGGTGTCCAGGTGCCCGGCGAGCACCACCCGCTCCGCCCGCCCGAGCCGGGTGCGCGCCACCACGGCGTCGCCGTCCCGGTCCACCTCCAGGTGCGGCAGCGCCCGCAGCGCGCTCTCCACCAGATCGGCCAGCGGCTTCTCCTCCAGAGACACCGACGGTACGTCGACGAGCTGCGCGGTGAGTGCGGCGGCGTCCTGGCTGAGGTCGAGGGGTGTGCTCATACCGGGAGCCTAGAGCGTGCCAGGACGGGGCCCGGGGCGGCCGCGGAGCCCGGGGTGTGGATCACTGGTGGGAAGTGGGCGCTTTGGGGGCGTCTGAGGGGGCGGGTGTTGGATACCCTCGCCGGGTGACCTCGTCTTCTTCCAAGCGCCCCAAGAAGGGCTCAGGGCGCGGGTGCGGACCGTGGTTCGTGACCGCGGGTCTGGTGCTGCTCGGGGCGGCCGGGTACGGCCTCTACCATCTGTCGGACATCAACTCGCCGGGAGCGGCGGGCTGTACGGTCACCGCCGACGGCGACTCGATGGACCTCTCGCCCGAGCAGGCGTCCAACGCGGCGACGATCGCCGCGGTGGCGGACTCCCGCGGGCTGCCCGAGCGGGCGCTGACCATCGCGCTGGCGACCTCGCTGCAGGAGTCGCGGCTGAGCAATGTCGACCACGGCGACCGCGACTCGCTGGGCCTGTTCCAGCAGCGGCCCTCGATGGGCTGGGGCACCGAGAAGCAGATCCTCGACCCGGTGTACTCCTCGAACGAGTTCTTCGACAGCCTGGTCAAGATCAAGGGCTACTCGCGGCTGCCGCTGACCGTCGCCGCGCAGCGCGTGCAGCGGAGCGGCTACCCGGAGGCGTACGCCAAGCACGAGGCCGACGCCACGCTGCTGTCGGCGGCGCTGACCGGCCGCAAGCCCGCCGCGCTGAGCTGCACGACGGGCGCGGACGCGGCGGACAGCGCGGGCGGGAAGTTCGGCGACACGGCGAAGGTCAAGGCCCGGCTGACCCGGGAGTTCGGCGGCCACGTGCGGCCGGTGAGCGGCGGCGCGCCGCGCACGGTGAAGATCGCGTCCGCGCCGGGGGGCGGCGCGGCGGAGGGCGACGGGGCCCGGCACGGCTGGGCAGTGGCGCAGTGGGCGGTGGCGCACGCGCACGACCTGAAGGTCGAGCAGGTGTCGTTCGACAACCGGCGGTGGCAGGCGGCGCACTCCGGCCGGGGCTGGCAGCGGCAGAAGCCCGTCACCGCGGCGAAGGGCGCCTCGGCGCCGGTCCCGTCCGACGCGTACGTACAGATCACCGTCGCGCAATAGTGCGCCGGTTCACCCGGAAGGACGGGGTGACGGCGGAGCGGGGTGCGGGCGGAACGCCACGCCGAAGCGCGTCCGGAAATTCGCTCGTCTTAAGGGCGATTCCCTTGTACGGCAAGGGATGTGACGTTTCTTCGCGGTCATATGAGCTGTCCGTTATATCCGAACTGCCGGATGCGTATTATGCGACGCATTGCCAACTCTTTACCTCGAACGGCCGCAACCTTACGGGCCGCTGAGCGGTAACCACGGCGTCCGTACGGCGGGCACAGCCCGTGTCCCCCCATCGTGCGGACCCCGAAGCCGTAACACCGCAAAAGGAGCACCATGTCCCTCCCCCTGACCCGTCGGTTCGCCCAGGCCGCCCTGCTGATCGGCGCCGCCGCCGCGCCTCTGCTGGGCGCGGGCGCCGCGCACGCCGCCGGTCTGCCGCAGCAGCAGGCGCTGGGCGGGCTGTCCACCGTGGACGGCGCCGGTGCCGGCGCCTCCGTCGACAGCGCGTCGCAGCAGGCCACCGCGGCGGCCGGGCAGGCGGGCACCCAGGCGATGAGGACCGCGCTGCCCGCCGCGGGCAAGGTGGTGGGCACCGCGGGCAGGACCGCCGCCCCCGCCGCCCAGCAGACCGCGGCAGGCGCCGCCGACTCCGCGGGCCGGGTCCTCGGCGAGACCACCGAGTCCACGACCGGCGCGCTGCCCGGCCACGGGGCCCTCACCGGCCACGGCGGGCTCCCCGGCACCGACGCGCTGCCGCTGTCCGAGCTGCCGAACGCGGGCGCCCTGCCGACCTCCGGGCTGCCCACCACCGACCAGCTCCCGCTCAAGGGCCTGCCGCTGACCTGATCGCGGGCCGCACCCGCACGCGGGGCCCGGGAGCGTGTCGCTCCCGGGCCCCGCTCGTGTCCTCGCGCCGCCGGGTCAGCCCGCCAGCCGCCGTACCGCCGCCTCGACCCGCTCGTCGACCGCGGTGAAGGCGATCCGCACGAAAGCCTGGCCGGCGGCGCCGTAGAACTCCCCGGGGGCGACCAGGATGCCGCTCTTGGCGAGGTCGCCGACGGTGTCCCAGCAGTCCTCGCCGCGGGTCGCCCACAGGTAGAGGCTGGCCTCGCTGTGCTCGATCCGGAAGCCCGCGCCCTCGAAGGCGGCGCGCAGGGCGGTACGGCGGCGGGCGTAGCGCTCCTTCTGCTCCACCGCGTGCTCCCGGTCGCCGAGCGCGGCCACCATCGCGGCCTGTACGGGCGCGGGCACGATCATGCCCGCGTGCTTGCGGACGCCGAGCAGCTCGGTCACGACGGCCGCGTCACCGGTGAGGAAGGCGCCGCGGTAGCCCGCGAAGTTGGAGCGCTTGGAGAGCGAGTGGACGGAGATCAGCCCGTCGTGGCTGTCCCCGCAGACATCCGGGTGCAGCACCGAGACCGGTGCGGGGCCCTCCCAGCCCAGCTCGATGTAGCACTCGTCGGAGACGACGAGGATGCCGTGCTCGCGCGCCCACACCACGATCCGGCGCAGCTCGGCCGCGGACAGCACCCGGCCGGTCGGGTTGGAGGGGGTGTTGAGCCAGAGCAGCTTCACCCGGGCCGGGTCGAGATCGGCCACCGGGTCGTCGTAGGTGACCGGTTCCGCGCGGGCGAGCAGCGCGCCGATCTCGTACGTCGGGTAGGCGAGCTGCGGGTAGCCGACCTGGTCGCCCTCGCGCAGGTCGAGCAGGGTCGGCAGCCAGCCGACGAGTTCCTTGGAGCCGATCAGCGGCAGTACGGCGGCCGGGTCCGCGCCGCTGACGCCGTGCCGGTCGCGCAGATAATCCGCGACCGCGTCCCGCAGGGCGGCGGTGCCGTACGTCAGCGGGTAGCCGGGGCTGTCGGCCGCGGCGGTCAGCGCCCGCTGGATGACGGCCGGGACCGGGTCCACCGGCGTCCCCACCGACAGGTCGACCACACCGTCCGGGTGCGCACCGGCCGCGGCCTTGTACGGCTCCAGGCGGTCCCAGGGGAACACGGGGAGGCGGTCGGAGATGCTCACTGGCTCACTCTCTCGGGTTGCGCGGACGGGTTCGGGGCCGGGGCGCGGCGGGACCGGAAACACCGCGGCCCCGCACGGCACGGTCGCCGTACGGGGCCCACGGCGGAGCTGCCCCGGGGCCGGAAGGCCGGCCCTGGTGCCGTGACGGCCGGGGACTAGTGCTCGGTGGCCATCGGGGGCAGAGCCGCGATGAAGGGGTGGTCGCGCTCGATCAGGCCGAGCTTGGAGGCACCACCGGGCGAACCGAGCTCGTCGAAGAACTCGACGTTCGCCTTGTAGTAGTCCTTCCACTCCTCCGGAGTGTCGTCCTCGTAGAAGATGGCCTCGACCGGGCACACCGGCTCGCAGGCGCCACAGTCGACGCACTCGTCCGGGTGGATGTACAAGGACCTGGAGCCCTCATAGATACAGTCGACCGGGCACTCTTCGATACAAGCCTTGTCCTTCAGGTCGACACAAGGCTCCGCGATGACGTAGGTCACGCTGTCGTTCCTCCTCGATAGGGCTCATCTCGCGCGGGAGCGCGGCGTCGTCGATGCCCGCACCTAGTATCTCCGTTCCTGGGCACGAACCGAACAGGAGGGGCACGCATGGCAGGGGAATTCTCTTCCGGTGCACGTTTCGAGATCCGGATTACCCCCGCTGACGTGGGAAAACGCGTTTCTGTGCGGCAAGTGCTCCAGATCACCGACGGGCATCCTACGTTCACCGACACGATCGGTGTTCTCGCATCCTGGGATGCGGGAGTGGTGTGCATCACGCGGCGCACCGGGGAGGACGTCCATATCGCGGAATCGCTGCTCGTGGCGGGCAAAGTGGTACCGCCCGCTCCGGCCCGCAGACCGCCCCGGGTGCCGTCGCTGAGCGCCGAGGAGATACAGGAGCTGGCCTCCCGGGCGTGGCCCGCCACCGAGACGGAGCGGCTGGGCGGCTGGACCCTGCGGTCGACGGTCGACCCGCGCGCCGGGCGCCGGTCCGAGGGCTTCACCCGGCGGGCGAACTCCGCGCTGGTCGGCGGCGGGCCCGGCCGCCCGCTGGACGAGGCTCTGGCGTACACCGTGGACTGGTACCGGACGCGCGGCTGCACGCCGTATCTCCAGCTGCCCGACTCCTCGCCGTACGCGGCGGAGCTGGAGGGGCGCGGCTGGGTGCGCGAGGCGGACACCCTGGTGCGTACGGCGTCGCTGGTGCCGCTCACCGAGCTGCCGGGCGGCGCCGAGGTCGCGCTCACCCGCACGCCGGGTCCTGAGTGGCTCTCGGCCTACCACCGCACCGGGGAGCTGGCCGAGGAGGCGCTCAAGGTGGTCACCGGCGGGGCCTCGGTGTGGTTCGCGACGGCGCCCGGGGCGATCGGGCGCTGTGTGGTGGACGGGCCGTGGGCGCTGTTCGGCGCCGTCGAGGTGGCCCCGGAGCACCGCAGGCGGGGGCTGGCCACCACGGTCATGGCCGCGCTGGCCCGGCAGGCGTACACCGAGGGCGCCTTCGCCGCGTACCTCCAGGTCGAGGCGGACAACGACGCGGCCCGCGCGCTCTACGACGGCATGGGCTTCACCGACCACCACGGCTACCACTACCGGCGGCCCGCACGGTGAGCGGCGGCAGCGTGCGCGAGCGGTTCGCGGCCGCGGCCCGCGAGGAGCGGCCCGATCTGGCCGAGCTGTGCCTGCTGATCGGCGCGGAGGCCGACCCCGCGCTGGACGGGGACGCCGCCGACGCCGCGCAGATCGAGCTGGACCGGCTGGCCGGGCTGCTGCCGTACGGTCTGACGACGCCGCTGGAGTGGGCCGCCGCGCTGCACCGGGTGCTGGGCCGGCAGCACGGCTTCCGGGGGCTGCCCGGGGACTACCACAAGCTGGGGTCGTCGCTGCTGCAGGAGGTGCTGCGGCGGCGGCGCGGGCTGCCGATCCTGCTGTCCGTGGTGTGGATCGAGGTCGCCCGGCGGGCCGGGGCGCCGGTGTACGGGGTGGCGCTGCCCGGCCACTTCGTCGTCGGCTTCGGCGATCCGGCGGGGGCGCATGTGCTCGCCGACCCCTTCGACGGCGGCCGCCTGCTCTCGGACGCCGACGTCGATCTGCTGGTCGCGGGCGCCACCGGGGGCCCCGCGGCCCCGGCCATGCTCACCCCCGCCGACCCGCTCGACATCGTCCACCGCGTCCTGAACAACATCCGCGCCTGGGCCGCCGCCCGCCCCGAACGCCCCGCCGTCGAGCTCTGGTCGGTCGAACTCGCCCTCCTCCTCCCCCGCCACCCCGCCAAGTTGCGCTACGAACGCGCCCAACTCCTCGTCCGCCTCGGCGACTTCCTCGGCGGCGCCGAGGCCATGGACGAATACGCCGAAGTCATCGGCGCCTTCGACCCCGAATCCGCCACCCACATCCGCCAGGCGGCCCGCGCGGCCCGCGCCATGCTCAACTGACCGCGTCAGCACCGGGGATGACGGCCCGCCCCCACCCGGGGGCCAGGCGTTAGAGCCAGCCCTTTTCGCGGGCGATGCGGACGGCTTCGGTGCGGTTGCGGGCGCCGGTTTTCTGGATGGCGGTGGAGAGGTAGTTGCGGACGGTGCCCTCGGAGAGGAGGAGGCGGCGGGCGATGTCGGCGTTGACGGAGCCGTCGGCGGCGGCGTTGAGGACGTCGCGCTCGCGGGCGGTGAGGGGGTCGGCGCCCTCGGCGAGGGCGGCTGCGGCGAGGGTGGGGTCGATGACCCGCTGGCCGCGCAGCACCTGGCGTACCGCCTCGGCGAGTTGGGCCGCGGGCGCGTCCTTGACGAGGAAGGCGTCGGCGCCGGACTCCATGGCGCGGCGCAGATAGCCGGGCCGCCCGAAGGTCGTCACGATCACGATCTTCACCGCGGGCAGGTCCTTGCGCAGCAGCGCGGCCGCCTCGATCCCGGTGAGCCCCGGCATCTCGATGTCGAGGAGCGCCACGTCCGGCCGGTGCTCCCGCGCCGCGGCCAGCACCTCGTCACCGCGCGCGACCTGCGCGACGACCTCGATGTCGTCCTCCAGCCCGAGCAGCGTCGCAAGGGCCTCGCGGACCATCGACTGGTCGTCG
Source organism: Streptomyces sp. NPDC051976 (assembly GCF_040680795.1). Taxonomy (NCBI): domain Bacteria; kingdom Bacillati; phylum Actinomycetota; class Actinomycetes; order Kitasatosporales; family Streptomycetaceae; genus Streptomyces; species Streptomyces sp. NPDC051976. Next base: position 43,741 of record NZ_JBFAXL010000043.1, read on the forward strand.
GCGAGCAGCACACGGATCATGCGGGCAGGCTACCGGCTCCCCGTACCCACCGGTCAGCCGCGCCCACACACAGACGGGGCGCCGGGCGGGCGTGGCCCGGCAGCCGCGCGCCCGCCGTTACCGCCGCCGCGCGAGTGGCCCGTCACGCCGTCGGCATGACATCTGTCATGCGGATGTCGCGCGCGCAGGCACTGCCGCCGCACCCCGCGTGCCGGGGAAGCTGTGCTCATGACCGCAACTGTCGTGACCACCGCGAACGGCCCGGGAGCCGCCCACGAGGGCGAACCCGTGGTCGCATTCTCCGGAGTGAACAAGAGCTACGGCGCCGTGCACGCGGTGGCCGACGTGTCCCTCGCCCTCTACCCCGGCCAGACCGTGGCGCTGCTCGGGCCGAACGGCGCGGGCAAGTCCTCCGCGCTCGACCTGCTGCTGGGCCTGCGCAACCCGGACAGCGGCACCGTCCGCCTCTTCGGCACCACGCCGACGCAGGCCATCGCGGCCGGACGGGTCGGCGCGATGCTGCAGAGCGGCGGCCTGATGGAGGAGGTGACGGTGCGCGAACTGGTCCGGCTCGCCTGCGACCTGCACCCGCGCGCCTACCCCGTCGAGCAGGTGCTGGCCGACTCCGGCATCGCCGACATCCACGACCGCAAGGTCAACAAGCTCTCCGGCGGCCAGGAGCAGCGGGTCCGCTTCGCGCTGGCCACCGCCGGGGCGAACGACCTGATCGTGCTGGACGAGCCGACCGTCGGCATGGACGTCAGCGCCCGGCAGGCGTTCTGGGCGACGATGCGCGGCCAGGTCCAGCAGGGCCGTACCGTGCTGTTCGCCACGCACTACCTGGAGGAGGCGGACGCGATCGCCGACCGCGTTCTGGTCATGCACCACGGGCGGCTGATCGCCGACGCCACCGCCGCCGAGATCAAGGCGCGGGCGGGCGCCCGCCGGATCACCTTCGACCTCGAAGGCCCGGTCGACGAGGCCGCGCTGCGTGCCCTGCCGCACCTGGCCGGGCTGGACGTCACCGGCCCGACGGTGCGGATCCGCTCCGAGGACGCGGACGCCACGATGCACGCGGTGTACGGCCTGGGGCTCTACCCGCGCAATCTGGAGGTCTCCGGGCTCGGCCTGGAGCAGGCCTTCCTCGCCATCACCGACGCTGCCACCGCCGAGGAGGCGGGAGACCGATGAAGACACTGGTCCGACTGGAGATCGTCCGCACCCTGCGGAACCGCAAGTTCATGTTCTTCTCGGTGCTGTACCCGGCGATGCTGTTCATGATCAGCACCCTGGGCACCGACAAGCACAAGCAGATCGAGGGTCTGCACCTGAGTTACGTGGCCTACTACATGGTGGCGATGGCGTCCTTCGGCGCGATGACCGCCGTGCTGATGGGCAACGCGGAGCGGATCGCCCGGGAGCGCGAGAAGGGCTGGGTACGCCAGTTGCGGCTGACCGCGCTGCCCGGCCGCAGCTACGTGATCGCGAAGATCGCCTCCGCGGCGACCGTCAGCCTGCCGTCGATCCTGATCGTGCTGGTCCTGGGCGCGACCGTGAAGGACGTGAAGCTCGACGCCTGGCAGTGGATCGCCATCGCGTTCAGCACCTGGGCGGGCAGCATGGTCTTCGCGGCGCTCGGCGTGGCCATCGGCTACATCGCCACCGCGGACGCGGCCCGGCCGATCTCGATGATCTTCTACTTCGGGCTCGCGGGCCTCGGCGGCCTGTGGCTGCCGATCACCAACTTCCCCGGCTGGCTGCAGACCCTCGCGGGCTATCTGCCGGGACGGCCGTACGCCGCGCTCGGCCAGTCCATCGAGTTCGGCAGCGCCCCGCACATGAAGGACATCCTGGTCCTCGCGTTCTACCTGCTGCTGTTCGCGGGCGGCGCGGCGTGGATGTACCGCAAGGACACCCGGAAAGCATGAGCGTATGAACCTCGAAGAGCGCTGGCCGCCATGGCGCCAGGAGGTGGAGTCGATGGACACCACCGCTATGGGACGCGTGCCCGAGACCCGCAAGCAGGCGCTGGTCAAGCTGATGTGGATCGGCATCTGGCTGCTCTACCTGGGCTCGCCGGTGAGCGATCTGGCGGACGGCGGCCACGGCGTGGTCGTCACCGTACTGGCCGCCCTGGGCCTCACCGCCTTCGTCTGCTCGTACCTGGCCGTGGTCTTCCTGCGCACCAACACCGGCCACCCGCCGGAGCGCTGGGTGTACGGGGTCCTCGCCGCCGAGGCGGTGCTCGCCCTGACCCTGTCGGCGACGCTCGGCAAGGACTGGCTGGTGCTCTTCGTGTACGTGTCGGTGGGCTGCGGCGCGGCGCTGCCGGGCAGGCAGTCCCGGTGGGCGGTACCGGCCGTGACAGCCGCGCTGGCGGCGGTCGGCACCGCCGTGGACCGGCCGGGCGACCTCTACCCGGCGCTGCTGATCCCGGCGCTGCTCGGCGGTTTCGCGATGGTCGGCATCAGGCAACTGGTGCGGACCATGCGGGAGTTGCGGGAGGCCCGGGAGACCGTGGCGCACCTGGCGGCCACCGAGGAGCGGCTGCGGCTCGCCCGCGACCTGCACGACCTGCTCGGGCACTCGCTGTCCCTGATCACTCTGAAGAGCGAACTCGCCGGACGGATGCTGCCGGACCGCCCGGAGGACGCCGCCCAGCAGGTCGCCGACATCGAGAAGGTCAGCAGGCAGGCGCTGGTCGACGTACGGGAAGCGGTCAGCGGCTACCGGCGGCCCACGCTGGCCGCCGAACTCGCCTCCGCCCGCTCGGCGTTGGCCTCCGCGGGGATCGCCGCCCGGGTGCACCAGCCCGAGCGGCTGCCGGGCCTCGCCCCGGACGGCGAGAGCGCCCTGGCGTGGGCGCTGCGCGAGGCGGTCACCAATGTCGTACGCCACAGCGGCGCCCAGTTGTGCGTCATCGCGCTGTCCTCCGCCGCGGACGCGACCACCGCCACCCTCACCGTCTCGGACGACGGCCGCGGCCCCGCGGAGCAGCACACCCCGGGCAACGGCCTCACCGGCCTCACCGAGCGCCTGATCCTGGCGGGCGGCACCCTCACCACCGACCGGGCGGGCGACGGCGGCTTCACGCTGCGCGCCACGGTCCCGACCGACCCGGCGCCCGTGGGGGCCGAGCCGCTCGGCGACTAGCGCCCGGCCAGGGCGCGTGCCCGGCCCGCGACGGGCATGGGGCGAGAAGCGGCGGGGGGCGGGGTAGTAGTGTCCGACAGCGTGCCTGAGACTCCCGCTCCCCAGAGCCTGATCGTCAACGCCGTCCTGGATGTCGCGGGTCGTTCGACCCTGCCGTTCACGGAGCCACGCGCGCACCGCGACGCCGGTACGGCGTTCTGGTACAACGACCTCGTCGACTCCTCCACACCCGGCCGGGAGGTGATCCGGCAGTATCTGGTGACGGCCGAGGAGCTGACCCGGCACGAGCTGGGGCAGTGGACGCTGCGGGACGGCCTGTGCTCCCCCGAGGGCAGCGCCGACCAGCTGATGATGCCCGACTTCGCGAGCAAGTGGATCCGGCTGGAGGGCCTCGGCGTCGCGGTGATGCCCACCGTCGACCTGCACACCCACGCCGAGCGCAAGGGCTGGACCTGGACCACCGAGGAGATCACCGAGGGGCTGGCCGCCGTCGCCGACGACATCGCCGCGCTCGGCGCCGAACCGGTCCCGGCGTACGTCCTGGGGCACGCCGCGGACCCCGAGCAGGACGAGCGCCCGCAGTCGACGGTCGTCGGCTCGGTCACCCGCGACGACGGCGGGGTCGTCCGCTGGGAGGGTGAACTCCCCGCGGGCTACGCGGGCGCGCCGGTCTTCCTCGGCATCCCGCTCGGCGAGGAGCAGTTCAAGCTGGTCTGCCTCGGCCTGGTGCTGCCCGGCGAATCGCCGTACACCGTGGTGACCTTCGACCGCATCCGCCCGGCCGTGCACGCCCTCGCCCCCACCAGCCCGCGCCGCTGGTGGCAGCGGCGCCGGGGCTGACGGAACGTCAGGGGCGGGCTCAGCCGGAGCTGTTGGGCAGCGCCACGTTGCGGCCCGCCGTGGTGGTCGCGCTGAGCGCCGGGATCAGGGCGTTGGCGACGTCCTGGGCGGTCACCGCGCTCTTCGTGCCGTTGGAGCGCTGCAGTTGGACACCGACGAACGTCTTGCCGTAGAGGCTCTGCAGGACGGTCAGGTCGATGTGCGGCTGCAGCTTGCCGGTGGCGTCGGGGACCATCGTCAGGAACTTCGGCAGCGACTTGTTGGGCCCGAACCTGATCTTGTGGACACCGGCCCGCACGGACACGAGGTCGGACATCGCCGTCTTGCCGAAGCCGTTGACCGCCGCGTCGAGCGCGGCCTGGGTGACCTTCGGCGGCGCGGTGGTGACGGTGAGGGCGATCGGCTGGTCGGCGCCGGTCTCGGCCCGGGTGCGGTACGCGGCGGCGACCAGCTTGGCCGCGGCGTCCACGTCGAAGCTCTGCCGCGGCTTGCCGGGCACGGCGATGGCCTTGCCGTCGGCGAAGCGCACCATGCCGTCGGTGCCGGGGGTGTTGGCGCCCGCCACCGACTGGAGGGCGACCTTCAGCTTGTCCTCGTCGACCACTATCACCGGGTCGGCGTTACGGCTGCCGCCGAAGAGGGAGCCGATGACGGAGACCGGGTTGTAGTCGGAGTGCGCGACCGCGCGGACCGTGGCCTGGGTGTCGATGGACAGACCCGCCACCGACGGCTTCAGGCTCGCCTTGCGGCCGCCGATGGTGAGCACGAGCGGGGCGGTGGTCCGGTTGCCGAGCGCGCTGTCCAGCATCTTGACCGCGTCGTCCCTGGTCTGGTCGCCGATGTCGACGCCGAGCACGGTGGTGCCCTTCGGCACGTCGGCGTGGTCCATCAACAGGCCCGCGCCGTACGCCAGCACGACCAGCGCGCACACACCGGCGCCGAGCAGCACCAACTTGGAGCGGCCCTTCTTCTTCGCCGGGGCGGGCCGGGAGGCGGGCGCGGGCGCCGCGGGGGCGCGCTGCTCCGGGACGGGTACGGCCGGGATGCCGCTGACGAGGGTGTCGCCCGACACCCGCTCGCCGGGCGCCGGGTAGCCGGGCTCGTCCGGACGGAAGTCGGGGTCGAAGCGGAGGCCCGACTCGGGGCCGGGTCTCTGGTCGGGTCCGGCGCCGGGCGGCGGCACGGGCGGCCGGAAACCGGCGGGACCGCGGCCCCCCTGCATGGGCGGCACCAGCATGTCCCCGGTGACCGGTCCCGCCGTGGGGCCCGCGGGCGGCTGGTAGTCGGGGAACGGGTCGTCGGTGCCGGGCTCGCGCGGCGGGGCGTACGGCCCTGCCGCGGTGCCGAACGGCGTCCCGGCGGGCGGGCCCTGCGGGTCGTCGGGGCGCGGTGCGAACGGATCGGGGCCGGGGAACGGCTCGTTGGGGAACGCCTCGCTCGGGCGCGGTACGCCCGGCGGGAAGGCGTCGGTGCCGAACACGGAGGGACCGCCGCCGAACTGCGGCTCCTCCGTACCGTGCGGCCGCTCCGGCGCGAAGGGCTCGTCCGGGGCGAACGGCGACGCGAAGCCGCCCGCCGGGGTGTCGTGCGGGCCGCGGGCCGAGGGGCCGCCCTGGCCGTCGTCGAACGGGGCGCCGACGGGCGGCGGGAGATAAGGGGTGGAACCGGTGGAGTCGGGACCGGGCAGGGGGCCCGGCGCCGAAGAGGGCGCGGGACCGGCTGCCGGGCCGGCGGCGGGCGGCGGCGCGGGGGCTGCCGGTGCCGCCCCGGGGGCGGCCGCCTGCTGCTTGCGCGGCGCGAACCAGTCGCTGGTCTTCTCGGGTTCCGCTTCCGTCGCCGGGGCCTCCGCCTCGGGCGCCGCCTCGGCGACCGGAGTGGGCTCGGGCGCGGGCGCCACGGTGCTCTCGTCGACCGGGGTGCGGACGACGACGGGCGGAATGGGGCGCGACCCGGGGATGTTGATCCGGATCCGGGTGGTCAGCGTCGTCTCGGTCTTCGGCTCGTCGGGCGCGGCGGCGGGCGCCTCGGGCACGGCGGGAGCGCCGTCGGCGTCGGCGCCGCCCGGCCTCGGCCGCTCCTGCGGGTGCAGCGAGGGAAAAGGACGGCTGCCGTACGGCGGCGTCCCCGACGGGTACGCGGCACCTCCGCGGCCCTGGGGCCCGGAGGACGAACTGTCAGATTCACGACTCAAAGCAGGCTCTCCCGGTTAGCTTCGCCACCCGTCACGGTTCTCCGCGGGCGGCTCGCCGGCGCGCACCACCATACCCATCGGTGCGGAACACCGACCGTGGTCCTGCGGAACGCTCGGTCTCAGCCAACCACGCGCCCGCCCCGGACCGCCAAGTCAGGTGCTGTTCGCCCTGGATGCGGGTAGTTGGGGCAGGGTGGCGCAGATCACGCCGGCCAGCGCCCCGCCGAGCAGGTAGACATACGGCCCGAGACCGGCGGCGAACAGGAAGTCACCTTCCGGCCGGGTGGAGCTGAGCAACACCACGCACACCAGCCACACGGCGGCGGGGATGACGGCTCCGAGCCGGGTCCCGGTGAGCTTCGCGCCGCCGTAGAAGACGGCCGCGCAGCCGGCCAGCCCGAGCAGCAGTCCGCCCGGGAACCAGCCCGCCTGCACCAGCGACCCGGCGCCCGCGACGACGACGCCGAGCACCCCGAGGAGGATGTAACTGACGATACGGCCCTGCTGGCTCATCGCTCCTCCCCACCGCTCGCGGCGGATTCCGCTTGCGCCGCGGTGACGGGATCCGCCGTGACGGAGTCCGCCGTGACGACGGACTCGGCGGGGAAGAGGGTGTCGACCCGGCCCTCGGGGACCTCGCCGCGCACCTGCCGGTAGTGCTCGATGGCGGAGAGCGGCTGGCCGAGGTCGTTGGAGAGCGCGAAGAAGGGGCCGTCCACGGCGATCTGGGTGGCGTGCGCGCGCATCGCGGCGGTCTTGCGGCCGGCGAACTCGGCGCCGTCGACGGTGGCCGTCACCAGATCGTCGTCGAGCACGCCGGGGATGTCGTCCAGCGTGGCGATCGACGGGAACGGGCTGCCCGCCTCTGCCAGCCGCGCGAAGCCCTCCTCGGCCACGGAGCGCGGGGTGCAGATCTCGTAGACCCGGTCGACCAGGTGGCCCTGGTCGGCGGCGAGTTCGTAGCCGCGCAGGGCGACCCGGTGGGCCTGGATGTGGTCGGGGTGGCCGTAGCCGCCGTTGCTGTCGTAGGTGACCATCGCCTGCGGGCGGGTGTCGAGGATGACCTCGGCCAGATGGCCCGCCGCCTCGTCGACGTCGGCCTGCCAGAAGCAGTCGGGGTGGTCGTTCTGGACGACGCCCATCATTCCGGAGTCGCGGTAGCGGCCGGGGCCGCCGAGGAAGCGGTGGTCGCTGACGCCCAGCTCGGCCATCGCCGCGGCCAGCTCGCCGACGCGGTGCTCGCCGAGGGTGTCGTCGCGGTCGGCGGCGAGGTGCGCCAGCTCCGCCGGGATCACCTCACCCTCTTCCCCGAGGGTGCAGGTGACGAGGGTGACCAGGGCACCCTCGGCCGCGTACTTGGCCATGGTCGCGCCGTTGTTGATCGTCTCGTCGTCCGGATGAGCGTGGACGAGCAACAGCCGCCGCTCGGGAAGGTCGGTCATGGGGGAAGCCTAAGGCTCCCACCGCGACCACTCAGAACTTGATGTCCGAGATCATCCCGGCGACGTTGTTGGTGAACTCGGTGATCGTCGGCGCGGCCGTCGAACTCGCCAGATAGAAGCCCAACAACGTACAGGCGATGGCGTGCCCGGCTTTCAGCCCGGACCGGCGGATCAGCAGGACCACGACGATCAGCAGCAGCAGCACCGCCGAAATCGAGAGTGCCACAGCGGCTCACCTCCCAGTACGCAGGGTTCATGTCAGTTGCCACATGCTTATTACCCACCCACGGCTACTGATCATAACTTTACGTGCCACCGCATATGTCGGGGCACGGAAGCACACGGGGGCGCATGACCAGATCCAGCCAACGGCCGCCGGGGCGCCCTGACGCTCCGGCGCAGGTGGGGCGGTACGCCGGGGGTCCGGACGCGGCGTTCGGGCCGACTGTCAGAGGTACCCCCTACTGTCACGGATATGACGCAGCTCTCATTTCCCCGGCAGTACGCGAGGACCCAGCGGTTCACCCTCGGCGCCCCGCGCTCCTTCTCGGTGGCCCCTGACGGGACCCGTGTGATCTTCCTGCGGTCGCGGTCGGGATCCGACCGCGCGCAGATGCTGTGGGTGCTGGACGTGGCGGACGGCGGGGAGCGGGTGGCGGCCGATCCGGCGGCGCTGCTGGGCGGTGGCGAGGAGCGGCTGTCGCCGGAGGAGCGGGCCCGCAGGGAGCGCAGCCGCGAGGGCTCCGCGGGCGTCGTCGGCTACGCGGTGGACGACGCGGCGTCGATGGCCGCCTTCACCCTGTCGGGGCGGCTGTTCACCGCCGGGCTGCTGCCGCAGGGGCCGGGTGCATGCGAACTGCCGGTGCCGGGGCCCGTGGTGGACCCGCGGCCGTCGCCGGACGGCCGCTGGGTGGCGTACGCGTCGGGCGGCGCCCTGCGGCTGGTCGCGGCGGACGGCGAGGACGCGGGGGCCTCGGACCGGGCGCTGGCCGAGCCGGACGGGGAGTCGGTGACGTGGGGGCTCGCGGAGTTCCTGGCGGCCGAGGAGATGGACCGCAGCCGCGGCTTCTGGTGGTCGCCCGACAGCACGGCGCTGCTGGTCGCGCGGGTGGACGAGTCCCCGGTGGAGCGGTGGTGGATCTCCGATCCCGCGCACCCGAACCGGCCGCCGGCCGAGGTGGCCTACCCGGCCGCGGGCACGGCCAACGCGGTGGTGACGCTGGCCCTGCTGGGCCTCGACGGCTCCCGGCAGGACGTGACATGGGACCGGGAGCGCTATCCGTACCTGGCCTCGGTGCACTGGTCGGCGGCCGGCCCGCCGCTGCTCCTGGTGCAGAGCCGCGACCAGCGCGGCCAGCTCTACCTGACGGTGGACGAGTCGACGGGTGCCACGCGTCCGGTGCACGCGGAGGAAGATCGAATTTGGCTGGATCTCTTCCCTGGGGTCCCGGCCTGGACGCCGGACGGGCGGCTCGTGCGGATCTCGGACGAGGCGGGCGCGCGGGTGCTGGCGGTCGGCGACCGGGTGCTGACCGGCGCCGACCTCCAGGTGCGCGCGGTGCTCGACGCCGGGGAGCAGGACGTCCTGGTCACCGCGGCGGCGGGCGAGGGGGCCGCCGAGCCGGAGACCGGGGAGGTGCACGTCTACCGGGTGAGCGCGCTGGGCGCCGTGCGCGTCTCGGAGCGGCCCGGGGTCCACGGGGCCGTGCGCGGCGGGGAGTTGACCGTCCTGGTCTCCGCGGCGCTCGACCGGCCCGGAAGCACCGTCCAGGTGCTGCGCGGCGGCAAGCCGGTCGTGGACATCGCGTCGTACGCGGAGCGGCCGTCGCTGACCGCGCGGGTGCGGCTGACCGAGGCGGGCGAGGACCGCATCCCGTGCGCCGTGCTGCTGCCCACCGGTTACGCGGAGGGCGACGGGCCGCTGCCGGTGCTGCTCGACCCGTACGGCGGCCCGCACGGCGCGCGGGTGCTCGCGGCGCACAACGCGCACCTGGTCTCGCAGTGGTTCGCCGACCAGGGCTTCGCGGTGGTGGTCGCGGACGGCCGCGGCACCCCGGGGCGCTCCCCCGCCTGGGAGAAGGCCATCGCGTTCGACTTCGCCGGCGTCTCGGTCGGCGACCAGATCGCCGCGCTGCACGCGCTGGCCGCGCAGTATCCGCTGGACCTCGGCAGGGTCGCCATCCGCGGCTGGTCGTACGGCGGTTACCTCGCCGCGCTGGCGGCGCTGCGCCGCCCCGACGTCTTCCACGCGGCGGTCGTCGGCGCGCCCGTGACCGACATGCGGCTCTACGACACGCACTACATGGAGCGGTATCTGGGCCACCCCGACGAGCGGCCGGAGGTATACGACCGCAACTCGGTGATCACCGAGGCCGGCATCACCGAACTGGCCGAGCCCGCCCGCCCGTTGATGATCATCCACGGCCTCGCCGATGACAACGTGCTGGTCGCCCACTCGCTGCGGCTGTCCACCGCGCTGCTCGCCGCGGGCCGTCCGCACGAGGTGCTGCCGCTGTCGGGCGTCACGCACATGACCCCGCAGGAGCAGGTCGCGGAGAATCTGCTGCTGCTCCAGGTGGACTTCCTCAAGCGGGCGTTGGGCACGGCCGGCCCCGCGACCTGAGCGGGCGGGCCGGGGCGCCCGGCCCGAGCCCGCCCGTGGCCCGGCTAGCGCGGGCCCCAGCCCCCGGCTCCCGGGGGCTGGGAGGGCGGCCCGGAGGGCGACGGAGGGGCTCCCGGCGGGTAGTTCGACGGCAGGGGCGGCGGCGGTCCGAAGCCGCCGGGAGCGGGCTGCTGGGGCGGCACACCCCAGCCGGGCTGTCCGTAGCGGGGCGGCTGCGGGGCCCAGGGCGAATTCGGCGGCACAATGCGATTTCCACGCACCACGAACAACACGAATAGCAGGAGCCCCGCCACCAACTCGAATACCAGAGTCACCTGCTGGCTCTTCATGGAGTCCGGCAACTGGTTGAATTTGAAAAGCATCTTCTCGGTGTGCCAGGCGTCGAGCGCCACCACGGCGTTGAAGAACATCGCGCCGCCGATGGCCATCCCGAGCGGCCGGGCCAGCGGGGCGCCGCGGAAGGCGGCGACCGCCGCGGCCACCGACAGCGCCACCAGCACCCAGGAAGCCCAGACGAAGGGCGCGTCGAGCAGCGACGACAGGGTGCCCTCGCCGGTCAGCAGATGCTCGTACAGATGCGGCGGATACCCTTCGTCGTTGTATTTCTGCAGGTCGTAGAACTGCCACCCGGCCAGCTCCACCGCCAGCAGGAGCAGCACCACTCCCCCGGCCAGCGCGGGCCCGCGGCGCGGCGGGCGGGGCGCGACCCCGCTGCCGCCGGGCAGCACCGGCTCCCTGCCGAGCAGGCCGAGCAGCACCAGTGCCACCCCGGCGACGGCGAATCCGATCCCGGTGGCCAGCGCGCGGCCGCGCAGCGGCGCCCCCTGCGACCAGTGCGCGGTGAATACCCACAGCGCGGGGATCCGGAAGAGCGCGGCGAACAGGCCGGCGGTCACGAAGGCCCAGGCGGCGCCGGGTCGCCAGGCGCAGACGAAGGCCCCGGCGATCACCGCGACCAGGATGCCGTCGAGTCCGCCGGTGGCCAGCAGCGCGTGCTTGGTTCCCGGGAGCTGGAGGTTCAGCCAGCCCCACACGGTGTCGTGGAATCCCATCGCGTTGATGTCCCTGACGGTCCAGGCGATCTCGACGACGAGGAGAGCCGCGCAGATCAGCGCCCCCGCCATCCGCGCGTTCGTGCTGAGCGTGGTCTCCCGCCGGACGCCGGGCGCCCCGCCGGACACCGCGTCGTTGGGCATGTACTGCTGCATGGCCTTCTCCCCCGACGGCCGAGTGTTCCCTCAGATATACCCGCGCAACTTGGGTAGGAACAGTCGATTCAAAAATGCGAAAGGCGGTCGGGGGAAGTTCACGAAACGGCCGGTCGAGGCCCCGGCCACGGCCTCGGCGGGCCGGTCGTCACCGCGCGTCCGTACGTTGTTCAGACTGCTACGTCCGTATATCGGAGCTGCGACAGTCAAGTTGCCTGCGTGTTAACGCGATTGGGGACGACATGTCCGACATGCCCGATCTTTTGGATCACTGTCAAGCACGTAAGGAGGACGATCTGCAAAATCTTCGCTCAAGATGCCATACAACAAGGTTTCTTCCCTCCTCCCCCCCTTGACTGGAAGTTGATTCCATTGCGAAAGTCCGCATCAACCCGCGACGCGCACAACGCGTCGCAACGCACGCTCTCGGTCCCGGGGGATGTAACCAATGACGAGTCCAAGCCAGGCTGCCGTTGACGGCGACAGCCTCACCCTCGAACCAGAGGGCAAGTCCGGCACCCCGGGCGACAAGGGCGCGGCGGATCTCGCCGGTAGGACACCACGCCAACTCGCCTGGCTGCGCTTCAAGCGCGACAGAACCGGCATCGTATGCGCGATCATCGTGGCGTTCTTTCTGGTCGTCGCCGTAGCCGCTCCCCTGATCACCAAGCTCTACGGGCAGAACGCCTTTGACCTGTACGGCCAGGACGACGGCCTGCTCGACAGCTACGGCCTGCCCATCGCACCGAACGGCGGCATCAGCTCCACCCACTGGTTCGGCATCGAACCCGCCCTTGGCCGCGACGTCTTCGCGCTCCTGCTCTACGGCATCCGCAACTCGCTCGCCATCGCCACGGCGGTGACGCTGATCTCGGTGGTCACGGGCGTGCTGTTCGGTCTCGCCCAGGGATACCTCGGCGGCAAGACCGACTACTTCATGGGCCGGTTCTCCGACTTCATGCTGTCGTTCCCGTCGCAGTTGTTCTTCATCGCGTTCTCCCCGGTGGCCATCTCGCTCTTCGTGGGCGTCGGCGACCCGGAGGGGTGGTGGGTGCGGCCGCTGGTGCTGATCTCCGTGCAGTTCCTGCTCGGCTGGATGAGCATCGGCCGACTGGTCCGCGCGCAGGTACTGAGCCTGCGGGAGCGGGAGTTCGTGGAGGCGGCGCGCATCAGCGGCGCGTCCTCCTGGCGCATCATCCGCAAGGAACTCCTGCCGAACATCTGGAGCACCATCCTGGTCCAGTCGACCCTGCTGCTCCCCGTCTTCGTCACCACGGAAGCGGGTCTGTCGTTCCTCGGTGTCGGCCTTCTCGACCCGACCCCGGACTGGGGACTGATGTTCCAGACCGGCGCGACGTACTACTCGAGCGACATCACCTTCATGTTCTTCCCCGGCATCGCGATGGTGATCTTCGTGATCGCCTTCAACCTGCTCGGGGACTCGGTCCGGGACGCTCTCGACCCGAAGACCCTTCGCTAGACCGCTAGTCCGCACGACAGCTAGCAGGCTCCAGTTACAAGTTGTCCAGGTCGTCGGAAGGCCCCGTCTCCTGCGGGCGCGGATGTCGGCATCGGTGGCAGTTCAGTCCAGTGACAGGCAGGATTTCATGAGAAACAGCAAGGTTCGCTTGGCGGCAGCCCTTGTGGCGGCCGGCGCGCTGTCGCTGACCGCCGCGTGCAGCAGCGGCAGCAGCAACGGCACCGGTGGCAGCAAGGGCAACGCGGGGGGCCCGAAGGCGACGGTCCCGAACTACGGTCTCGGCACCGCGGCCGACTCCGCCGGTCCGGCTCCGGCCGTGCCCGGCGCGGTCAAGGGCGGCACGGTCCAGGACATGGACCAGGCTGGCTTCGACTACCTGGACCCGGGCCAGCAGTACGTCAGTGACCAGCTCTCGGTCTCGGTCCTCTACGCGCGTACGCTCACCGGCTACAAGATCGACCCGACCACCGGGAAGACGATCCTCGTCGGCGACCTCGCCACCGACACCGGCAAGATGTCGGACGGCGGCAAGACCTGGACGTACACCCTCAAGGACAACCTGAAGTACGACGACGGCACGCCGATCACGTCGAAGGACATCAAGTACAGCATCGAGCGCCTGTACGCGGACTTCGAGACCCAGGGCCCGCAGTACATCCAGGCGTGGCTGTACGGCCCCGACTACCGCAAGATGTACAAGGGCCCGTACACCGGCCAGGAGATCCCGGACAACATCCTCGCGACGCCGGACGAGAAGACCATCGTCTTCCACTTCAAGGACGCGCACGCGGACGCCCCGTACGCGATGGCCATGCCGGTCACCGCCCCGGTCGAGAAGGCCAAGGACGACAAGGGCGCGTACAACAACCACCCGGTCTCCTCCGGCCCGTACAAGATCTCCTCGTACAAGCCCGGCAAGTCGCTGGTCTTCGAGCGCAACCAGTACTGGGACCCGAAGACCGACCCGCTGCGCAACGCGTACCCGGACTCGTGGAACTTCCAGCTGGGCATCCAGCAGCCCGGTCTGACCCAGCGCATCATGGCCCAGTCGGGTAACGACAAGAACGCCATCGACCTTTCCGGTGTGGCCGACCCGTCGCAGATGAGCACGCTGGTCAACAACGCGCAGTACAAGTCGCGCACGGTCAACCAGTACCAGCCGTACGTCGAGACCCTCGACATCAACACCAAGCGCGTCACCAACCCGAAGGTCCGCCAGGCCATCGCGTACGCGTTCCCGATGGCGCAGGTGCAGCAGGCGTTCGGTGGCGCCGCCCAGGGCGACCTCGGCACCACGCTGATCAGCCCGACCGTGGCCGGCTGGAAGCAGTTCGACCCGTTCGGCAAGCTCGCCAAGCCGGCCGGTGACATCGACAAGGCCAAGGAGCTGCTGAAGGAGGCCGGTCAGCTCCACCCGAAGCTGGTCTACCCGTACGCCAACACCCCGCGCTGGCAGAAGATCTCGCTGTCCATCGCGAACGCGCTGGGCAAGGCGGGCTTCGAGGTCGTGCGCAAGCCGATCGACCCGACGTCCTTCTACACGGTCGTCGGCAAGGTCAACAACCAGTACGACATCTACCGCACCGGCTGGGGCGCTGACTGGCCGAACGCGTCGACCGTGGTCCCGCCGACCATGGACGGCCGCAACCTTCAGGACGGTACGAACAACTACTCCTTCCTGAACGACGACCACATCAACAGCGAGATCGACCGCATCAAGCAGATCACCGACCTGAAGACGGCGTCGGCTGAGTGGGAGAAGCTCTCGGAGTACTCGCTGCAGACCGACACCGCCCAGGTGCCGTTCCTGTTCGACAAGTACTTCAACGTCTACGGCTCCAACCTCGGTGGGGTCACCTACAACACGGTGACCGGCGTGATCAACGCCAACACCGTGTTCGTCAAGCACTAGTTCCCGCACAGGCTGGCCGGCCCCGGCTCACGAAAGTAGCCGGGGCCGGCCGGCCTCGGATCTGGCTGCGCGGTCCCCGCCCGCGCCCCACGGAAGAGCCTCACCGATGCTCCGTTTCCTCACACGACGCGTCCTCGGCGCGATCGTCATCCTGGTGCTCATCACCCTCGTCACCTATTTCATGTTCTTCGTGCTGCCGTCGGATCCGGCGCAGCTCGCCTGCGGCAAGAACTGCGCGAACAAGGACCTCGTCGCCGACATCCACCACCGCATGGGTCTCGACCATCCGATCTACCAGCAGTACTGGGACTACATGCGCGGCATCTTCGTCGGCCGCCACATGCCCGACGGGCAGAACTGCCCGGCGCCCTGCTTCGGCTACTCCTTCGCCAACGGGCAGCCGATCTGGCCGCTGCTGTCGGACCGCTACCCGACCACGTTCTCGCTGGCCATCGGTGGCTCCGCGGCGTTCCTGATCATCGGTGTCGGCCTGGGCATGCTGTCCGCCTGGCAGCAGGGCAAGACCTTCGACCGCGTCGCCAGCTCGATCTCGCTGCTCGGCAACTCGGTCCAGATCTACTTCATCGGCCCGCTGGCCATCGCGCTGTTCGCCGACAAGCTCGGCTGGTTCGACCACGGCCACGACCCGACGTGGTCCTCCGACCCGATCGGTTCGCTCAACGGCCTGGTGCTGCCCTGCCTGGTGATGTCGGTGATCTTCTGGTCCAACTACAGCCGCCAGACCCGCTCCCTGATGGTCGAGCAGCTCGCCGAGGACCACATCCGCACGGCCCGCGCCAAGGGCATGGGATCGAAGTACGTGTTCTACCGGTACGCCCTTCGTGGCGCCGCCGCCTCGATCATCACCATCTTCGGCATCGACCTCGGCGCCGTCTTCGGCGGCGCGATCATCACGGAGGCCACCTTCGGCCTGCACGGTCTGGGCAACCTCGCGGTCAACGCGGTGTTCTCCCTCGACCTGCCGCTGGAGATGGCAGTGATGATCTTCAGTGCCAGCGCCATCGTGATCTTCAACATCCTTGTCGACGCTGCCTACGCCCTCATCGACCCGCGGATCCGGCTCGCCTGACCGCGGCACTCCGCACCCGCCGCGACCAGCGCACCACCCGGTAGGAGAACCCGCCCGTGACCATCCTGACGAAGCCCGAGGCCGAGCCCACGCCTCAGGGAACCGAGCACTTCCTCTCCGTGCGCGACCTGTACGTCCAGTTCGCCACCGAGGACGGCACCGTGAAGGCCGTCGACGGCCTCTCCTTCGACCTCGACCGGGGCAAGACGCTCGGCATCGTGGGCGAGTCCGGCTCCGGCAAGTCGGTCACCAACATGGCGATCCTCGGCCTGCACAACCCGCGCAACACCACCATCAGCGGCGAGATCGTGCTGGACGGCCAGGAGCTGACCGGCGCCTCCGAGCGGACGCTGGAGAAGCTGCGCGGCAAGAAGATGGCCATGGTCTTCCAGGACTCGCTGACCGCCCTGTCGCCGTACTACACGGTGGGGCGGCAGATCGCCGAGCCGTACATGAAGCACATGGGCGCCTCCAAGAAGGAGGCCAGGGACCGCGCCGTCGAGATGCTCGGCAAGGTGGGCATCCCGCAGCCGCAGACCCGGGTGGACGACTACCCGCACCAGTTCTCCGGCGGTATGCGGCAGCGCGCCATGATCGCGATGTCACTGGTCTGCAACCCCGACCTGGTGATCGCGGACGAGCCGACCACCGCGCTGGACGTGACGGTGCAGGCGCAGATCCTGGACCTGCTCAAGGACCTCCAGCAGGAGATGGGCACCGCGATCATCCTGATCACCCACGACCTCGGGGTGATCGCGAACACCGCCGACGACGTGGTGGTGATGTACGCGGGGCGGGCCGTGGAGCGGGGCACCGTCCGCGACATCCTCAAGACGCCGGAACACCCGTACGCGTGGGGCCTGCTGGGCTCCATCCCGCGGCTGTCGGCGTCGGTGGACATCCCGCTGGCCCCGATCCCCGGGTCGCCGCCCAGCCTGCTGAACCCGCCGACCGGGTGCCCCTTCCACACCCGGTGCGAATTCACCGAGCAGGTCGGCGGCGACCGGTGCCGCACCGAACGCCCGACGCTTCCGGACGGCAGGGGGTCGGCGTGCCACCTGACGCAGGACCAGAAGCGTGCCATCTTCATCGAGCAGATTCAGCCGCGGCTGCGCTGACCAGGAGTCGAGGTAAACAGCAATGAGTGAACAGCAGACCCTGGACAAGGTCCCCACGCCGCGTCCGGCCTCGGGTGACAAGCTCCTGGAAGTCTCGGGATTGCAGAAGTACTTCCCGATCAACGGCGGCTTCATCTTCAAGCGGCACGTCGGCGACGTCCGCGCCGTGGACGGCATCGACTTCCACATCAACACCGGCGAAGCGCTGGGCATGGTCGGCGAGTCCGGCTGCGGGAAGTCCACCACCGGGCGGCTGGTGACACGCCTGCTGGAGCCGACCGGCGGCCGTGTCTCCTACGCCGGGCAGGACATCACGCACTCCAGCCGCAAGGAACTGGCGCCGATCAGGTCCGAGATCCAGATGATCTTCCAGGACCCGTACGCGTCGCTGAACCCGCGGCAGACCGTCGGCAGCATCGTCTCCGCGCCGATGGAGATCAACGACATCAACCCGACCGGCGGGCGCGAGCGCCGGGTGCGGGAGCTGCTGGAGATCGTCGGTCTCAACCCGGAGCACTACAACCGCTTCCCGCACGAGTTCTCCGGCGGCCAGCGGCAGCGCATCGGGGTGGCCCGCGCGCTCGCCCTGGACCCGAAGCTGATCGTGGCCGACGAGCCGGTCTCCGCGCTGGACGTGTCGATCCAGGCGCAGGTGGTCAACCTGCTGCAGAAGGTGCAGCAGGAGCTGGGCATCGCGTTCCTGTTCATCGCGCACGACCTGGCGATCGTGCGGCACTTCTCGCAGCGCATCGCGGTGATGTACCTGGGCAAGATCGTGGAGATCGGCGACCGCGAGTCGATCTACGAGCGGCCCCGCCACCCGTACACCCACGCGCTGCTGTCCTCGTCGCCCGAGGCCGACCCGGACGACGACGGCCGTGAGCGGATCCGGCTCGCCGGTGACGTGCCGTCGCCGATCAACCCGCCGTCCGGCTGCCGCTTCCGCACCCGCTGCTGGAAGGCGCAGGACAAGTGCGCGACCGACGAGCCGCCGCTCGTCCAGATCAGCGGGAACCGCGACGGTCACCTGACCGCCTGCCACTTCCCGGAGGAGCCGACGATCGCGGCGCGCGAAGAGGACATCGTCCTCGACCCCGCGCTGATCGCGATCGAGGAGGCGGCTGACAAGACCCTTTGACCCGGGCTCAGTTCAGCCTCCGCTTCGGTGCCAGGGCCGTATCCGACACCCCGCTCCACCCCGGATACGGCCCTTCGGCATGTCCGCGGCGGGGAGCGGGGCGCCGGACGCCGTAGCTCCGCCGGACAGGCACTAGTCCTCGGGTACGACCTGCTTCTCCTCGGCGAAGTGGCAGGCCGAGTCGTGTTCTGCCGGTCCCGCCGTGCCGCGGAAGACGGCGGGGACGGCGAGCAGCGGCTCCTCCAGGGCGCAGCGCTCCTGGGCCTTCCAGCAGCGGGTGCGGAAGCGGCAGCCCGAGGGCGGATTGGCCGGGGAGGGGACGTCGCCGGCCAGGATGATCCGCTCGCGGTGCTCGCGGGCGGCCGGGTCGGGCACGGGCACCGCGGAGAGCAGCGCCTGGGTGTACGGGTGGGTCGGGTGCTGGTAGATCGCCTCGTCCGCGCCGATCTCGACGATCTTGCCCAGGTACATCACGCCGACCCGGTCGGAGATGTGCCGGACGATCGACAGGTCGTGCGCGATGAACATGTACGACAGGTTGAACTCGTCCTGCAGCCGCTCCATCAGGTTCACGACCTGTGCCTGCACCGAGACGTCCAGCGCGGAGACCGGCTCGTCGGCCACGATGATCTCGGGCCGCAGCGCCAGGCCGCGGGCGATGCCGATGCGCTGCCGCTGCCCGCCGGAGAACTGGTGCGGGTAGCGGTTGATGTACTCGGGGTTGAGGCCGACCACGTCCAGCAGGTCCTGGACCCGCTTGCGGCGGTCGCCCTTGGGCGCCACCTCGGGATGGATCTCGTACGGCTCGCCGATGATGTCGCCGACCGTCATCCGCGGGTTGAGCGAGGTGTACGGGTCCTGGAAGACCATCTGGATGTTGCGGCGCACCGACTTCAGGGCCCGCGCCGACAGCTTGGTGATGTCGTCGCCCTTGTACCGGATCTCGCCCTCCGTCGGCACCTCCAGGTTCATCAGCAGCTTGGCGACGGTCGACTTGCCGCAGCCGGACTCGCCGACGATGCCGAGCGTCTCGCCCGGGAAGAGGTCGAAGGAGACGCCGTCGACGGCCTTGACCGCGCCGATCTGCTTCTTGAACAGGATCCCCTGGGTGAGCGGGAAGTGCTTGACCAGGCCCCGGACTTCGAGGATCGGCTCGCGCCCGGGCGCCTCCGGCTTGTGCAGCTGGTCGAGTTGCTCAGTCACCGAGGGTCTCCTTCCAGAAGTAGCAGGCGCTCGCCCGCTCGGGACCCACGTCGTACAGCGGCGGCACATCGGTGCGGCAGATGTCCTGGGCCATCGGGCACCTCGGGTTGAAGGCGCAGCCCGGCGGGATGCGCAGCAGGTTGGGCGGCAGGCCCTTGATCGCGTACAGCTCCCGGCCCTTCTGGTCGAGGCGCGGGATGGAGTCCAGCAGGCCCTTGGTGTACGGGTGCGCGGGCCGCTTGTAGATCTCGTGGACCGGAGAGGTCTCCACGATCCGGCCCGCGTACATCACCGCGATCTTGTCGGCGACGTCGGCGACGACCCCGAGGTCGTGGGTGATCAGGATCAGGCCCATGTTGTACTCGCGCTGCAGGTCGGCCAGCAGGTCCATCACCTGCGCCTGGACCGTCACGTCGAGCGCGGTGGTCGGCTCGTCGGCGATGATCAGGTCGGGCTCCAGGGCCATCGCCATGGCGATCATCACGCGCTGCCGCATACCGCCGGAGAACTGGTGCGGGAACTCCCGTACCCGCTGCCGGGCGGCCGGGATGCGGACCAGGTCCATCAGCTCGACGGCCTTGTTGCGGGCGTCCTTGCGGGACATGCCCTGGTGGACGACGAACATCTCGCCGAGCTGCTCCCCCACGCTCAGCACCGGGTTGAGGGCGGAGAGCGCGTCCTGGAAGATCATCGCCATCTTGGCGCCGCGGACCCGCCGCCGGTCCTCGCCGCTCATCTTCAGCAGGTCGTCGCCCTGGAAGAGCACCTCGCCCTGGGTGACGAACCCGGGCGGGGAGTCGAGGATCCCCATGATGGCCTGCGCGGTGACGGACTTCCCGGAGCCGGACTCGCCGAGCACGGCGAGCGTCTCGCCCTCGGCCACCGAGTACGTGACGCCGTTAACGGCCTTGGCGACGCCGTCCCGGGTGCGGAACTCGACGTGCAGATCACGGACGTCCAGCAGCGTGGTCATTGTGCGGGCTCCTCAGCGCAGCTTGGGGTCGAGGGCGTCGCGCACCGCGTCGCCGAGCATGATGAACGCCAGCACGGTGATGCTCAGCGCGCCCGCGGGCCACAGCAGCATGTGCGGAGCGTTGCGGATCTGGTTGGAGGCGTCGGAGATGTCGATGCCCCAGGAGACGGTCGGCGGCCGCAGGCCCACACCGAGGTACGACAGCGTCGCCTCCAGCGCGATGTACGTGCCCAGCGCGATGGTGCCGACGACGATGACGGGGGCGACCGCGTTGGGCGCGATGTGCCGCAGCAGGATCCGGGAGTTGCCCGCGCCCAGCGCCCGCGCGGCCTGCACGTAGTCGTTGTTGCGGGCGGTGATCACCGAGCCGCGGGCGATACGGGCGAGCTGCGGCCAGCCGAGCAGCACCATGAAGCCGACCACCGGCCAGACGGTGCTGTTGGTGACCACCGACAGGAAGACCAGGCCGCCGAGGATGACCGGGATGCCGAAGAAGACGTCGCTGAGCCGGGAGAGGATCGCGTCCCCCCAGCCGCCGAAGAACCCGGCGAGCCCGCCCAGCACGCTGCCGACGATGACCACGCCCGCGGTGGCGCAGACGCCGACGGTGACCGAGGCGCGGGCGCCGTACACCACGCGGGTGTAGACGTCGCGGCCCTGGCTGTCGTAGCCGAAGGGGTGGCCGGGTGACGAGCCGGCCTGCGACTTGGACAGGTCGGCCTTGAGCGGGTCGCCGCTGGCGATCAGCGACGGCCAGATCGAGATGATCACCAGGAAGACGATGATCAGCGCCGAGATGATGAAGATGGGGTTGCGCCGCAGGTCCCGCCAGGCGTCGGACCACAGGCTGCGCGGCTTGTCCGGTGCTTCCTGGCCCTCGGGGCCGGGCGGCCGCTCCAGGGTCTCGCCCTCGGCGGCGGCCAGGTCGAATCCGCCGCCGTAGCCGCCGCCGGGCGCGATCGGCCCCTGGCTCGGGTCCAGTGGGTTGTGCGACTCAGGCATACCGGATCCTCGGGTCCAGGACCGCGTAGAGCAGGTCGACGAGCAGGTTCGCCAGCAGGAAGACCAGCACCAGGATGGTCACGAAGCCGACGACGGTGGGCGCGTTGTTGCGCAGGATGCCCTGGTAGAGCTGGTAGCCGACGCCGTGGATGTTGAAGATCCGCTCGGTGACGATGGCACCGCCCATGAGGGCGCCGATGTCGGTGCCGATGAAGGTGACCACGGGGATCAGCGAGTTGCGCAGCAGGTGCCGGATGATCACCCGGTGGCGCGGCAGGCCCTTGGCGACGGCGGTGCGCACGTAGTCGCCCCGGGTGTTCTCGGCGATGGAGGTACGCGTCAGCCGGGTCACGTAGGCGAGCGAGACCAGGGCGAGGACCAGTCCCGGCAGGATCAGTTCGTTGAACGGGGCCGCGGGCGACACCGAGGGGCTGACCCATTTGAGCTGCACGCCGAAGATGTACTGCAGCACGTAGCCGGTGACGAAGGTCGGCACCGAGATGACGACCAGGGTGAGCAGCAGCACTCCGGTGTCCACGGGCTTGCCGCGCTTCATGCCGGTGAGCACGCCCAGGACGATGCCAATGATGATCTCGAAGAGGATGGCGACGATAGTGAGCCGGATGGTGACCGGGAAGGCGCTGCGCATCAGCTCGACCACCGACTGGCCGTTGAAGGCGGTGCCGAAGTCGCCGGTGAAGATGTTCTTCATGTAGATCAGGTACTGCTTCCACAGCGGGTCATTGAGATGCAGGTCGGCCCGGATCTGGGCGGCCGTGGCGGGGTCGGGCGCGCGGTCGCCGAAGAGGGCGGCGACCGGGTCACCGAGCGCGTAGACCATGAAGAAGATCAGGAACGTGCTGCCGATGAACACCGGGATCATCTGGAGCAGCCGCCGGATCACATAGCGTCCCATGGGGAGCCTTCCGAGGAATGACGGCGGAGCGGGGAAGCGGGCGGAGGCCGCACCGGGGGTGCCCGGTGCGGCCTCCGTGCGGGGTCAGCCGACCTTGATCTCGTTGTAGACGGGCACGCTGAAAGGGTTCAGCGCGACGTTGCTGATGTTGCTGGAGTAGCCGGCGCTGCCGTTCTGGTACCAGAGCGGGATGGCGGGCATGTCGATGACGAGCTGCTTCTCGGCGTCCTGGAAGAGGCTGACGGCCTTGGGGATGTTCCCCTCGGCGTTGGCCTGGTTGACCAGCTTGTCGAAGTTCGCGTTGCTGTAGTGCGAGTCGTTCGACGAGGCGTCGGTGTAGTACTGCGGCTGCAGGAAGTCCTGGATCAGCGGGTAGTCCATCTGCCAGCCGGCCCGGAACGGGTTGTCCTCCTGCTTGTTGGTGATCTTGTTCCGGAAGTCGGCGAAGGTGCCGACCGGAGCGCCGACGCAGGCGTTCTGGTTGCCCAGCGAGTTGTTGATGCTGTTGCAGACCGCGTCGACCCATTCCTTGTGCGAGCCGGTGTCCGCGTTGTACGAGATGGTGATCTTGCCGCCGGGAAGGCCGCCGCCCTGCTGGATGAGCTGCTTGGCCTTGCTCGGGTTGTACGTGCACTCGGCGCCGCAGAGCCCTTCCTTGAAGCCGCCCGCCGCGCCGAGCACCGGGGACGTCCAGTCCGAGGCGGGGGTGCGGGTGTTCTGGAAGATCTGCTGGGTGATCTGCGGCCGGTTGATCGCCATCGACAGGCCCTGCCGGACCTTGGCGGAGTTCGCCGACGACCAGCGCGCGTTGTACAGCGGGAAGGCGAGCGTCTGGATGATGCCGGCCGGCTGGTTGATGTACCGGTTGCCGAGGTCGTTCTTGACGTTCTTGAGCTGCGAGACCGGGATGTCGTCGACCAGGTCGAGGTTGCCCGCCTGCAGGTCGGTGTACGCGGTGTTGTTGTCGGTGTAGACGCGCAGCTCGACACCGTTGTTCTGGGCCCCGTCGGGACCGGGGTAGGCCGCCCACTTCTTCAGGCTCATCTGCGAGCCCTTGGTGTACGAGGAGATGGTGTACGGGCCGTTGCCGATCGGCTTGGCGAGCCAGGAGGCGCGGTTGGTGAAGAACGCCTGCGGCAGCGGGTAGAACGCCGAGTAGCCCAGGGTGTCCGGCCAGGTGGAGAACTTCTGGTTGAGCTTCACCTTGAACTCGGTGTCGCTGACCTTGGTCAGGCCGGAGAGCGAGGTCGCGGTGGCGGCGGCGCCGGCCTTGTCCGGGTGGACCTTTTCGTACCCGTCGATGTAGCTGAAGAAGCTGGCGTTGAGCTGCGCGTTCTTCAGCTGCGAGTCGTAGTTCCAGGCGTCGATGAACGAGGACGAGGTGACCTTCTGGCCGTTGCTGAAGGTCCAGTTCGGCTTGATCTTGATGTCGAAGTTCTGCGAGTCGGTGGTGGTGATCGACTGGGCGATCATGTTCTCCGCCGCGCCGGTCTTCGGGTTGTACTTCTTCAGGCCGCGGAAGATCATGTCGAGCACCTTGCCGCCCTGCACCTCGTTGGTGTTGGCCGGCTCCAGTGGGTTCTGCGGGTCACCCCACGAGGCGCGGACGACACCCGAGCTGCTGCCGCCTCCGCCGCCGCTTCCACTGCCGCAGCCGGCGGCCGCCAGGGCGACGGCCGTCGCGCAGACGGCCCACTTCAAGCGCGTGGCTCCGCGCATCGCGTGCCTCCTCATGGGTCACAAATGACACTTAGTCACCCATGACACCGCAAGACGGCCTAAGGCGCACTTCTCATCGCCCGTGTCGTCGCACCAATGCATTGGCCACGAGATGACCTGTCGTCACCCGGACGGAGACGGCAAGGCGCCCCGGTCCTTCCCTCCCGGACCGGGGCGCCTCGAACTCGGCGGTGTGCGGCGGTGGTTCAGCCCGCGCTCAGCGCCTCCGCCTGGTCCGCCGCGCCCACGACATCCCGGTCCTCCGCGAAATGGCAGGCCGACTCGTGGGCGGCCGGGGTGCCGCCGCCCTGGAAGCGGGTGGGCACCGCGAGCAGCGGGGTCTCCTCGGCGCAGCGCGCCTCGGCCTTCCAGCAGCGGGTGCGGAACCGGCAGCCGGACGGCGGGTTGGCCGGGGAGGGCACGTCGCCGGGGAGCAGGATGCGCTGCCGGTGCTCGCGCGCCTCGGGGTCCGGCACCGGCACCGCGGAGAGCAGCGCCTGGGTGTACGGGTGGGTCGGGTGCTCGTAGATCTCGGTGTCGGTGCCGATCTCCGCCATCCGGCCCAGGTACATCACGCCGACCCGGTCGGAGATGTGCCGCACGATCGACAGGTCGTGCGCGATGAAGACATAGCTCAGGTTGAACTCGTCCTGGAGCTTCGCCATCAGGTTGATCACCTGCGCCTGCACCGAGACGTCCAGCGCCGAGACCGGCTCGTCGCAGATGATGATCTCCGGGTTGAGCGCCAGGCCGCGGGCGATGCCGATGCGCTGCCGCTGGCCGCCGGAGAACTGGTGCGGGTACCGGTTGATGTACTCCGGGTTCAGGCCCACGACGTCCAGCAGCTCCTGGACCCGCGTGCGCCGGTCGCCCTTCGGGGCCACCTCGGGGTGGATGTCGAAGGGCTCGCCGATGATGTCGCCGACCGTCATCCGCGGGTTGAGCGAGGTGTACGGGTCCTGGAACACCATCTGGATGTTGCGGCGGACCGCCTTGAGCGCCCGGCCCGACAGCTTGGTGATGTCCTGGCCCTTGTAGAACACCTCACCGGAGGTGGCCTGCTCCAGGCTCATCAGCAGCTTGGCGACCGTCGACTTGCCGCAGCCGGACTCGCCGACGATGCCCAGGGTCTCGCCCGGGTAGAGGTCGAAGGAGACGCCGTCGACGGCCTTGACCGCCCCGATCTGCTTCCTGAACACGATCCCCTGGGTGATGGGGAAGTGCTTGACCAGGTTGCGGACCTGGAGAATCGGTTCGCCCCGCGGTGCGTCGCCGGTCTTCACGAAGTCAGTCATCGAGGGTCTCCTTCCAGAAGTGGCAGGCGCTGCCGCGGCCCTCGCCGACCGTGTGCAGCACCGGCACATCGGTACGGCACACATCGGTCGCCATCGGGCAGCGCGGGTTGAAGGCACAGCCGGACGGGATGCGCAGCAGGTTGGGCGGCAGGCCCTTGATCGCGTAGAGCTCCTGGCCCTTCTGGTCCAGCCGGGGAATCGACCGGAGCAGGCCCTTGGTGTACGGGTGCGCGGGCCGCTTGTAGATCTCGTGCACCGGCGCGGTCTCCACGATCCGCCCCGCGTACATCACCGCGATCTTGTCGGCGACGTCCGCGACCACACCGAGGTCGTGGGTGATCAGGATCAGGCCCATGTGGAACTCGCGCTGCAGCTCCGCGAGCAGGTCCATCACCTGCGCCTGGACCGTCACGTCGAGCGCGGTGGTCGGCTCGTCGGCGATGATCAGGTCGGGCTCCAGGGCGAGCGCCATGGCGATCATGATCCGCTGGCGCATACCGCCGGAGAACTGGTGCGGGTAGTCGTTGACCCGCTGCGCCGCGGCCGGGATGCGCACCCGGTCCATCAGCTCGATCGCCTTGGCCTTGGCCTCCTTGCGGGAGGCGCCCTGGTGCACCCGGAACATCTCGCCGAGCTGGTAGCCGACGCTCAGCACCGGGTTCAGCGCGGAGAGCGCGTCCTGGAAGATCATCGCGATCTTCTGGCCGCGGATCCGCCGCCGCTGCTCGCCGGACATCTTGAGCATGTCCTCGCCGCGGAAGAGGATCTCACCGCGCGGGATACGACCCGGCGGCATGTCGAGGATGCCCATGACGGCCTGCGCGGTCACGGACTTGCCGGAGCCGGACTCGCCGAGCACGGCCAGCGTCTCCCCGGCGTTCACCGAGTAGTTGACGCCGTTGACGGCCTTGGCGACGCCGTCCCTGGTGTGGAACTCGACGTGCAGGTCGCGCACCTCGAGCAGCGGTGCCGTGGCGGCGCGGGGCGCCGCCGCGGCGCTCGCGGTCTCGTCGATGATGGTCATCGCAGCCCTCCTAGCGCAGCTTCGGGTCGAGGGCGTCGCGCACCGCGTCGCCGAGCATGATGAACGCCAGCACGGTGATGCTCAGCGCGCCCGCGGGCCACAGCAGCATGTGCGGGGCGTTGCGGATCTGGTTGGACGCCTGCGAGATGTCGATGCCCCAGGAGACCGCCGGCGGCTTGAGGCCGACGCCGAGGAACGACAGGGTCGCCTCCAGCGAGATGTACGTGCCCAGCGCGATGGTGGCCACCACGATGACCGGCGCGAGCGCGTTGGGCAGGATGTGCCGCAGCAGCATCCGGGTGTTGCCCGCGCCCAGCGCCCTGGCGGCCTGCACGTAGTCCTGCTGCTTGGCGGTGATGACCGCGCCCCGGGCGATACGGGCGATCTGCGGCCAGCCGAGCAGCACCATGAACGCGGTGACCGTGGTGACCGAACCGCCCTTGACCACGGAGAGGAAGACGACGCCGCCGAGCAGGATCGGGATGCCGAAGAAGATGTTGCTGACCATCGAGATCAGGGTGTCCCACAGGCCGCCGAAGAAGCCCGCGAGACCGCCGAGCACCGCGCCGACCAGCGTGGCGCCCACGGTGGTGAGGATGCCGACGGCGACCGAGTCACGGGCGCCGTACACCGTACGGGTGTAGACGTCGCAGCCCTGGGTGTCGAAACCGAAGGGGTGGCCGCCGGTCGGGCCCATCTGCGACTTGGACAGGTCGCACGAGAGCGGGTTGCCGCTGGCGATGACGCCCGGCCAGATCGCGATGACGATCAGGAAGAGGATGAGCAGCCCGGAGATGTAGAACATCGGCTTGCGGCTCAGGTCGCGCCACGCGTCGCCCGCCAGGCTGCGCGCCTTCTCCCGCTGCGGCTCGGGGCCGGACGGTGCGGCGGGCGTGGTGGGCGCGGCGGCGGCGGGGGTGACCGGCTGCGCCAGGCCCGGGGTGTCAGTCATCTCAGGCATACCGGATCCTCGGGTCCAGGACCGCGTAGAGCAGGTCGACGAGCAGGTTGGCGGCGAGGAAGACGATCACCAGGATCGTCACGAAGCCGACCACGGTCGGCGGGTTCTGCCGCAGGATGCCCTGGTAGAGCTGGTAGCCGACGCCGTGGATGTTGAAGATCCGCTCGGTGACGACGGCGCCGGCCATCAGGCCGCCGATGTCGGTGCCGAGGAAGGTGACCACGGGTATCAGCGAGTTGCGCAGCAGGTGCACGGTGACCACGCGGCGCCGGGGCAGGCCCTTGGCGACGGCGGTGCGCAGGTAGTCGGCGCGGGAGTTCTCCGCGACCGAGGTACGGGTCAGCCGGGCCACGTAGGCCAGCGAGACGCCGGCCAGCACTACGCCGGGCAGGATCAGGTCGCCCAGCGGCGCGCCCTCGGCGACCGCGGGGTTGGCTATCCCCCACTTGACGCCCAGGAAGTACTGGAGCAGGTAGCCGGTGACGAAGGTCGGGATGGAGACCACCAGCAGCGTGAACGCCAGCACGCTGGTGTCCGCGAAACGGCCGCGGCGCAGGCCGGCGAGCAGGCCGAGGCCGATGCCGACGACCGCCTCGATGGCGAAGGCCACCAGCGCGAGCCGGATGGTGACCGGGAAGGACGAGCCCATCAGCTCGGTGACCGGCTGGCCGTTGGCGCCGTTGCCGAAGTTCCCGGTGAAGATCTGCCCCATGTAGTGCACGTACTGCAGGGGCAGCGAGTGGTCGAGATAGAGGTCGTGCCTGATCTGGGCCGCGGTGGCGGGGTCCGGTGCCCGGTCGCCGAACATGGCGGCCACGGGGTCGCCGAGCGCGTAGACCATCACGAAGATCAAAAAGGTGGTTCCGATGAAGACCGGAACCATCTGGAGCAGTCGCCTGATGACGTAGCGCCCCATCTGCCCTCCAGGGATCGGGCAGACGTCGGCCGGGGCTCGTGGCCCCGGCCGACATCCACACCGCGAGCGGTTGCTGTCAGTTCCCCCCGCGCCCGGTCAGGGCGCCCGTGTCTGTTTCCTTGGGTCCGGTGACCGGACCGCGGGTCAGTTGTTGACCGTGATCTCGGTGTAGACGGGGTAGCTGAAGGCGTTCTCCGTCACGTTGGACACCCGCGACGACCAGCCGGCTTCGCCGTTCTGGTACCAGAGCGGGATGACGGGCATGTCCGTCATGAGGATCTTCTCGGCGTCCTGGTAGAGCGCGGTCGCCTTGGCGGTGTCCGGCTCGGCGTTCGCCTGCTTGATCAGCGCGTCGAACTTCGGGTTGCTGTAGTGCGAGTCGTTCGAGCTGCCGCCGGTCGCGTAGAGCGGCGTCAGGAAGTCGTCGATCAGCGGGTAGTCCATCTGCCAGCCGGAGCGGAACGGCTGCTTCATCTCACCCTTGGTGATCTGGTTGCGGAAGTCCGCGAAGGTGCCGGTGGGGGCGCCCACGCACGCCTTGTCGTTGCCCAGCACGTTGTTGATGCTGTTGCAGACCGCGTCGACCCACTGCTTGTGCGAGCCGGAGTCGGCGTTGTAGCCGATGGTCATGTGACCGCCGGGGATGCCGCCGCCCTGCTGGATGAGCTGCTTGGCCTTGGCCGGGTCGTACGAGACCGACTCGCCGCCGATGGTGTCGCTGTAGCCGCCGGCCGCGCCGAGCACGGGGGAGGTCAGGTCGGCCGCCGGGGTGCGGGTGCCCTGGAAGATCTTCGCGGTGATGGTCTTGCGGTCGATCGCCATCGACAGGCCCTTGCGGACCTTGTCCATGCCCGGGGCGTTCCACGCCTTCTGGTTCAGCGGGAAGGACACCGTCTGGATGATGCCGGCCGGCTGGTTCAGGTAGCGGCCCGCGAGGTCCGACTTCACGTGGCTGAGCTGCTCGGCCGGGATGTCGTCGAGGACGTCGAGGTTGCCCGCCTGCAGGTCGGCGTAGGCGGTGTTGCTGTCGGTGTAGACCTTCAGCAGCACGCCCTTGTTCTTGGGCTTGCTCGGACCGGTGTAGTACGGGTTCGGGACCAGCTTCATGCTGGAGCCCTTGGCGTAGGACACGATCTTGTACGGGCCGTCGCCGACCGGCTTGTTGAGGTAGCCGGCGTGGTCGGTGAAGAACGACTTCGGCAGCGGCGCGAACGCCTTGTAGCCGAGGCGGTCGGGCCACGTGGAGAACTTCTGGGTCAGCTTGACCGTGAAGGTGTGGTCGTCGACGACCTTCAGGCCCGACATCGTCTTGGCGGTCGGGGCAGCGCCCTCCTTCTCGGGGTGCACCGCGGCGTAGCCGTCGATGTCCGCGAAGAAGTAGGAGTTCAGCTGCTTGTTGGTGACCAGGGCGCCGTAGTTCCAGGCGTCCACGAAGGAGGCGGCGGTCACCGGGGTGCCGTCGGAGAACTTCAGGTTCTGCTTCAGCTTGATGGTGAAGTTCTGCTGGTCGGTCGTGGTGATGGAGTCGGCCGCCTCAAGGTTGGCCTTGCCCGTCTTCGGGTCGTACTCCTTGAGGTTCATGAAGATCATGTCCAGGACCTTGCCGCCCTGTACCTCATTGGTGTTCGCCGGCTCGAGCGGGTTCTGGGGGTCTCCCCACCACGCCCGCACCACACCGTCGTTCGATCCGCCCGCCTTGGTGTCGGAACTGCTCGAACCGCAGGCGGTCGCTGCCAGTGCGACGACCGCCGCACCTACGACCCACTTGGCGCTCTTGGCACCGCGCATGGGTTTGCCTCCTCAGGAGTCACTGTCGATACGTGAAAGGAAGGCCGCGTCCGCTGACACTCCTGACACCCCTGACAGGAGAAGGGCCTGGCCTTCCGTGCTCGTGAGTCGGCGCTCCCCATCAGCGCGTGACCCATTGACCCGAGCTCAACTTCGTCCACTATCGGGCACGTTTGAGGCCGGTTCGACCCACCCCTGATCTCGCTTTGGTCACATCGGACCCGATCCCGGTCCCAGAATCCGGACATTCTGGAACGTAGACAGACAGTCTTGAAACGGACAGTGTGATCCATCTAACGCCGATAAACGGTGAAGGGCGTCCGAATATCGGACGCCCTTCAGACATACGGGAGGGGTCCGGGAACACCCCGGACCCCTCCCCTAGCACATGGCGGTCAGCGCTTGGCGCGCGAGGCCGTGCGGCCGCGCTCCTTCTGGTCCAGGACGACCTTGCGGATACGGACCGTCTCCGGGGTCACCTCGATGCACTCGTCGTCGCGGCAGAACTCCAGCGACTGCTCCAGCGAGAGCTTGCGCGGCGGCACCACGTTCTCGGTGTTGTCGGCGGACGCCGCACGCATGTTGGTGAGCTTCTTCTCCTTGGTGATGTTCACGTCCATGTCGTCGGAGCGCGAGTTCTCGCCGATGATCATGCCCTCGTACACCTCGGTGCCGGCCTCGGTGAAGATGACACCGCGCTCCTGGAGGTTGATCATCGCGAACGGCGTCACCGTACCGGCGCGGTCGGCCACCAGGGAGCCGTTGTTACGGGTGCGCAGCTCGCCGAACCAGGGCTCGTGGCCCTCGAAGATGGAGTGCGCGATGCCGGTGCCGCGGGTCTGGGTGAGGAACTCGGTGCGGAACCCGATCAGGCCGCGGGACGGCACGATCCACTCCATACGGATCCAGCCGGAGCCGTGGTTGGTCATCGTCTCCATCCGGCCCTTGCGGGTCGCCATGAGCTGCGTGATGGCGCCCAGGTGCTCCTCGGGGGAGTCGATGGTCATCCGCTCGATCGGCTCGTGCAGCTTGCCGTTGATCTCCTTGGTGACCACCTCGGGCTTGCCGACGGTCAGCTCGAAGCCCTCCCGGCGCATGGTCTCCACCAGGATGGCCAGCGCCAGCTCACCGCGGCCCTGCACCTCCCAGGCGTCCGGGCGCTCGGTGGGCAGCACGCGCAGGGAGACGTTACCGACCAGCTCGCGGTCCAGCCGGTCCTTGACCAGGCGCGCGGTGACCTTGTGGCCCTTGCCGCCCTTGCCGACCAGCGGCGAGGTGTTGGTGCCGATGGTCATCGAGATCGCGGGCTCGTCGACCGAGATCAGCGGCAGCGCGATCGGGTTCTCCGGGTCGGCCAGCGTCTCGCCGATCATGATCTCCGGGATACCCGCGACCGCGCAGATGTCACCGGGGCCCGCGCTCTCGGCGGGCTTGCGGGTGAGCGCCTCGGTCATCATCAGCTCGGTGATGCGGACGTTGGAGATGCTGCCGTCGCGCTTGATCCAGGCGACGGTCTGCCCCTTCTTCAGGTGACCCTGCTCGACCCGCAGCAGCGCGATACGGCCGAGGAAGTTGTCGGCGTCCAGGTTGGTGACGTGCGCCTGCAGCGGCGCTTCCTCGTCGTAGACCGGGGCCGGGACGGTGGACAGGATCGTGGAGAAGAACGGCTCCAGGCTGTCGCTGTCCGGGGGGACCGTGCCGTTCTCCGGCTTGGTCAGCGAGGCGACGCCGTCACGGGCGCAGGCGTAGACGATCGGGAACTCGATCTGGTCCTCGGTGGCGTCCAGGTCGAGGAACAGGTCGTAGGTCTCGTTGATGACCTCGTCGATCCGGGAGTCCGGCCGGTCGGTCTTGTTGATGCACAGGATGACCGGCAGGTTCGCGGTCAGGGCCTTGCGCAGCACGAAGCGGGTCTGCGGCAGCGGGCCCTCGGAGGCGTCCACCAGCAGGACGACCGCGTCGACCATCGACAGGCCGCGCTCGACCTCACCGCCGAAGTCGGCGTGGCCGGGGGTGTCGATGATGTTGATGGTGATCACGTCGCCGCCACCCTTGGGGTGGTACTTGACGGCCGTGTTCTTCGCGAGAATGGTGATGCCCTTCTCGCGCTCCAGGTCGTTGGAGTCCATCATCCGGTCGTCCAGATGCTGGTGCGCCGCGAAGGCGCCCGCCTGCTTGAGCATGGCGTCGACGAGGGTCGTCTTGCCGTGGTCGACATGGGCGACGATGGCGACGTTACGAATATCGTGGCGCGTGGACATGCTGCGGCGCTTCTCCCGGAATCGTGGATGACGTCGCGTTCCTCGTTGACGCGCTCGCCTGCCGGGCATGGTCCAGCCGCGGCCTTACCCCATGGTACGGGCCTCAACCGCTCTCGGCCGCCCGAGAGCCCCCTCGCCCGTACCGCGACTGGCTTTCCGCCCGCTTTGCCCCGGCTCCACGACCGCGTTCCACGCGGTGTTACTTACGGTTACTTACGGAATCCCAGGTCCTGGTAGACCGGGGTCTGGAAGCCGAAGGCGCCGGCGTTGGCCACGCCGTTGCGCAGGGCCACCAGGGAGGGCCGCTGGTAGAGCGGGATGGAGCCCGCCTCGGCCCAGATGCGCTCGTCGGCCTGGGCGGTGAGCTTGCGGGCGGCGCCGGTGTCGAGTTCGCCACCTGCCCGGGTCAGCAGCTGGTCGATCTGGTCGGTGCCGACCCGGGTGTAGTTCTGGGCCACGGTCAGCGAGCCGTCGGGGGCCGGGACGGGCTTGGCGAAGATCGGGGTGTCGTCGGTGGCCGGGAAGGCGCTGCCCGGCCAGGAGTACAGCGCCAGGTCGAAGTCGCCGGAGGCGATGTGGTCCTGGAAGAAGCTGTCACCGGCGACCTTGGTGATCTCCGAGCGGATGCCGACGACGGAGAGCATCTTGGCGATCCGGCCGCCGACGTCGTCGAGGGTCGGCGAGTTCGCGGGGAGCACGAACCGCAGGGTGAGCTGCTTGCCGCTCTTCATCACCGCCTTGCTGGGCTCCACCACGGTCACCGCGCCGGCGCCCGCCGCGGCGGTACGGCCGGGGCCCGCCGCCGCCTGGTCGCCGGTACGGGCGGCCGACCGCTGCCAGCCGGCGTCGGCCAGCAGCGCCTGGGCCTGCTTGACGTCGGTGCCGCCCAGCGCCGAGCTGTGGTCCTGGTAGCCGTCCTGCGAGGGCAGCACCAGGTGGTTGCCGAGCGCCTGCACGGGCAGCCCGAGCGGCTTGAGGACCGCCGTGGCGATCGCCTTGCGGTCGATGGCGCGGGCCACCGCGTGCCGGATCCGCTCGTCGGCGAGCACTCCCGTGCTGCCGTTGATGGCGAGCTGGGCGTAGGCGGCGCCGGGGGCCTTCCGGACGGCCACGCCCTTGGCCCGGTGCACCGCGGCGAGCTGGCCGGGGTCGATCTCGGCCAGGTCCAGCGTCCCCGCGGCGAGCGCCGCGGCCCGGTTGTCCAGCGGCACCGCGGTGAGCACGATCTGGTCGAGCTTGGCGCGCTGGCCCCACCACGAGGGGTTGCGCACCAGCGTGACGGTCTTGGCGCGGTTGTCGAGCGCCTTCACCGTGAAGGGACCCGCCACCACGTCCATCTTGGTGCGGACGCCGTCGTTGAAGGCGTCCGGCGTGCCGGTGACGCTCTTGGGGTACAGCGGGCTGAACAGCGACTGCCAGTCGGCGTAGGGCGTGGCGAAGGTGACCTTGACCTGCTGCGCCGTGGCGCCCTGCCGGACGTCGGAGATCCGGTCGTACCCGGCGTTGCGGGCCGTCCAGAAGGCGGCGTTCGTGCCGTTGAGCGCCTTCCACTGGGCCACGAAGTCGGCCGCTTCCACGGCCCGGCCGTCGCTCCACTTCGCCTTCGGGTTGAGCTGGTAGGTGACCACCTGCCGCGGCTCCTGGGCGACGTCGGCGGAGGCCAGGAAGTCCTTGTCGAGCTGGGGGCGGCCGCGGCTGTCGAGCCGGTACATCGCGGGCAGCGTGGCCCCGGCGATCTTCACCGCGTCCGCGTCGGCGTCGGCCTGGTAGACGTTCAGGGTGCGCGGCACCTCGTCGGCCGCCCAGCGCAGCGTGCCGCCGTCGCGGACGCCGGCCCGGGACACGGACGCCACATCGGTGCCCGCGGCGCCGGCGGCGCCGCCACCGCCGCCGCCGGTCGAGCCCGACGAGCACGCGGTCAGCGTGAGGGTGGCCCCGGCGGTCAGCGCCACGGCGACGCGCAGGACGGCAGGGGAGACCCGGCGGGCCGGGGCCGCCGGGGGGACGGCAGTCGGGTTCGCGCTGCGGTTCATGGGTCGGGCACCTCCGCGGCCTCGGCGGCTTGTGTAGGCATTCGCCGGGCACATACTCATTTGGGCTGATTTGCGGGTAATCGGGCCCAGTGGAGACGAGATCACCCCCGGGTGCGCGGCGACACGTCGGCAGACCGCCCGCACATCACCCGTACGGCCCAACCCGCGACCTCTGTGACCCCTGTGGCGTCACTCGTTCGGCGGTAGAATCACTGCAGGCGTCTTCCCAAGGCGCGGTGTGACGCGCGACACTCGCTGCGCGAAGCGACATCCACCGCGTCACCCACCCGCACGGCGGCAGATGGTGAGGGCCTCATATGTCCCTACACGACGACCTGACTTCGGTTCAGCGTCGACTCGATGACCTGATGCGCTGCGTCGCGCGTCTCGACGAGCATGTCGGCGACAGCCTGGACATGCGCCGCGTGCGCGCGGACGCCGGTCATCTACGGGAGAGTCTGGGCCTGCTGCAGGAAGCCGTGCCGACGGCCGTCGGCAGCCGGAAGGTCGAGATGGTCACGATCCCGGACGCCCCGTACGACCGCGGGCTGTGGACCGACGCGGAGGACGAAGGACTGGGCGGCCCGAACCGCCACGCACCGTAGCCGCCCGGCCCGGCGGCCCCGTACCGGCAGCAGTGCCGGACGGCAGGACGTCGCGCACCCGTAACGGCTCAGTCCGCCGCGACCGCGGCCCCTTATCCCCGCTCCTTCGGAGTCCTCCTTGGCCACCGGAACCACCCCCACCACCGATGAATCACAAGCGCGCCGCGGCGTCCTGACGCCGGGGCGCGCTTCCATTTCCGCCCGGCACCTGCGGACCGACCGGTGGTGGCTCTCGCCGCTGGTGACCGCGCTCGGCCTGGCCGCCTTCGTCGTGTACTCCACCTGGCGCGCCTTCGCCAACGGGAACTACTACGCGGCGCCCTATGTGTCGCCGTTCTACTCCCCCTGCCTGGCCTCCAACTGCACCGACATGAAGGGCGGCGCGGACTGGCACCTGTTCGGCGACTGGTGGGGCCTGTCCCCCGCGCTGCTGGTGCTGATCTTCCCGCTGGGCTTCCGGCTGACCTGCTACTACTACCGCAAGGCGTACTACCGGGCGTTCTGGTCCTCGCCGCCCGCCTGCGCCGTCGCCGAGCCGCACGCGACGTACTCCGGCGAGACCCGGTTCCCGCTGATCCTGCAGAACATCCACCGGTACGCCTTCTACTTCGCGCTGCCGGTCGCCGGGATCCTCACCTACGACGTGGCGCTGTCGTTCCGCGACGAGAACGGCAACTGGGGCCACGCCGGTCTCGGCACCCTGGTCATGCTCGTCAACATCGTGCTGATCTGGGCGTACACCCTGTCCTGCCACTCCTGCCGCCACATCATGGGCGGCAAGCTGCGGCACTTCTCCGCCCACCCGGTGCGCTACCGGCTGTGGCGCTGGGTGGGAGCGCTCAACTCCCGCCACATGCTGCTCGCCTGGTCCTCCCTGATCAGCGTCGGCGTCGCTGATTTCTACGTGTACCTGGTGGCAAGCGGCGTATTCGACGATCCGAGGTTCTTCTGAGATGACACAAGTGGAACGGCACGCGTACGACGTGGTTGTGGTCGGCGCGGGTGGGGCGGGGCTGCGCGCCGCGATCGAGGCCCGGGAACGGGGCATGCGGACCGCGGTGATCTGCAAGTCACTGTTCGGCAAGGCCCACACGGTGATGGCCGAGGGCGGCATCGCGGCCAGCATGGGCAACGTCAACTCGCACGACAACTGGCAGGTGCACTTCCGCGACACCATGCGCGGCGGCAAGTTCCTCAACCAGTGGCGGATGGCGGAACTGCACGCCCGGGAGGCACCGGACCGGGTGTGGGAACTGGAGACCTGGGGCGCCCTGTTCGACCGCACCGCGGACGGCAAGATCTCCCAGCGCAACTTCGGCGGCCACGAGTACCCGCGGCTGGCGCACGTCGGCGACCGTACGGGACTCGAGCTGATCCGTACCCTCCAGCAGAAGATCGTCTCGCTGCAGCAGGACGACTTCGCCGAGACGGGCGACTACGAGGCCCGGCTGAAGGTCTTCCAGGAGTGCACGGTCACCCGGGTGCTCAAGGACGCCGACAAGGTGAGCGGGGTCTTCGGCTACGTCCGCGAGTCCGGCCGCCTCTTCGTCATCGAGGCGCCCGCGGTGGTGCTGGCCACCGGCGGCATCGGCAAGTCCTTCAAGGTGACCTCCAACTCCTGGGAGTACACCGGGGACGGGCACGCGCTGGCGCTGCTGGCCGGGGCGCCGCTGATCAACATGGAGTTCATCCAGTTCCACCCCACCGGCATGGTCTGGCCGCCGTCGGTCAAGGGCATCCTGGTGACCGAGTCGGTGCGTGGCGACGGCGGGGTGCTGCGCAACAGCGACGGCAAGCGGTTCATGTTCCAGTACGTGCCGGACGTCTTCAAGGAGAAGTACGCGCAGTCGGAGGAGGAGGCCGACGGCTGGTACACCGATCCCGAAACCCACCGCCGGCCGCCGGAGCTGCTGCCGCGCGACGAGGTGGCCCGGGCCATCAACTCCGAGGTCAAGGCGGGCCGCGGCACCCCGCACGGCGGGGTGTACCTGGATGTGTCGACTCGGCTGCCCGCCGAGGAGATCAAGCGGCGGCTGCCGTCGATGCACCACCAGTTCAAGGAGCTGGCGGACGTCGACATCACCGCCGAGGCGATGGAGGTCGGCCCGACCTGCCACTACATGATGGGCGGCGTCGACGTGGACCCGGACACCGCGGCGGCCCGCGGAGTGCCGGGGCTGTTCGCCGCGGGCGAGGTCGCGGGCGGGATGCACGGCTCCAACCGGCTCGGCGGCAACTCGCTGTCCGACCTGCTGGTGTTCGGGCGGCGCGCCGGACTGTACGCGGCCGAGTACGCCGCCGCGCTCGACGGCCCGCGGCCCGCGGTGGCCGACGAGCAGATCGACAGCGCGGCCGCGGAGGCACTGCGGCCGTTCAGCGCGGAGGCGGCCGACCCGGAGCAGCCCGAGGGCCAGCCCGCGGAGAATCCGTACACCCTGCACCAGGAGCTCCAGCAGGTCATGAACGACCTGGTGGGCATCATCCGGCGCGGCCCCGAGATGGAGGAGGCGCTCAATCGCCTCACCGGTCTGCGGGCCAGGGCGCGGCGGGCGGGCGTGGAGGGCCACCGGCAGTTCAACCCGGGCTGGCACCTGGCGATCGACCTGCGGAACATGCTGCTGGTCAGCGAGTGCGTGGCGAAGGCCGCGCTGGAGCGCACCGAGAGCCGCGGCGGCCACACCCGCGACGACCACCCGGGCATGGACCGCATGTGGCGCAAGGTCAACCTGGTGTGCGAGCTGACCGACACCGCGGCCGGACTCGCCGACACCGATCCCGGGCAGGGCCGGATCGAGCTGACCCGCCGCCCGATGGACCCGATCCGGGCCGATCTGCTCGACCTCTTCGAGAAGGACGAGCTGCTCAAATACCTGACGGACGAGGAGCTCGAAGGGTGACGTACACAGCGCACTTCAGGGTGTGGCGGGGCGACGCCGAGGGCGGGGACCTGCAGGACTACCAGGTCGAGGTGAACGACGGCGAGGTGGTGCTGGACATCATCCACCGGCTGCAGGCCACCCAGGCCGGCGATCTGGCGGTCCGCTGGAACTGCAAGGCGGGCAAGTGCGGGTCGTGCAGCGCGGAGGTCAACGGGCGGCCGCGGCTGATGTGCATGACCCGGATGTCGGTCTTCGACCAGGCCGAGACCATCACCGTCACCCCGATGCGGACCTTCCCGGTCGTACGGGACCTGGTGACGGACGTGTCCTTCAACTACGAGAAGGCCCGTGAGGTCCCGGCGTTCGTGCCGCCGAAGGGGGTCGCGCCCGGCGAGTACCGGATGCAGCAGGTCGATGTGGAGCGCTCGCAGGAGTTCCGCAAGTGCATCGAGTGCTTCCTGTGCCAGGACACCTGCCATGTGGTCCGCGACCACGAGGAGAACAAGACGTCCTTCGCGGGCCCGCGCTTCCTGATGCGGGTGGCCGAACTCGACATGCACCCGCTGGACGCGGCCGCCGACACCGGCCTGGACCGGGCGCGCTCCGCTCAGGACGACCATGGCCTCGGCTACTGCAACATCACCAAGTGCTGCACCGAGGTCTGCCCGGAGCACATCAAGATCACCGACAACGCGCTCATCCCGATGAAGGAGCGTGCCGTCGACCGCAAGTACGACCCGCTGGTCTGGCTCGGCAACAAGATCCGGCGCCGCGGGGAGTAGGACACCGCCGCACCGCCGCACCGCCCGTGCCGCGACCGATCTCCG
>NZ_JBFAXL010000044.1:0-79980 GCF_040680795.1 Streptomyces sp. NPDC051976
GCCGGACCGATGATTCGGTCCGGCCCGGCGGGCTGGGTGGGTCAGAGCGCCGTGGTGATCGCTTCGGCAGCGGCCTGGCCGCAGACCCGCGCGGCGCCGTGGGTGGCGATGTGCAGGGCGCCGGTCGGCGGGGCCTGCGGGACGCCCATCTCGACGACCACGGTGCCGGGGCGGAGCGCCACCAGGGCGGCCAGGGCATCGGCCATCCAGGGGTGCCGGTGGACGTCGCGGACGACGGCCACGATCCTGCGGTCCCCCGCCTCCTCGACGAGCCCGGCGACGAAGGCGGCGGTGCCCAGGGCGGCGGCGTCCTCGGCGCGGTAGGTGCCGGTGACGGTGCCGGGGAGCAGCCTGGCGAGTTCGGCGGCGACGCCCCACGGGGTGTCCTCGCCGACCGCGAGGTTCGCCACCGGGGTGAGCGCGGCCACGTAGGGCGCGCCGGTGAGCGGGGTGAACGCGTCGCGGCGGGTGATCCGCAGGGCGCGGCGGGCCGCCTCCAGACCGACCTCGTCGCGGGACTCGCGGGACTCGCCGGACGGCGCGGCGGGTGCGTTCCCCTCCTCCGCACCCGCGCGCTCGGCCGCCCAGGCGGCCAGTTCCCGCACCCGGGCGGCGGCGTCAGCCAGCCGGGCCGCCGGGAGGTCGCCCGCGCGTACCGCGTCCACGATGGCGTCGCGGAGCGCGAGCACCGTTCCCTCGTCGGCCAGCCCGCCGCCGACGCAGATCGCGTCGGCCCCGGCGGCCAGCGCCATGACGGTGCCGCGCTCGATGCCGTACGTGGCCGCGATCGCCTGCATCTCGATCCCGTCGGTGATGATCAGCCCGTCGTAGCCGAGGCCGCCCTCCTCCCGCGGGGCCCGCAGCAGGCCGGTGAGGACGGCCGGGCTGAGGGTGGCGGGCAGTTCCGGGTCGAGCGCGGGCACCAGGATGTGGGCGCTCATGACGACCTTGGTGCCCGCGGCGAGCGCGGCCCTGAAGGGCACGAGTTCCCTGGCGTGCAGGGTCTCCAGGTCGACGTCGATCCGCGGCATCGCGTGGTGCGAGTCGGTCGCGGTGTCGCCGTGGCCGGGGAAGTGCTTGACGCAGGCGGCGACCCCGGAGGACTGGAGGCCCTCGATGTAGGCGGCGGTGTTGCGGGCCACCAGGTCGGGTTCCGAGCCGAAGGACCGGACGCCGATGACCGGGTTGCCGGGGTCGGAGTTGACGTCGGCGGACGGCGCCCAGTTGAGGTTGACGCCGCATTCGGCGAGCCTGCGGCCGAGTTCGGCGGCCACCGCCCGGGTCAGCTTGACGTCGTCGACCGCGCCGAGCGCGAGGTTGCCGGGGAAGGACGAGCCGCCGCGCGACTCCAGCCGGGTCACGTCGCCGCCCTCCTCGTCGGCGGCGACCAGCACGTCGGGGCGTACCGCCCGCAACTGTGCGGTGAGCGCGGCCAGTTGGGCGGGCGACTCTATGTTGCGGGCGAACAGCGCCACCGCGCCGAGGCCCTCGGCGAGCTGGTGCAGCAGCCAGTCGGGCGCGGTGGTGCCGGTGAAGCCCGGCTGGAGGACAGTGAGCGCGTCGCGGGTAAGGGTGTCCGCGGGGCTGTCGATGGAAATGACGGTCATCCCTTCACCGCGCCGGCGGTCAGTCCGGCGGCCATCTTGCGCTGTACGAGGAGGAACAGGATCACGACGGGTATGCCCATCATGGTCGAACCGGCCATCATCGGGGCGTACTCGGTGCCGTGCTGGGTGGTGAAGGTGCCGAGCCAGACCGTGGCGGTCTCGTGCTCCTGGCTCATCACCAGCAGCGCGTAGAGGAACTCGTTCCACGCCTGGATGAACCCGTAGATCGAGGTGGCGACCAGGCCGGGGGCGAGCAGCGGGAAGACGACCCGGATGAAGGCGCCGGTGCGGCTGCAGCCGTCGACCATGGCCGCTTCTTCCAGCTCCTTGGGGATGTTGACGATGAACCCGCGCAGCGTCCACACCGTGAAGGGCAGGATGAAGGTGAGGTAGGTCAGCACCAGGCCGGAGAGCTTGTCGATCTGGTGGATCTGGTTGAGCAGCAGGAAGACCGGGATGATCATCGCGACCAGCGGCACCATCTGGACGGTCAGGATCGCCACGATCACGACCTTGCGACCGCGGAAGGCGAACCGGGAGATGGCCAGCGCGGCCAGCAGGCCGACCACCGCGCCGATCACGACGGTGCTGAGGCTGACGATCAGGCTGCGCTCGACCGGGCCCCAGAAGTCGGTGATGTTGAGCGCCCGGCGGAAGTTCTCCAGCGACGTCGGCCACGGGAAGAAGTGCGGGTTGGGGTCGATCGCGTACTTCGCGGGCTTGAACGCGGTGTTGAGCATCCAGTAGACCGGGAAGACGGTCACCACGAAGACCAGCAGGCCCAGCAGGTTGTAGACGATCTTGGAGTTGCGTCGGCGGGGCGCGTTGGTGGCGGCCGCGGCAGGGGCGGCGGGTGCGGCGGGAGGCGCCGTCGTCAGCGTGGTCACTCCACCTCTCCGATCTGCAGCATCTGGCGCATGTAGACGGCGACCACGCCCATCAGCAGCAGCACGGTCACCAGGGCGATGGCCGAACCGCCGGCGTAGTCGTTGACGCCGAAGGCCTTGTCGTACGAGTAGGTGGTGAGCAGCTGGAACTCCGGCTCGGGGTGCCCGCCGCGCATCAGCCAGACCTGCGGGAAGACGCCCATGTCCCAGATCACCGACAGGGTCGTCATCATCACGACCAGCGGCTTGAGGATCGGGAAGGTCACGTAGCGGAAGATGCCGAACGCGCCGGCGCCGTCGAGCCTGGCGGCCTCCTCCAGCTCCTTGGGGACCTGGGTGAGACCGGCGCTGAGGGTGATCACGACGAACGGGATGGCGCCCCAGACCACCAGCAGCATGATGACGGTCAGGCCCTCGGGCCCGGAGGCGAACCAGTTGTGGCCGTCGTAGTCCACGCCCGGCAGCTTGCTGAGCACCCAGTTGACGACGCCGTAGTCACTGTCGAACATCCACTTGAAGATGGTGACGGCGACGACCACGGGCATCGCCCAGCTCGCCACCAGCGAGATGTTGATCAGCGTCTTGACCCAGGGCGACACGCGCTGGAGGAGCAGGGCGATCAGCATGCCCAGCACCATGGTGAGGATGACCGCGCCGCCGGCGAAGATGATCGTCCGGACGACGACGGACCAGAACTCGCTGTCGTGCAGGATCGCGGAGTAGTTGTCGAAGCCGACCCACTCGGCGGGCTTGAAGCCCCAGAGCTGCGGTTTCTTGTAGTCCTGGAAGGAGAGGGTGACCAGCCGCACCAGCGGATAGCCCAGGACCAGGGCCAGCACCAGGATGCATGGGGCCAGCAGGGCCCATGGCAGGAGTGTGCGTCCTCTCTGTCTGCCTCTGCCCGCTGCGCGGCGCCGCCCGGAGGGAGGCGGAGGTGATGAGTGCCGCGTCGGCGGCACCTTTGCGGTGGTTGTCTCGGCGGCACTCATCACGTGCTCCTCAGCGGTCCTTCTCCTACGAGCGAGCCGGGTCAGTTCTTGACGTTGATGACCTTGTCGATCGCGGCGTCCGCGTCCTTCGCCGCCTGCTCGACGGACTTCTTGCCGGTGGCGATGGACTGCAGCATGTCCTGCAGCGTCTTCGCCTTCTCGACGGTGCCCCAGCCGGGAGCGGTCGGGACGAACCAGCTGATCTCAGCCGCGGTGGCCGTGACCGTGTTCTTCGGGTCGGCCTTCAGCGTGGCGAGCTGGGTGTTGTTGTTGGGCAGGTTGCCCTTCGACATCAGCACCGTCTGCGACTGCGTGTTGGTGAAGTCGTTGATCCACTCGGCGGCCAGGTCCTGCGCCTTGGACTTCGACGGCACCGCGA
Organism: Streptomyces sp. NPDC051976; assembly: GCF_040680795.1. Classification (NCBI taxonomy): domain Bacteria; kingdom Bacillati; phylum Actinomycetota; class Actinomycetes; order Kitasatosporales; family Streptomycetaceae; genus Streptomyces; species Streptomyces sp. NPDC051976. The sequence goes on from NZ_JBFAXL010000044.1 coordinate 3,863, forward strand.
GGTCGGAACCGCCGAGGAAGACCGGGAGGGCCTTGCCGGACGGGCCGGGCATCACGAAGTTGACCAGGTTGTCCTTGAGCTTGCCGCCGGTCTTGTCGAACTTCGGGTCGGCGGCGGACGGCGCCTCCCAGCCGGGGGCGTAGATCATGGCGGACTTGCCCTGGCCGTAGACGATGTAGCGGTCGGACTCGTCCTTGGTCAGGTCGCCGTGCATGTACTTCGCGGTGGCGTCCTTCCAGGCGTTGAGGCCCTTGATCGCCTCGGGCGCCTCCAGGCTGCCCTTCCACTGGCCGCCGTCCTCCTTGGCGATGGCGCCGCCGGCGTCGTAGACGAAGGACAGCGCGGCGTACCAGTCACGCGAGGGCTGGTACCAGGCGCTGAACTTGGCGCCCTCCTTGGCCTGGATCTTGTCCAGGTCCGCGGTCAGCTCGGTGTAGTTCGCCGGGGTGTTCTTGACGCCGGCCGCGGTGGCGATGTCCTTGCGCCAGGTCGCGATGCGCGCGGCGGCGTAGTACGGCACGCCGTAGGTCTTGCCGTCGTAGCTGACGGACGCCTTGAGGCCGTCCAGCCAGGCGGCGGAGTTCTCGAACTTCGACGGGTCGAGCTCGGCGAAGGCGCCCTCCGCCATGTAGGGCACCATCTCGGTGTTGCCCATCTCGACGACGTCCGGCGCGTGGTCGGTGGCGAGCACCGCGTCGAGCTTGGCGTTCTTGTCCGGCCACGCGTAGTACTCGTGCTTGACCTTCAGGCCCGGGTGCTTGGCGATGATCGCGTCGTCCGCGGCCTTCACGAGCTCCGGCCAGTTGTGCTGCGCGTCAACCGTCAGCCATACGGTGATGGACTTGGCGGTGGACGCCTTGCTGGTGTCGCCCGCCTTGTCGTCCTTCTTGTCCGACCCACAGGCCGCAATGCCAGCAATCATGGTCGCGACGCCGATCGCCGCGATGAGCTTGCGCTTCACGCCACCCTCCTCAGGATGCCCGAAACTCCCCCCACCGCCCGAAATACCGGCCGCCGCGAGACACGTGTGCAGCCGCGTCCTGCTCGTGGGTCTGGGACTTGGTCATTAATGGTTTAGACCAGTACCGGGAGCTTGGCCTAGACCTTTAGGGGTGTCAAGGGTGTATAAGAAGCCCTGTCGGCTCTGTTATCGGACCGACACCTGAGGGGGGATACGGGGGAAACGGGAGTTACGCCCGCTACCGGCTCCCTCACCCAGGTCAGGCCGTGCCACCATGTGAGCCGCGAATATCGGAGGAGCCGGTGACGGCAGCACGTCAGCAGTCGGGAGTAGACGTCATGGACAGCGACGCGGTCAGTGCCGCCGAGAGCACTGCCGGTACGGCGGGCCGGACCGCCCGTGTGCCCAAGTACTACCGACTCAAGCGCCACCTGCTGGACATCACCCAGACGATGCCTCCCGGCACGCCGGTGCCGCCGGAGCGCACCCTGGCCACCGAGTTCGACACCTCGCGCACCACGGTCCGGCAGGCCCTGCAGGAACTGGTCGTCGAAGGGCGGCTGGAGCGCATCCAGGGCAAGGGCACCTTCGTGGCCAAGCCCAAGGTGTCCCAGGCGCTGCAACTGACCTCGTACACCGAGGACATGCGCGCCCAGGGACTGGAACCCACGTCCCAGCTCCTGGACATCGGCTACATCACCGCGGACGACCGGCTCGCGACGCTGCTGGACATGAAGGCCGGCGGCAGGGTGCTGCGGATCGAGCGGCTGCGGCTGGCCAACAGCGAGCCGATGGCCATCGAGACCACCCATCTGTCCGCCAAGCGCTTCCCCGCGCTGCGCCGCAGCCTGGCCAAGTACACCTCGCTCTACACCGCGCTCGCCGAGGTGTACGACGTACGGCTGGCCGAGGCCGAGGAGACCATCGAGACCTCGCTGGCCACCCCGCGCGAGGCCGGACTGCTGGGCACAGACGTCGGCCTGCCGATGCTGATGCTCTCGCGGCACTCGATCGACACCACGGGTGAACCGGTCGAGTGGGTCCGCTCGGTCTACCGCGGCGACCGCTACAAGTTCGTCGCCCGGCTCAGCCGCCCTACCGAATGAGTCCGGACCAAAATACGCACAGGTAGTGACGGCTGTCGGTACCCTCCCCTAGATTTCCCTGCGCACTACACACGTCGCTCTAGGGGACGGGAGCACCACGCATGCCGGAAGTACCACCCCTCACACCCGCACCGGAGCAGGAACGCGGCCCGGTCGTCACGCCCTCGCGTGTCCTGGCCGCACTGTGTCTGCTCGCGCCGTTCGTCGCGCTGCTCTGGGTGAACTCCTACTCACGGCTGACACCCAGATTCATCGGCATCCCGTTCTTCTACTGGTACCAGATGGCATGGGTCCCGCTGGCGGCGCTGCTGACGTACACCGCCTACACGCTGGTACGGCGTGAGGAGCGGGCGCGCAAGGAGGGTGGTTCCCGGTGAAGAACGGCGTCAACGGCGTGGCACTCGCCGTCTTCCTCTTCTTCTTCGTCGCCGTCACCGTCATGGGCTTCCTCGCCGCCCGCTGGCGGCGCGCGGAGAACGCCCTCCACCTCGACGAATGGGGCCTGGGCGGGCGGAGTTTCGGCACCTGGGTGACATGGTTCCTGCTCGGCGGCGACCTGTACACCGCGTACACCTTCGTGGCCGTCCCGGCGGCGATCTACGGCGCGGGTGCGGCGGGCTTCTTCGCCGTCCCGTACACGATCATCACCTACCCGCTGGTCTTCCTCTTCCTGCCGCGGCTGTGGTCGGTCTCGCACAAGCACGGCTACGTGACGTCCTCGGACTTCATCCGCGGCCGGTTCGGCTCCAAGAGCCTGTCGGTGGCGGTCGCGGTCACCGGCATCCTGGCGACGATGCCGTACATCGCGCTCCAACTCGTCGGCATCCAGGCCGTGCTGGACGTGATGGGCATCGGCGGCAGCGACTCGTCGAACTGGTTCGTCAAGGACCTGCCGCTGCTGATCGCCTTCGGTGTGCTGGCGGCGTACACGTACTCCTCGGGGCTGCGCGCGCCCGCGCTGATCGCCTTCGTCAAGGACGCGCTGATCTACATCGTCATCGCGGTGGCGATCATCTACATCCCGTACAAGCTCGGCGGGTTCGACGACATCTTCAGCAAGGCGTCGGCCGCGTACTCGGTGAAGAACCCGGCGACCGGGAAACCCCGCGGTTCGCTGGTGACCGGGCCGCAGGCGCAGTGGGCGTACGCCACGCTGGCGATGGGCTCGGCGATGGCGCTGTTCCTGTACCCGCACTCGGTCACCGCGGTGCTCTCCAGCAAGAGCCGCAACGTGATCCGCCGCAACACCACCATCCTGCCGCTGTACTCGCTGATGCTGGGCCTGCTGGCGATGCTCGGCTTCATGGCGCTGGCCGCGGGCGTCGGCAAGGGCATCAAGGGCTACAACGCGCAGCTCGCGATCCCGCAGCTCTTCGAGAACATGTTCCCCTCGTGGTTCGCCGGGGTGGCCTTCGCCGCGATCGGCATCGGGGCGCTGGTCCCGGCCGCGATCATGTCGATCGCGGCGGCGAACCTGTTCACCCGCAACATCTACAAGGACCTGCTCAAGCCGGACGCCACGCCCGAGCAGCAGACCCGGGTGTCCAAGGCGGTCTCGCTGCTGGTGAAGGTCGGCGCGCTGGTCTTCGTCCTCACCATGGACAAGACGGTGGCCATCAACTTCCAGCTGCTGGGCGGCATCTGGATCCTGCAGACCGTCCCCGCCATAGTGGGCGGCCTGTTCACCCGCTGGTTCCACCGCTGGGCGCTGCTCGCCGGCTGGGCCGCGGGCATGGGCTACGGCACCTGGAAGGCGTACGACCAGCACAGCCCGACGCAGGCGCACTTCGGCGGCAGCTCGGACATGATTCCGTGGATCGGCGAGAAGGGGTACATCGGTCTGACCGCGTTCGTCCTGAACATCGGCGCCGCGGTGGTCCTCACCCTGGTCCTGCGCGCCCTCAAGGCGCCCGAGGGCGCCGATGAGACCTCGCGGGGCGACTATCTCGTCGACGCCGCCCCGGAGGCGGGGCGCCCCGTCGGCGCGGGCGAGCCGGGCGAGCCCGAAATCCCCCCGGGCCTGCCGGAGCCCGCGGGCGCGTAGGTACGTGCCCCGTAGGGGCGCGGGGAACTGCGCGACCAGCCGTCGCGCTCCTGCACGTCACCACCGGCCCCAGAGGGGCAGATCGGTTGTCTTCGGACCACCGGCCGGTGGGGGCTTGTCGCGCAGTTCCCCGCGCCCCTGAAAAGCAGGCCCTCCGCAAGCGCAGCGCGCTTCCCCGCGCCCCTATCGGGGCACGACCTCCGCAAGCGCGGCCGGGCCGCGGAAGGCGCGGCGGTAGGCGTGGGGGGTGGTGCCGGTCCACCGGAGGAAGTGGTGGCGCAGGGTCGCGGCGGCGCCGAACCCGGCCCGTACCGCGATGGAATCGATCGTGGCGTCGGTACCCTCCAGCAGCTCCCTCGCCAAGAGGACCCGCTGGCCCAGCAGCCAGCGATACGGCGTCGTGCCCGTCTCCTGCTGGAAGCGGCGGGCGAAGGTGCGCGGCGACATGTGGGCCCGCGCCGCCAGCTCCTCCACCGTCACCTCGCGGTCCAGATGGCGCTCCATCCAGGAGAGCACCCCGGTGACCGTGTCGCTCTGGGCGCGCGGCAGCGGCCGGTCCACGTACTGCGCCTGGCCGCCCTCGCGATGCGGCGGCACCACCATCCGGCGGGCGATGCCGTTGGCCACGGCGCTGCCCTGCTCCTTGCGGACCAGGTGCAGGCAGGCGTCGATCCCGGCCGCGGTGCCCGCCGAGGTGATCACCCCGGCGTCGTCCACGTACAGCACGTCCGGCTCCACGGTGATCTGCGGATAGCGGCGGGCCAGCGTTTCGGTGTGGCGCCAGTGCGCCGCGCAGCGGCGGTCGTCGAGCAGCCCTGCGGCGGCCAGCACGAAGACCCCCGAGCAGACGCTGAGCACCCACGCGCCGCGCTCGACGGCGCGGTTGAGCGCCCGCAGCACCTCGGGCGGGAAGTCCCGCTCGACATAGGAGTCCCCGGCGGGCACCGCGATCAGGTCGGCCTCGTCCAGCCGGTCGAGGTCGTACGGCGCGGACAGGTCGAACCCGGCGTGGGTGCGCAGGAGCGGCCCCTCGGCGGAGACCACCGCGAAGTCGTAGGAGGGCAGCCCCTCGTCGCTGCGGTCGAGGCCGAACACCTCGCAGACCACGCCCAGTTCGAACGGATGCACCCCTTCGAGGAGGACGGCGGCGACGTTCTTCAGCATGGATCCGAGGATGCCACTTGGCAGGATGTTGCGGTAGTGCGGCAGCGCTGCCACTGTTCGCGAGTAAGCAGCGAGAGCACGATTGACCCATGACCGCACTCCTCGACATCGCCGCCCTTTCCGTCCTCCTCCTCGTCCTCACCTTCGTCCCCGCGCTGGGCCTGCGCGCCGAGGCCCGGATCACCGCGCAGCTCCGCGCCGCGGACGCCGCCCGCGCCGCCGAGAGCCGCCGGCCGCAGTACGACCGGGCCGCCTGAACCGCCCTGCGACAGACGGCTGTTTATTCCCGAAAGTCGCAAGCGACACAACATGTGGTGGTGCCTGGATAGGGCACCACTACATGTATGCTCGACCTCGCTGTCGAGCAGGGGAAGCCGGTGTGAATCCGGCGCTGCCCCGCAACGGTGAGCGGTGCGTGCCACGCGTGCGCCCCGCACAGTCCGAGGACCTGCCGACCGCGCGCCCGGCCACCGGGCGCAGTTGTGTCCGGGCCTCGCGGATTGGGCCGGCGGACGCGGTGCGGCATGCCCCTGCCCGATGTGTGCGGGCGTGTGCCCGGCTGCCCGCCTGCCTGCCCTCGCGCGTGGCCGCCGCCGCGCATGAGGGAGACCGCACCACCGTGACCATCGCGCCCGCAGACCCCGCCGCAGCCGACCTCCGGCTCGCTTCCCCCCGCGTGTCCCCGGCCGCGGCTCCCCCTCCCGGCGAGCCCGACGACGGACCCGGCGCCGACCTGCTGCGCACGCTGATCCGGCTCACGGCCGACCTCCCGGACACCGACCCCGGCCGGGTGGCCGCGGCCGCGCTGCGCGGCCGCAACGCCGCCTCCGACGCCGCGGAACTGCGCGGACTCGCCACCGAGGCCGCCGCCGGGCTGATCTCCGAGGACCCCGCGTACTCCCGGCTGGCCGCGCGCCTGCTGACCCGGGCGATCGCCGACGAGGCCGCCGGGCAGGGCGCGGTGTCCTTCTCCGCGTCGGTCGCCGTCGGCCACCGCGAGGGCCTGATCGCCGACCGTACGGCGGAGTTCGTCGCCCTGCACCAGGCGCGGCTCGACGCGCTGGTCGGCCAGGCACTGGACGACGGCGCCGACGACCGCTTCGGCTACTTCGGGCTGCGCACCCTGCACAGCCGCTATCTGCTGCGGCACCCGATCACCCGTCAGGTCGTGGAGACCCCGCAGCACTTCATGCTGCGCGTCGCCTGCGGTCTGGCCGAGGACGACAGCGTCCGGGCCGCCGACGAGGTGGCCGCGCTCTACCGGCTGATGAGCGCGCTGGACTACCTGCCCAGCTCCCCCACCCTGTTCAACTCCGGTACCCGGCACCCGCAGATGTCCTCCTGCTACCTGCTGGACTCCCCGCTGGACGAGCTGGACTCGATCTACGACCGCTACCACCAGGTCGCCAGGCTCTCCAAGCACGCGGGCGGCATCGGCCTGTCCTACTCGCGCATCCGCTCCCGCGGCTCGCTGATCCGCGGCACCAACGGCCACTCCAACGGCATCGTGCCGTTCCTCAAGACGCTCGACGCCTCGGTCGCCGCGGTCAACCAGGGCGGGCGGCGCAAGGGCGCCGCCGCCGTCTACCTGGAGACCTGGCACTCCGACATCGAGGAGTTCCTGGAGCTGCGCGACAACACCGGTGAGGACGCCCGGCGTACCCACAACCTCAACCTCGCGCACTGGATCCCCGACGAGTTCATGCGCCGCGTCGAGGCCGACGCCGACTGGTCGCTCTTCTCCCCCGCCGACGTCCCCGAGCTGGTCGACCTGTGGGGCGACGACTTCGACGCCGCGTACCGGGCGGCCGAGGCCGCGGGACTGGCCCAGCGGACCCTCCCGGCGCGCGAGCTGTACGGCCGCATGATGCGCACCCTGGCGCAGACCGGCAACGGCTGGATGACCTTCAAGGACGCCTCGAACCGTACGGCCAACCAGACCGCGCTGCCCGGCCGTACCGTCCACTCGTCCAACCTGTGCACCGAGATCCTGGAGGTCACCGACGACTCCGAGACCGCCGTGTGCAACCTGGGCTCGGTCAACCTCGGCGCCTTCGTGCTGCCCGGCGGCGGCGAGGGCCGGGAGATGGACTGGGAGCGGCTGGACGCGACCGTCCGCACCGCCGTGACCTTCCTCGACCGCGTCGTGGACATCAACTTCTACCCGACCGAGCAGGCCGGCCGCTCCAACTCCCGCTGGCGCCCGGTGGGTCTGGGGGTGATGGGCCTGCAGGACGTCTTCTTCCAGTTGCGGCTGCCCTTCGACTCCGCCGAGGCGAAGGCGCTCTCCACCCGGATCGCCGAGCGGATCATGCTCGCCGCCTACGAGGCGTCCTGCGACCTCGCCGAGCGCAACGGCCCGCTGCCGGCCTGGGACCAGACCCGTACCGCCGCGGGCGTACTGCACCCGGACCACTTCGCCACGCAGCCGCACTGGCCGCAGCGCTGGGCGGCGCTGCGCGCCCGGGTGGCCGCCACCGGTATGCGCAACTCGCTGCTGCTGGCCATCGCGCCGACCGCCACCATCGCGTCCATCGCCGGTGTCTACGAGTGCATCGAGCCGCAGGTCTCCAACCTCTTCAAGCGCGAGACGCTGTCGGGCGAGTTCCTCCAGGTCAACTCCTACCTGGTCGCCGACCTCAAGCGGCTCGGCGTCTGGGACGCCCAGTCCCGCGAGGCGCTGCGCGACGCCAACGGCTCGGTCAGCGGCTTCAGCTGGATCCCGGCCGAGGTGCGCGACCTGTACCGCACCGCGTGGGAGATCCCGCAGCGCGCGCTGATCGACATGGCCGCGGCCCGTACCCCGTTCCTGGACCAGAGCCAGTCGCTCAACCTGTTCCTGGAGACGCCGACCATCGGCAAGCTCAGCTCGATGTACGCGTACGCCTGGAAGCAGGGCCTGAAGACCACGTACTACCTGCGGTCGCGCCCGGCGACGCGGATCGCCCGCGCGGCGCGGGCGGCGACGGCCACCCCCGTCCCCGTACCGGTCGCCGTCGACCCCGACGCGATCGCCTGCTCCCTTGAGAACCCCGAGTCCTGCGAGGCCTGCCAGTAATGACCACGACCACCCCCGCGGCGGAGAAGAACCTGCTCGACCCGGGCTTCGAGCTGACCCTGCGCCCGATGCGCTACCCCGACTTCTACGAGCGCTACCGCGACGCCATCAAGAACACCTGGACCGTGGAGGAGGTCGACCTCCACTCCGACGTGGCCGACCTCGCCAAGCTCACCCCCGGCGAGCAGCACATGATCGGCCGCCTCGTCGCCTTCTTCGCGACCGGCGACTCGATCGTCTCCAACAACCTGGTGCTCACCCTCTACAAGCACATCAACTCGCCCGAGGCCCGGCTCTACCTGTCCCGGCAGCTCTTCGAGGAGGCCGTGCACGTCCAGTTCTATCTGACGCTGCTCGACACCTACCTGCCCGATCCGGCCGACCGCGCCGCCGCGTTCGACGCCGTCGAGGAGATCCCGTCCATCCGGGAGAAGGCCCGGTTCTGCTTCCGCTGGATGGACTCGGTGGAGAAGATCGAGCGGCTGGAGACCAAGGCCGACCGCCGCCGCTTCCTGCTCAACCTGATCTGCTTCGCGGCCTGCATCGAGGGCCTGTTCTTCTACGGCGCCTTCGCGTACGTCTACTGGTTCCGCTCCCGCGGGCTGCTGCACGGGCTCGCGACCGGCACCAACTGGGTCTTCCGCGACGAGACGATGCACATGAGCTTCGCCTTCGACGTCGTCGACACCGTACGCAAGGAGGAGCCGGACCTCTTCGACGACGCACTGCGCACGCAGGTCACCGACATGCTCCGCGAGGCCGTCGACGCCGAGCTGCAGTTCGGCCGCGACCTCTGCGGCGACGGCCTGCCCGGCATGAACACCGAGTCCATGCGCGCCTACCTCGAGTGCGTGGCCGACCAGCGACTCACCCGCCTCGGCTTCCCCCCGCTCTACGGCTCGGAGAACCCCTTCTCCTTCATGGAGCTCCAGGGCGTCCAGGAACTCACCAACTTCTTCGAACGCCGCCCCTCCGCCTACCAGGTCGCGGTAGAGGGCTCGGTCGCCCTGGACGAGGACTTCTGATCCCTGCCCGCTGACCGCGCCGGTGCGCCCCGGGATGTCCCGGGGCGCACCGCCGCGTTCGGCGGGGGCTCAGTCGTTGGGGACCGTCTCGAACTTCGGGGTGGCCTCGGACATCTGCCGCATGACGTCCTTGCGGTCGCGCTTGGAGAGGCGGTCGATGTAGAGGCGGCCGTAGAGGTGGTCGGTCTCGTGCTGGAGGCAGCGGGCGAAGTAGCCCGTGCCGTGCACGGTGATGGGGTTGCCCTGCGGGTCCTGGCCGCGGACGACGGCGTAGTCGGGGCGGGCCAGCTCCATGTAGGCGCCGGGCACGGACAGGCAGCCCTCGTTGGAGTCGTCGAGGATACGGCGGTCGGCGGGCAGCTCGTCGAGGACCGGGTTGCAGATGGCGCCGACGTGGCGGGCGTTGTCGTCGTCGGGGCAGTCGTATACGAAGACCTTCAGCGGGACGCCGATCTGGTTGGCGGCCAGGCCCACGCCCTCGGCGGCGCGCTGGCTGGCGAACATGTCGTCGATCAGGGCGGCCAGCTCGTCGTCGAAGGCGGTGACGTCCTCGCACTCGCGGTGCAGCACCGGATTGCCGACGACCGTGATCGGGCGGGCGGTGCCGCGCTCGCGGTGCGCCTTCTCCCGCGCCTCGGCGTCGGTCACGTCGTCGAAGAACTCCTCCGAGGGCGCCGCGTGACCGTGTCCGTGGTCATGATCGTGGTCATGGCCGTGGTCGTGCGCGTGGTGGTGGTGACCATGGCCGTGCTCGGTGTTCTGCTGGGACATCTCCGCCGTACGCCTTCCGGAAACCTGTAAGTGAACCGTCCCAGGGTACGGGGCCTTACCGGAAGGCGGGGCGGGGTCCTTTCAGGTGACCTCTTCGAGGTCGCGCCAGTCGCGGGTGTCGGGGCTGTCGGCGACCCAGCTGTCGAGCAGACCGCGCACCAGGGCGGCGGGCGCCGCTATCCCGCACTCGCGCTCCGGTGACCAGTGCGCGCCGCCGTCGCTGTGGTGGCTCAAGTGGCTGAGGTGCCCGGGGTGGCCGGGCTCGCCCTGGTCGTGCGGGTCACGGGTGGCACCGGAGCCGGTGCCGTCGTCGGTCGGCATCCGGCTCTCCGAGCAGGTGCGGCACAGCAGCCGGACGGACGACGACCAGTCCTCGGCGGCGTACCCGGCCTCGGCGGCCAGCCGCTCCAGCGCGTCACGGTCGGCGGCGGAGTCCGCCTCCAGGAGCACCAGCCAGGTGGGGACCGGTGAAGGCGCCCACAGCTCGATCTCGTCGAAGACCGGGTAGACCGCGCTGCCCGCGGCCTGCGAGGTGGCGCGCTCGCCGTGCGGGACGCCGTCGTGCAGCACGACCTCGCCCCAGCGGCGGCCGGAGGACGGCAGCGGGATCGAGAGCACCTCGATACGCGCCGGGTCCAGCCTGCGGCCCCACACCACTTCCGCCTCGCCCTCGGGCGACAGCCGCACCGCGGCGCTGCCCAGCGGCAGCCGCACCGACTCCTCGCCGTTGCGCGACGCGGTGCCCGCGGGCATCCGCAGGCCGTACGCCTGCCAGGCGCGGCGGGCCAGCGGCCAGTCCTGCACGGCGGTGGCGGCGATGCCGAGGTTCCACCAGTCCGGGGCGCCGACCGGCCGGTCCAGCAGGGCGACCGCGCGCAGCCCGGTGATCCTGGCCTGCGCCCAGTCGTGCCGGAACTTGTGCAGCAGCGCCAGGTTGTACCAGGACTCCGACATCCATGGTTCGAGGTCGGCGGCGCGGGTGAGCAGCGCCCCCGCGTCCTCGTAGCGGCCGTCGCCGATCAGTGAGAACGCGCGGTCGGTCGCCTGCCGCCATGTGGGCGACGGACGGTGCCGTACTCTTCCGAAGATCCTCAAGGTCGTTACCCGCCTGTCCGCTCAGCCGAACACTGCCAGGACGTCGCCTTCCCGCACCACGATCACGTCCCCCCGTACACACACCAACCTTGCACATTTTGGCCGTGGTCTCAGCCCGTGTGCGGGCCCGGCCTGTGCGGTGCGGCGTTCCCCGGTGAACGCGCACCCTCATCCGACGTCCTTGCCATCCCCACGGGCATCCAACCATGCCGAGGTGGGATGGCGTGCCAGCACCCGGGTGAGTGCCTCCACCACGCGCGGATCGTAGTCGTGGGCGGTGGCCAGCCGCAGCCTCTCCAGCGCCGCGAGACGCTGCTCCAGGGCCGCCTCGGCGCCGGTGAGGTCCTCGTAGGCGTTGACGGCCCGGACGATCCGGCCGGCCAGTGGCTGTTCGCGGTACGGGTGCGCCTGCCGCTCGACGATCAGCGCGACCTCGGGCGGCGCGCCCGTCAGGCGTACGACATCGCCGCCGAGCGCCGCGATGGCCTGCTGCCGCTCGGCGTCCAGCGGTTCGGTGGCGCCGCCGGGCACCGGGTCGACGAGGGAGAGCTGGCCGATGTCGTGCATCAGCGCCGCGTACTCCAGCAGCATCAGATGGCGGGCGCTCAGGCCGAGTTCGCGGCCGACGGCGGTGGCCAGCTCGCTCACCCGGCGCGCGTGGCCCGCGGGGGTGTAGCCCGCGACCTCGGTGGCGCGGGCCAGCGAGCCGATGGTCTGGCGGTAGGTGGCCCGCACCGCGGCCTGGCCGCGCAGCGACATCTGGGTGAGGAGCAGGGGCACGCCCACCACCGGCAGCGCCCACAGGCCCGCTTCCGCGGCGCCCAGGGCCATCACCACGCCCCCGGCGCACACCGTGGAGCCGATCCCGGCGAGGTTCCGCACCTCGTCGCGGAGCGCGGGCGGGAAGGGGTGCCCGGCGCGGGCGGCGGTCAGCCAGGCGGCCAGGGCGGCGTCGCACAGCGCGGTGAGCACGAGGACGAGCAGCAGGCCGACGGCGTACCCGGGGCCGGTCGCCAGCCGTCCGCCGCCGAGCGGGCGGCTGCACGCGGCGGCGAACCCGAGGGCCAGCACCCGCCGCGCCGCCGTGTCCGCCCCCCACCCCACGACCGGCAGCGTGCGCCGCGACAGCGGTCCCCGCCCGCCCGCCCGGTGCCGACGGCGCCCCTCCGCCGAAGGACCGCCCCTGAGCCCGCCCTCCTCGCCGTCACGGCGGCCCTCCGCCGCCGGGCCATCCCCGGACCCACCCTCCTTGGCGCCGTCACGGCGACTGCCCTCCGCCGGGCCATCCCCGGACCCACCCTCCCTGGCGCCGTCACGGCGACTGCCCTCCGCCGGACCGCCCGGAGACCCGCCCTCCCCGCCGTCCCGCTGTTCGGGGACCTGCTCGGGCCGCCGCTCCCCCGGCGCGGACCCCTGCGGGGGAATCGCGGGTTCCGGGCCGCCCACGCTTCCGTCGCCCCACAGCGCCCGCGCCCCCGCACGGGTCAGGGCGCCCACCAGGGCCGCCGTCACGGCGAGGGCGAGCACTTGGGGGGCGTCGTAGCGGCCGGGGCTCAGCAGGGCGTAGGCGAGGGCCGCGGCGGTGGCGAGCGGGGCGGACTCCCGGTCCGAGCCGTATGCGCCGGAGGGCACCTGGCCGATGCGCAGCAGCTCCCCGACGGCGATGACCGCGCCGAACGCCGCCGCGGTGCCGGGCCTGACCACCCCGGCCCACACCGTCCAGCCCACCGCGCCCAGTGTGAGGGCGACGGCCGCCGTGTGGGCCGCGGTGACCGCGAGCGGCGCGGACCGGCGGGCGGTCACGGCGCCGCCCGACGGGTGTCGGGGGCGGCGCCGGAGGGAGTGGCGGCGGCCCGCGCCCTCAGGGCCGCCGCACGGTCCAGCAGCGGGCCCTCGCCCGCCGTCGTCGCGCCGCACGGGCAGGCCGGGCGCGGCGGTGGCAGCTCACCTGCGGCCGTCAGAGCGCGGGTGAGGGCGGCGACCATCGTGGGGTCGAAGTGGGTGCCCGCGCAGGCGTGCAGCTCGGCGACGGCGTCCGGGACACTGCGGGCGCGGCCGTAGCACCGGGTGGACGTCATGGCGTCGAAGGCGTCCGCGACGGCGACCAGACGCGCGGACTCCGGGATCTGGCGGCCGCGCAGACCGTACGGGTAGCCGCGGCCGTCCAGCCGCTCGTGGTGGTGGAGGATCGCCGACCGCGCCTCGTCGAGGAAGCCGATGCCGTGCACCATCTCGTGGCCGTACTCGGGGTGCAGCTGGATGACCCGGCGTTCCTGCGCGGTGAGCGGGCCCGCCTTGCGCAGCACCCGGGTGGGGACACCGAGTTTGCCGATGTCGTGCAGGATCCCGGCGAACCGCAGCACGTCGACCCGGCTCTCGGCCATGCCCAGCTCGCGGGCGATGGCCGCCGACGCGCGGCCGACGCGCTCGCTGTGGCCGCGGGTGTAGCGGTCCTTGATCTCCACCGCCTGCACCAGCGCCCGTACCGTCGCCCGGTGCGCGGCCTGCTCCCGGCGCGACTGGGCGAAGAACCGGCAGGCGGCGTACATCGGCAGCGGCGCGAGCAGCGCCGCGGCCTCCCCGCAGTGGCCCCGGCCGCGCCACAGCACGGCGGTCATCAGCGCGACCAGGCCGTAGGTGAGGTGCGGGGCGAGCGAGCCGAGCAGCGGGCCGCCCCAGGCCGCGGCGGGGGTGCGGCGCTCGGCGGTGACCAGGACGGCGCCGGTCAGCGCGGTGGCGGTGAGGCAGAAGGCGACGGCGGCGGCCGTGGCGGGCAGCAGTGCGTACGGCAGGTCGGCGGCGGCCACGGCCCGTGGGCCGCCGAGCAGCCGGGCGGTCAGCGCCGCGGCCCACACCGCGACGGCCAGATGCGCGGCCCGCCACACCCGCCGCACCCGGCGCGGCTCCTCGTCGGCGCGGCCGGCGAGCGAGCCGGGCAGCGCCACCAGGGAGGCGGCGGCGGGCGGCAGCAGCAGCGCGGCGGCCAGCAGCAGGGGCAGGAAGGGCCCGGTGCCGGTGGCCGGATCGTCCGGCGGCACCCGGGCGGGCACACCGGACGGCCTGCCGCGTAACACCTCGTGGAGCAGGCCGCGGGGCGTCCGACGGGACGGGCGCGGCGCGTCCGGGGCGCGGCGGCCGGGCAGCACGCCCGGCTCGCTCAGCGCGTAGAGGGCGGCGAGTACGGCGACCGTCCCCCAGGGCGTCGCGAGGCGTACCGCGGGCCCTCCGCACAGCGCTCCCGCGGTGCAGACGGCGGCGATGGTGACCCGGGCGGACGGCGGCAGGGTACGGAATGTGACCGTCACGGGCGCCCCTCCTCACACGCGCGGCGGGCGCGGCACCTGTCGGTTCCCGGCCCGTTCGAGAGTCAGGAGGATAGGGCCGCGCCCGCCGCGAAAGAGGCGATTGGGCGCATTGGGCCGAAAGGGGGCACCGATGCTCACCCGCACGGGTGAAGTGGGGTGCGCCGGCGGTACACCGGCGCTGACGCGCCGGTCACCGTGCGCCGTGCGCTACGGACACGTCCTACGGACGGACCTCGGCCTCGGTCGCCAGCACGTCGGGCGTCGGGTCCTGCGCGGGGACGATCTCGCCCGAGCGGATCAGCTCGATCCGCATCATGACCTTGGACCGGAGGTCGGTCGGCACGTCATCGGAGCCGCAGCACCGCTTGACGAGCTTCTTCACCGCCTGCTCCAGCCCGTACTTCTCCAGGCACGGGTGGCACTCCTCGAAGTGCTCCTTGAACTTGGCACAGGCATCGGCGGACATCTCGTCGTCGAGGTACTCGTAGAGGTGGTCGAGCACCTCCGAGCAGTCCGTCTCATGTGCGTCGCCGCAACTCATGAATCCGTGCCCTTCTCGTCTGCCGCGCCCGCGGGGACGAGCCCGCGGTCCCGCGCGTAGTCCTCCAGCAGCTCGCGCAACTGGCGCCGTCCGCGGTGCAGCCGGGACATCACCGTGCCGATGGGTGTTCCCATGATGTCGGCGATCTCCTTGTAGGCAAAGCCCTCGACGTCGGCCAGGTAGACCGCGATACGGAACTCCTCGGGGATCGACTGGAGCGCCGCCTTCACGTCGGAGTCGGGCAGGTGGTCCAGCGCCTGCGACTCCGCGGACCGCAGGCCGGTCGACATGTGCGACTCGGCGCGGGCGAGCTGCCAGTCCTCGATCTCCTCGGATCCGCTGCGCAGCGGTTCGCGCTGCTTCTTGCGGTACGAGTTGATGAAGCTGTTGGTGAGGATGCGGTACAGCCAGGCCTTGAGGTTGGTGCCCTCACGGAACTGGTGGAAGGAGGCATACGCCTTGGCGTACGTCTCCTGTACGAGGTCTTCCGCGTCGGCCGGATTGCGTGTCATACGCAGCGCGGCCGAGTACATCTGGTCGAGGAAGCCAAGCGCGTCCCGCTCGAAGCGCTCGGTGCGCTCCGTGCTGCTCTCCTGCGCTGCCTCACCGGACGCACCCGCGTTCTCCGCCGTGCTGTCGTCGGTGCCGGTGACCGGACCCACCTCCTCCGAAACCCTAGCGGGCCCAAAAACGGACACGCTCGATTCGGAGGATATCCCGCTGGAGATCGGCGTGCCGGATCCACCCTTGCCGTCGTCCTTGGCGGGCCACTCGGCCCAGTTCACATAGGGGGCGGCTGCGGCCGACGGCGCGGTGGCCTGTGCGCGTGGCCTGCAAGCGGCTGAAACCATGCGGCTGCCTCTCTCACCATTGCTTCGTCGTAGCTGTTGCGTTCTTCCGCCTCGCACAACACCACCGCCGGTGCCGTCATTCCCAGGAGTCCGTTTTCGTGCGCTTACGGCAACGTGGATTGCCGGTGCGGCAAGGCGTGGCACCATCGACAGCATGGATGACGTGGAGCGGACGCTTGCCGAGGTCGGGCCGAGGCTGCGGGCGGCGCGGCAGGAGCGCGGGGTGACCCTGGCGGCGCTCGCCGCCGCCACCGGCATCTCGGTCAGCACCCTGTCGCGGCTGGAGTCGGGGCAGCGCCGCGCCTCCCTGGAGCTGCTGCTGCCGCTGGCCCGCGCGCACCAGATCCCGCTGGACGAGCTGGTGGGCGCGCCGGAGGTCGGCGACCCGCGGGTACGGGCGGTGCCGCGCAAGATGGAGCACATGACCGTACTGCCGCTGACCCGGCAGCCCGGCGGACTCCAGGCGTACAAGATGATCATCGATCCCGGGCCGCCCGAGGAACAGCGCACCCATGAGGGCTACGAGTGGGTGTACGTGCTCTCCGGGCGGCTGCGGCTGCTGCTGGCCGACAAGGACCTGGAGCTGCGGGCGGGCGAGGCGGCGGAGTTCGACACCAGGCTGCCGCACTGGTTCGGGCCGGCCGGGTCGATACCCGTGGAGGTGCTCAGCCTTTTCGGCCGCCAGGGCGAGCGGATGCATGTCCGAGCCCGGCCAGCCAGTCGGTGACGGCCCCGGTGAGGACGGCGAGCGCCTCCTCCTCGGTGATCTCCGCGCGCTTGGGGACCGCGAAGCCGTGGTCCCCGTACGGCACCTCCACCGGCGCGTAGCCCTCGGGGAACTCCGCGGGCCGCCCGAAGGGGTCGTTGCCGCCCTGCACGATCAGCAGCGGGCAGGCGGAGGCGGCCAGGAACAGCTCGTCCTCGCGGGACTTCTCCGGCTTCCCCGGCGGGTGCAGCGGGAAGGACAGCGCGAGGACGGCGGCGGCGCCCAGCTCCCCCGCGGTACGGCAGGCCACCCGCGCCCCGGCGCTGCGGCCGCCCGCGATCACCGGTAGTCCCGGCGCGGCCAGCAGGGGCCACAGCGCCGTCCAGCCGGTGTCCAGGGTCTTCGGCGCGGGCGCGATCTTCTTGCCCGCCACCCGCCACGGCTGCTCCACCAGGGCCACCGTCACCCCGCGGGCGGGCAGCGCCCCGGCCAGCGCCACCAGGTCACGCGCCCCGATGCCGCCGCCCGCGCCGTGCGAGACCGCCAGCACAGCCCGGGCGCGGCCGCGCGCCCGGTGCCAGGTGATCCGCGCCTCGCCCGCCGGGGTGCCGACCAGCTCCACGTCCGGCTTGTCCGTCATCTCCGCCATTCCCGCTCCCGATCCCGCCACTGCCCTCGCCGGCGCCGCTTCCGCCACGCCGCTGTCAGAACAGCGTCTCCTCCTCCGGCGCGGGCAGCTCGTCGAGCAGTTCCGGGCCGTTGTTGCGTACGTTGCTGACGCCCGTCCCCACCGGGTAGGCCCGCATCAGGCCCGGCGCCGGGGCGGTGAGCAGGGCGCGTATCTCGTCCTCGCCGGTGGTGGCGGGGTCCAGCCAGGACGCCCAGCGGTCCGGCGTCATCATCAGCGGCATCCGGGGGTGGATGTCGGCCAGCGCCCGCGGGCCCTCGCCCGCGTACCCGGCCAGCGGGGTGGTCTCGGCGGCGGTGGTGAGCACCGAGCAGGTGGTCCACCAGGCGCGCGGGTGGTCGTCGGGCAGGGTGCGGTCGCGCCAGAACTCGTAGAGCCCGGCCATCGCCATCACCGAGCCGTCGGCGGGCGTCACGAAGTAGGGCTGCTTGCGGGCCCGCTTCTTCTTGCCCTGCTCCTCCAGTGCGCGCTCGTCCTCGGCGGTGACCCACTCGAAGTAGCCGTCGGCGGGCAGCAGGCAGCGGCGGGTGGTGAGGGCGCGGCGGAAGCTCGGCTTCTCGTGCGCGGTCTCGGCGCGGGCGTTGATCATCCTGGCGCCGCCCTCGGGCGTCTTCGCCCAGGACGGGACCAGACCCCAGCGCAGCGCCCGCATCTGCCGCACCGGCTCGGTGGAACCGGAGTCCCGCACCGGACGGTCCAGTACGGCATAGACGTCCTTCGTCGGCGCCACGTTCCAGTCAGGGGCGAGGGCCTCGGTGGGATCCCACTGACGGACTTCGAAGAGTCCTGCGAGATCCTCTGGTTTCCGGCTCGCCGCATATCGACCACACATAGCTGCCACACTGCCACGACCGTGGCCCCGAGAGGCAAGGACCAGCGAGGAATGAACGTCGCGAGCATCACCGAGATGTGGGACCGGCTGACGGGGACCCAGCCCGACCCGTCGCGCTGGCTGATCGGGGCGACCGCGCTGCTGGCGCTGGCCGCCGTCATGACGCACGGGGTGTGGCGAATAGTGCGCAACGCGGTGACCATCGCGCACGAGGGCGGGCACGGGCTGCTCGCGCTGCTCACCGGGCGCCGCCTGGAGGGCATCCGGCTGCACTCGGACACCTCGGGCCTGACGGTCTCCCGCGGCAAGCCGCACGGCCTGGGCATGGTGCTGACCGCGGCCGCCGGGTACACCGCGCCCCCGCTGCTGGGCCTCGCCGGCGCCGCGCTGCTCGCCGCCGGGCACATCACGGCGCTGCTGTGGGGCGCGACCGCGCTGCTGCTGGTGATGCTCGTGATGATCCGCAACGCGTACGGGGCCGTGACCGTGGTGATCACCGGCGCGGTCTTCCTGCTGGTGTCCTGGCTGACCAAGGCGCAGGTGCAGGCGGCGTTCGCCTATCTGGTGGTGTGGTTCCTGCTGGTGGGCGGCGCCCGGCCGGTGGCCGAACTGCAGCGCACCCGGCGCCGCGAGCGCTCGGGGTCCTCCGACGCCGACCAGCTCGCCCGGCTGACGCACACCCCGGCGGCGCTCTGGCTCTTCGTCTTCTACGCGGTCGCGATCTGCTCGCTGGTCGGCGGAGCGCGCTGGCTGCTGCTGCGGTGACGGGGGTGACCGGTGACGCGGGAGCGGCGGTCAAGCGGCGGTGACGCGTCCGGTTTCCAGCGGGTTTCGACGTATTCCGCGGCCTGTCTCCCCCTACCCGAGCCACTACGCTTGGGCCCCATGACCGACAGCACCGAGCAAGCCCCACTCTGGCCGGCCCCGACCGCGCCCGGTGCCGTGGACGCGACTGTCACGGTGCCCGGTTCGAAGTCGGTGACCAACCGTGCCCTGGTGCTGGCCGCCCACTCCTCGGAACCGGGCTGGGTGCGGCGCCCGCTGCGCAGCCGGGACACCGTCCTGATGGCCGACGCGCTGCGCGCCATGGGCGTGCAGATCGACGAGACGGTCAACCCGGACGGCGGCGAGGCCTGGCGGATCATCCCCACCGGGCTGCACGGCCCGGCCCGGATCGACGTGGGCAACGCGGGCACCGTGATGCGCTTCCTGCCCCCGGTGGCGGCACTCGCCGACGGCCCGATCCGCTTCGAGGGCGACGCACGGGCCTACGAGCGCCCGCTGCACGGCGTGATCGACGCGCTACGGGCGCTGGGCGCCCGGGTGGACGACGAGGGCCGCGGTTCGCTGCCGCTGACCGTGCACGGCGCCGGTTCGCTGGACGGCGGCGCCGTCCAGGTGGACGCCTCCTCGTCGTCGCAGTTCGTCAGCGCCCTGCTGCTGTCGGGACCGCGCTTCAACCAGGGCCTGGAGCTGCGCCACACCGGCCGTACGCTGCCGTCGCTGCCGCACATCCGGATGACCGTGGACATGCTGCGCAAGGCCGGGGCCAAGGTGGACACGCCGGAGGACGGCGGCACCCGTGACATGTGGCGGGTGGCGCCGAGCGCACTGCTCGGCCGGGACCTGACGGTGGAGCCCGACCTGTCCAACGCGGCGCCCTTCCTGGCCGCCGCGCTGGTCACCGGCGGCCGGGTGACCGTGCCCGACTGGCCGCGCCGCACCACCCAGGCGGGGGACGCGCTGCGCGGCATCCTCACTCTGATGGGTGGCACGTACGAACTGTCCGACCGCGGGCTGACCTTCACCGGCACCGGCCGGATCCAGGGCATCACCGCCGACCTGCACGAGGTCGGCGAACTGGCCCCGGTGATCGCGGCGGTCGCCGCGCTGGCCGACGGCGAGTCCGAGCTGTCCGGCATCGCCCATCTGCGGCTGCACGAGACGGACCGGCTGGCCGCGCTGGCCAAGGAGCTCAACGAACTCGGCGGTGACGTCACCGAGACCGAGGACGGGCTGCGGATCCGCCCGCGCCCGCTGCGCGGCGGAATCTTCCACACCTACGAGGACCACCGGCTGGCCACCGCCGCCGCGGTGCTCGGCCTGGTCGTGGACGGCCTCCAGGTGGAGAACGTGGCGACGACCGCCAAGACGATGCCGGAGTTCCCCGAGCTGTGGACGGCGATGCTCGCCGGCAGCCGACCCACCGGACGGGGCTGACGCTCCGCCATGCGCCGCTACGGAAAGAACCCCGACGAGGACGACGTCCGCGTCCGCCCCAACGCCAAGGGCACCAGGCCGCGTTCCACGATCCGGCCCAAGCACGAGGACGCCGCCGAGGCGATGGTGCTCACCGTCGACCGCGGCCGGCTGACCGTACTCGTCGACGACCGCGAGGTCGTGGCGATGAAGGCCCGTGAGCTGGGCCGCAAGTCCGCGGTGGTCGGCGACCGGGTGGCCGTGGTCGGCGACCTGTCGGGCACCAAGGACACGCTGGCCCGTATCGTCCGGGTCGAGGAGCGCAGGTCGGTGCTGCGCAGGACCGCGGACGACGACGACCCGTACGAGCGGGTGGTGGTCGCCAACGCCGACCAGCTCGCCATCGTCACCGCGCTGGCCGACCCCGAGCCGCGGCCCCGGATGATCGACCGCTGTCTGGTCGCCGCCTACGACGCGGGCCTGGAACCGCTGCTGGTGCTCACCAAGTCCGACCTCGCCCCGGCCGCGCCGCTGCTGGAGACATACGGCGCGCTGGACCTGGCGTATGTGGTGACCAACCGGGAGGACTTCCTGACCGGCGGCGTCGACGCGATCCGGGAGCGGCTGGCGGGGCACGTCACCGCCTTCGTCGGGCACAGCGGCGTCGGAAAGACCACCCTGGTCAACGCGCTGGTGGAGCGTCAGCGCACGACGGGCCTGGTCAACGCGGTCACCGGCCGCGGCCGGCACACCACCACCTCGGCGCTGGCACTGCCGCTGCCCGGCGACACCGGCTGGGTGATCGACACCCCGGGCGTACGGTCGTTCGGCCTGCACCACATCGACCCGTCGCGGGTCATCCACGCCTTCCCCGACCTGGAGCCGGGCACTGAGGAGTGCCCGCGGGCCTGCTCGCACGACGAGCCGGAGTGCGCCCTGGACGCCTGGGTGGCCGCGGGCCACGCCGAACCCGCCCGCCTCGACTCCCTGCGCCGGCTGCTGGCCACCCGCGAGCGGCGCGAGGGCGACTAGGCGGCTGTCCGGCGGATCGTGCGCCACTTCACCCGACCGGCACGCGCTTTCCCGGCCTGCTGTGTGATGATCGACAGCGCATCGCGCATCGCAACGGAATCGACGCGACACGACGGGAACGGGAGGCACCCGATGGCGTGGCTGCTGGTGGTGGTGGCGGGTTTCCTCGAAACCGGCTTCGCCGTCTGCCTCAAGCTGTCGCACGGCTTCACCCGTATCTGGCCGACCATCGCCTTCTGCCTGTTCGCGCTGGGCTCGTTCGGCCTGCTCACCCTGTCACTGAAGAAGCTCGACGTCGGCCCGGCGTACGCGGTGTGGACCGGCATCGGCGCCGCGGGCACCGCGATCTACGGCATGGTCTTCCTCGGCGACCTGGTCTCCACCCTGAAGCTGGTGTCGATCTCGCTGGTGATCGTGGGCGTCATCGGCCTGCAGATCTCGGGCTCGGCGCACTGACGCCCGCTCAGGTACCGGCGCCGCCCTCGGGCGCGGGCCACGACAGCAGGCTTCTGACCAGCTGGGCCACCCGCAGGCACGCCGCCTCGTCGGTGGCCGCCGGGGCGATCACGTAGGACAGGGTCAGCCGGATGGCCGCCTCGCAGGCCCACGCGATGTCCTTGTGCCGCAACCGCGGCTGGCCGCGGACCAGCGCCGCGACCGTACGGGCCCGCAGCGCCTCGACCAGGTCGGCGGGGCCCGCCGCCCGGCCGGGGAGGGCGGCGACCAGGGGATCGCGGGGCAACGGCACCCGGTCGGTGTGCTCCCCGGTGAGCGCGGCCTTGACCACCGGGCTGCGCCGGGCGGTCCGCAGCGTCCAGCCCGCGGCGCCGGCGAAGCACTCCCCGGCGTCCGCGCCGACCCGCTCCGCGGCGGCCAGGGCGCGGTCCACCCCGGCGAGGTAGTCGTCGGTCTCCCGGCGGGCCAGCGCGCGGGCGAGCCCTTCCTTGCTGGTGAACTCGTTGTAGAGGGTCTGCCGCGACACCCCGGCGGCGGCGGCCACCTCGACCATCCGGACCTCGGTCCACGGCCGGTCGCCGAGCGCGGCGAAGGCTGCGTCCAGTAGCGATTCCCGCGCGGTAGGCATCGTCGCCTCCAAGGCGCCGCACCTCGCGGACGCCGGCCGTGCGATGAGAATTGACGCGGCGGCCGACTCTGTCAAGGTCTCACGCAGCGGGCATGATGGCCGGGACCAGGCGAGATCGCTACTGTTCGCCCTATGCCCGAATTCAACGACGACCTGCGTCTCGCCCATGTGCTGGCCGATGCCGCCGACGCCGCCACCATGGACCGCTTCAAGGCCCTCGATCTGAAGGTCGAGACCAAGCCGGACCTGACGCCGGTCAGCGAAGCGGACAAGGCGGCCGAGGAGCTGATGCGCGGTCAGCTCGGGCGGGCCCGCCCGCGGGACGCGGTGCTCGGCGAGGAGTACGGCAGCCACGGCACCGGGCCGCGCCGCTGGATCGTCGACCCCATCGACGGCACGAAGAACTATGTGCGCGGGGTGCCGGTGTGGGCCACGCTGATCGCCCTGATGGTGCGCGGCGAGAACGGTGACGAGGGCGTGGTGGGCGTGGTGTCGGCGCCCGCGCTCGGCCGCCGCTGGTGGGCGTCGAAGGGCGGCGGGGCGTACACCGGCCGCAGCCTGTCGTCGGCGACCCGGCTGCACGTGTCCCAGGTCGGCAAGCTGGAGGACGCCTCCTTCGCGTACTCCTCGCTGACCGGCTGGGAGGAGCAGGGGCGGCTCGACGGGTTCCTGCACCTGTCGCGCAACTGCTGGCGGACCCGCGGCTACGGCGACTTCTGGCCGTACATGATGGTCGCCGAGGGCTCGGTGGACATCTGCGCGGAGCCCGAGCTGAACATGTGGGACATGGCGGCGCCCGATGTGATCGTGCGGGAGGCCGGCGGCCGTTTCACCTCGCTGGACGGCGAGCCGGGCCCGTTCGGGACGAACGCGGCGGCGTCCAACGGCCTGCTGCACGAGGAACTCCTGGGGTATCTGGGCCGCGCGTAGAGTCGCGGCCGGGCCGCGCGGGAGCCTCGCGCGCCCCCTTGCCCCGCCCCCTGGTCGGTGTGACGATGAAGGTGCCCCCGCTTGTGAACTTGTGAATTCGTTCACGGAACGGATTCAGTCCAGGAGGTGCCTGTCCATGCTGGTCCGCGACGCCATGAGTACGGTGGTCCTCACCATCGGCCCCGCCCACACCCTCCGCCAGGCCGCCCGGCTGATGTCCGCCCGCCGTGTCGGCGCGGCCATCGTCCTCGACACCGACAGCTGCGCCCTCGGCATCCTCACCGAGCGCGACGTGCTCAACGCCATCGGCGCGGGGCTCAGCCCCGACCACGAACTCGCCCAGGCCCACACCACGACTGACGTCGTGTTCGCCGCCCCCCGGTGGACCCTCGAGGAGGCCGCCACCGCCATGGTCCGCGGCGGCTTCCGCCATCTCATCGTGCTCGACGGACACGACCCGGTGGGGGTCGTCTCGGTCCGCGACATCATCCGCTGCTGGGCGCCGGAGCACGCCACCGGCACGACCGCCGCCGTCACCGTCTGACCCCGCGGCCACCGTACGACGAAGGGGCCGGAGCCCAATGGCGTCCGGCCCCTCCGGCCTTACGGAAAGCGGCAGTTCGGGCGCGGAGGGCCTTGGACCGCTGCCTCCAGCCGCTTGCCGTAGTCGGGGTCCGCCCGGCGGAAGCCGCCGGTCACGCCTTCGCATCTCAGGCGTATGACCAGATCCTACAATGGACAGAGTCCAAGTCAAGAAAAGAGACAGTCACGGACTCGTTCGAATCCGAACACCCCACTGTTAGGCTGATGCGCATGAGTGACCTGCTGGAACGCCTGCGCGAACGCGGCTGGCGGCTGACCGCCCAGCGGCGGGTGGTCGCCGAGGTCCTCGACGGCGACCACGTCCATCTGACCGCCGACGAGGTGCACGCGCGTGCCATCGAACGGCTGCCCGAGATCTCCCGTGCCACCGTCTACAACACCCTGGGCGAGATGGTGACCATCGGCGAGATCATCGAGGTCGCCACCGACGGCCGCGCCAAGCGCTACGACCCCAACGCCCACCGTCCGCACCAGCACCTGGTGTGCTCCGGCTGCGGCACCATCCGCGATGTCCACCCGCACGGCGACGCGCTGGCGGCGCTGCCCGCGCACGAGCGTTTCGGCTTCGCGGTCTCCGCCGTCGAGGTCACCTACCGGGGGCTGTGCCCCGACTGCTCGTAACCCCGGGACTCACCGGGCTCAGCGGATCCGGCCGTCCCGAGCCGCTGCCGATGCGTTCGGCGGCCCGGCGGACGGCCGGTTCCGTACGGGTCCTGCCGACCCATAACGTCTCGGCCGGCACGTCCTGCGGCACCCGGGCCAGCGCCTCGAAGACCTCGCGGGCCACGCCCGGATCGCGGTCGGTCGCCAACGGACCCAGCAGGGCGACCAGTTCGGCGGGCTGGGCCAGCCGCCCCACCGCGCGTGCCGCGGCCCGCCGCACCATCGGCGGCCACGACTCGCCGTGGTCGCGGTCCCGCGGCCCGAGCAGCCGCATCAGCAGCGCCGCGTCACCCGCGTCACCGCACTCCCCGAGCCCCGCCGCCAGCCCGGCCGCCAGCCGCGGCGAGGTCGACCGGCCTGCCTTGCGCAAGTGCCTGCGGTAGACGTCGGCGGGCGGCTCACCGCGCCGGTAGAGCTGCCAGCGGGCCTGCGCCCGCACCATCCGGGCCCGGTCGGCCAGCGGCGGCACCAGCCGGGTGGCGGGCACGTCCGGCGGCAGCGCGGCCACCGCCAGCTCCCGCACCCCCGCGCTGCGCGCCCACATCAGGCGCCCCGCCTGGTCGGGGTCGAGTTCCAGCAGCCGCTGCGCGCAGAGTTTGCGGCACACCTGGTCGTGGTCGTGCAGCGCGGTCCGCAGCAGGTCGCCGCGGACGTACTGGCCGAGATCGAGGGCGAGTTCCACGCCGAAGCGGCGGGCCAGCGGATCGGAGTCGGCGGCCAGGGCGCGGACCGCGCGGCGGTGCGGCGGCTCGCTCAGCACCGCCCGATAGTCGGCCAGCAGACCGCCCGCCCGGCTGCGCCGGCCCAGCCGCAGCAGCACCCGGACCGCGGCCGCGACCTCGTCGGGGGCGTTCCTGGCGACCAGCGCGGCCACCGCGTCCTCCCGCACCTCGGGCACCCAGTCGACGGTCCGCAGCGCGAGCGCGCCCACCGCCAGCGGTCCGCCGCAGCCCGCGAGGCCGGTCACCGCGGCGGCGCGGACCCGGCCGTCCTGGTCGAGGGAGGCGAGCAGCAGCCGGAGCGGGTCGGCGGAGCCGTAGCCGGTCGGCCGCGGGCCGCTGAGACCGGGGCGGGCGTGCCGGTCGAGCACCAGCAGCAGATCGGCCGGAGCGCGGCTGAGCGCCTCGACGGCGGCGGCGCGGTCGTACGGCGGGCCGGTGTCCCGGACCGCGCGCAGCTGGGTGAGCAGGATCACCGCGTCCTCGCGCCGCCCGTCGGCGGTGGCCTCGCACCAGCGCGTCCAGCGTTCGGTGTCCACGGTGAAGCCCGCCGCGGCCTCACGGCCCGTTCCGGATCGCCCCCGCCGTCTGCGCAGCAATCCCGCCTCCTTGCCCCGTCGTACCCGACCAGGATGGCCCGCCCGCGCACCAGGACCAAGACGGATCGGCGGGACTTTGCCCGAATAAGAAGTGGCCGGGACCATTGGGGCAAGTGGGACACGGGACGCGACGCGCGCGGACAGGAAGAAGGCCCGGAAGCCATGGCTTCCGGGCCTTCTCCAACAGTAGCGGGGACAGGATTTGAACCTGCGACCTCTGGGTTATGAGCCCAGCGAGCTACCGAGCTGCTCCACCCCGCGTCGTTGTGCCCTCACTGTAGACCAGCGCCGCTGAGCAGTGCAAATCAGTAAGTGGGTGGGGTCCGGACGCCGGACCCCACCCCTTCTTCTTACGCCGTCAGCTCGTGCTTGACCGCGTCGGTCAGCCGGGCGGCGCGCTCGGCGACCTCGGCCGGGCCGCAGGCGATGGCACGCGCGCACCAGGACTGCGCCTCGGCCAGCTCACCGTGGCGAGCGGCCAGCAGCGCCATCCGCAGCGCGGCGCGGCCGTGCCCCGCGTCGGCGGCACGGGTCCACCACAGCGCCGCCTCGGGCTCGGCGCCCTCACGGGCCAGCAGCAGCCCGAGGTTGAAGGCGCCGTTGCGGGAGCCCGCCTCGGCGGCCCGCCGGTACCAGTGCGCCGCGGCCACCACGTCGCCCCGCTGGGCGGCGCACATGCCGAGCCGCACCTGGGCGCGGCGGTGCCCCTGCTGGGCGGCCCGTTCGTACCACTCCTCGGCCTCGACGCAGGTCTCCGCCTCGGCCGTGCCGCCCTCCTGCTGCCCCTCCCGCTCGCGCCGGTCGAGCAGCGCGCCGAGCCGGAACGCCGCCTCCGGGCTGCCACCGCCCGCGGCGCACCGCAGATGGCGCTCGGCGCCGTGGTGGTCGCCCTCGCGCTGGAGCGCTATGGCCACCTGGAGGGCCGCCTCCGAGTGACCGGCGGCGGCCGCCCGCTCGTACCAGCCGCGGGCGGCGTCGCCGTCCTCCCGGCTGGCGTGCAGGATGCCGAGGTTGAAGGCGGCGTCGATGCTGCCCGCCTCGGCGGCCTTGGAGAACCACGGCTCGGCCCCCGCCGCGTCACCGCGCTGCAGCAGCAGCACGGCCAGCGCGTTGGCGGCCTCGCGGTGCCCGGCGTACGCGGCCTTGCGGTACCACTGCTCGGCCTGGGCGGTACGGCTCTGGCCCGCGCAGAGCAGGCCGAGGTTGTAGGCGCCGTTGATGTCGCCCGCGTCCAGGGCCGTGCGGTACCACCGCTCGGCGGTCTGCGTCTCGCCCTCCTGGGCGTGCAGCGCGCCGAGCGCGTTGGCCGCGTTGCCGTCGCCCGCCTGGGCGGCGCGGCGCCACCAGGTGGCGGCCTGGTCGATGTCGCCCGCGTCGCGCAGCAGGAACGCCAGCGCGCAGGCGGCCCGCGCCTCGCCGTCCCTGGCGGCCGTGAGGTACCAGCGCGCGGCCTCCTTCAGCTCGCCGCGCTCCTCCAGCAGGGTGCCGAGCCGCAGCGCGGCCCGCCGGTGGCGGCGCGCGGCGGCCTGCCGGAACCACTGCTCGGCCTCCCGGTTCTGGCCGCGGTCGGCGCAGATCCGGGCGAGCCGGTAGGCGGCCTCGCGGTGGCCGTGCTCGGCTGCGGCGTGGAACCAGCGCTCGGCGCCGACGTCCCGCCGGTGGTCGAGCAGGTCGGCGAGGGCGTACGCGCCCAGCGTGTGGCCGGACTCGGCGGCGTGCCGCAGCCAGTACTCGGCCGCGGGCTCGTCGCCCCGCTCGCGGTAGTAGCGGCCCAGCGCGTGCGCCGCGGGCGCGGAGCCCGCGACGGCGGCGATCCGCCACCACCCGGCCGCCTCGTCCGCGTAGCCGCGCTGGTGCAGCAGCAGCGCCAGGTTGTTCGCGGCGGCGCGGTCCCCGTGGGTGACCGCCGCGCGCAGGTACGGCTCGGCGCCGTCGAGGTCGCCGCGGCGCAGCAGCAGGGTGCCCAGCGCGCTCATCGCGCCCGGGTCGCCCTGGTCGGCCGCGCGGCGGTGGCGCGCCTCGATCTCGGCCTCCTCGCGGAGCGCGAGGCCCTCCTCGTCCGGCAGTTCGGCCAGTCCGGCGGGCTCGGGAAGCTCAGCGGCGCTCAGCGCACGTGTAGCGGTCTCCTGAACGGTCCCCTGTGTGTCGGTGGCACCGGCGTCCTCCCCTGGACGCGGCGCCGGCAGCAGCGCGGAAACGGTCGCGGGCGTCGACATGTCGCCCGCCGACCCGCGCTGTTCGCGGATCTGACGAGTATTCAGCAGTCTTGCACCATCCCCCATGAGGTCCATCGTCGCACCACCCGCTACCGGCGTACACCTGGTATACCGCAACCCGATTGGTCACTACAGCGTTTTGTCGACTTCCCGACAAGGCGTCACGCCAAACCCTACTCCGCGAAGATCCCCCGTAACAGTGAAGAGGCCCGAAGTCAGTTGACTTCGGGCCTCTTCGAGCAGTAGCGGGGACAGGATTTGAACCTGCGACCTCTGGGTTATGAGCCCAGCGAGCTACCGAGCTGCTCCACCCCGCGACGGTTTTCGTTGCGTTCTGAGTGCAACGCTACCACGTCGCGGAGTGTCGCCCGTTCGGTCCGATCAGCCGCCCTTGGTCCCGTTGGCCGGGCTCTTGGTGCCCTTCTCCGCGTCCTGCGCCGCCTTGAGGGCGTCGGCGAGCCGCTTCTGGGCCTCGCCGTACTTCACCCAGTCCGACGCCTTCAGGGCCGCCTGACCGTCGTCGTACGCCTTCTGGGCGTCGGCCAGGGCCTGTTGGAGGGTCGGGTTGACGGTCGTCGTCGGTGGCGGCTTGGTGGTCGAACCGCCGGTGTCGGCCGGCGGTGGGCTCGCGCCGTTGCCGAAGACCACGTCCAGCGCCTTGCCGAGGGTGTCCTCGAACGCCATCTTGCCGCCGAAGTTGACGAACACCTTCTTGAGCAGCGGGTAGTCGGTGTCCGCGCCGCGCACGTACACCGGCTCCACGTACAGCAGCCCGCCGTCCAGTGGCATGGTGAGCAGGTTGCCGTACTCGATCGTGGAGTCCTTGCCCTTGAGCAAGGTGATCGTCGGGGCGAACTGCGGCTCGGAGTTGAACTTGCTCTGCACCTGTTGCGGCCCGTCGACCTGGGCGTTCAACGGGAGTTTGAGCACCCGCATCTTGCCGTAGTCCGGACTGGTCGCGTTGGCGTCCACCGCCATGAACGCCGACAGGTTGCTGCGCTTGTTCGGCGTGAAGGTGGTGGTCAGCGAGAACGACTGGTCGCTCTGGTCCGGCATCTTCATGCTCAGGTAGTACGGCGGCACCGCCTTGCCCGACTTGGACGCCGGGTCGTCCGGCACCTGCCACACCTCACTGCCGCTGTAGAACTGCGCGGCCTTGGTGACGTGGTAGCGGGTGAGCAGCTGCCGCTGCACCTTGAACAGGTCCTGCGGATAGCGCAGATGCGCCATCAGCTCCGGCGAGATGTCGGACTTCGGTTTCACCGTGTGCGGGAACGCCTTCATCCAGGTCTTCAGCACCGGGTCCTGGGTGTCCCACTGGTAGAGGGTCACCGTGCCGTTGTACGCGTCCACGGTCGCCTTGACCGAGTTGCGGATGTAGTTGACCTGGTTCTGCTGCGCGATGACCTCGCGCTGGTTGTCGGTGAGGGAGTCCGCGGTGGTGTCTCCGAGCGTGGTGCGCGACGCGTACGGATACCCGTTGGTGGTCGTGTAGGCGTCCACGATCCACACCACCTTGTGGTTCACCACGGCCGGGTACGGGTCGCCGTCGATGGTCAGCCAGGGCGCGACCGCCTCCACCCGCTCCTTGGGGGTGCGGTTGTAGAGGATCTTCGACCCCTTGCCGATCGCCCCGGAGTAGAGCATCTGCGGCTCGCCGAACGTCACCGCGTACGCGGCCCGCGTGACCGGGTTGTTCAGGCTGACGCCGCCCGTGCCGTCGTACGTGAACGGCTTCTCGCCGTCCTTGTCCGCGTAGTCGAGCTCCGGCGTGGGACCGCCGACGATCGAGTACTGCTTGGTCTGCTCGCCGAAGTAGATCCGCTGCTGGTACGAGCCGAGGTCACCGCTGGTCGGCAGGTCCTGCTCGGTGTACACCGGCTGGCCCGAGGGGTCGCTGGCGGTGGCGGTGGTGCCCTTGGCGGCGATCAGGCCGAAGCCGTGGGTGTACTTGAAGTGGTCGTTGATCCAGTTGTTCTCGGGGATGCCGTTGATGTTCAGCTCGCGCAGGCCGACCACGGTGTCCTGCTCCTTGCCGCCGGTGGTGTACCGGTCGACGTCGAGCGTGGACGGGAAGGAGTAGTAGCTGCGCGACTGCTGCATCTGCTGGTACGTCGGCGAGACCACGTTCGGGTCCAGCACCCGCACGCTGGCGGTGCTGTTGGCGTCCGCCCGCAGCGTCCCGTTGGCGGCGCCACTGGTGCCCGCGTAGTCGCTCACCTGGCTGTCCGCGATGCCGTACGCGGCCCGGGTCGCGTCGATGTTCTTCTGGATGTACGGCGCTTCCTTGGCCGCTTCGTTCGGCTGCACCTGGAACTTCTGCACGATGGCCGGGTACAGGCCGCCGATCAGGATCGCGGAGAGCACCATCAGGCCGAAGCCGATCATGGGCAGCGACCAGGTGCGGCGCCATAGCGTCGCGAAGAAGAGCAGGGCGCAGATGACCGCGATGCAGAACAGGATCGTCTTGGCGGGCAGGTACGCGTTCGCGTCGACGTACCGCAGGCCGGTCCAGTTGTCGGTGGCCTTGAAGCCGCTGGACTTCACCGCCAGCCCGTAGCGGTCCAGCCAGTAGGCGACCGCCTTGAGCGAGACGAACACGCCGAGCAGCACCGACAGATGGCCGGTGGCGGCGGCGGTGGCCCGGCCGCCGGGCGAGGTGATGCGCAGCCCGCCGTACAGGTAGTGCACCAGGGCGGCGGCGACCAGCGACAGGACCACGGCGGCGAAGCCGAAGCTCAGCAGGAAGCGGTACCAGGGCAGGTCGAAGGCGTAGAAGGAGACGTCCTTGTGGAACTGCGGGTCCTTGACGTGGAACTTGGTGGCGTTGGTGGTCAGCAGCCACAGCCGCCACTGTCCCGAGGCAGATCCGCCGGCGATGAGCCCGACCACCGCGCAGATCCCGAGCAGCACCCACTTCTTGTACGGCGCGACACCCATCCGGTACCGGTCGAGGCTCTGCTGCTCCACCGACATCGCGCTGAGCGGCGGCCGCAGCCGGTGCGCCAGATAGATGTTCAGCCCCACGGCGCCGGCCATCAGCAGGCCGAAGACGAAGAAGAGACCGACCTTGGTCCACAGGGTGGTGGTGAAGACCGACGAGTAGTGGACCGAGCGGTACCAGAGCCAGTCCGTCCAGAACCCGGCGAACATCACGAACGCGATCATCAGCGCGGCGAGTATGCCGAGGGTGATGAGCAGCGTCCGCGTCCGCCGGGACGGGCGGCCCACTCTGATCCGCGGCCCGGACGGCCCGCCGCCACGGTCCGGCATCTGGAATACCAAGGTGCGCACCTCGAAATGTCAGTGTTTCGCGGGGGTCCCGGGTCGGATCCCCACAGGTGCAACTTACCTACGCTTTAGCCGGTTCCCGATTCCGCCCTGGGAAGAGGCAGGATATTGACCATGTCCAACATTGCGACCGATGGTGCACCGCTCGCGGGAAGCCCGCTGACCCGTGCCGTTCTGGAGATCGACGACTACGCGTCCGGTCTCGGCTGGGACCAGCCCGCGCGGCTGTTCGCCCTCGTCGACACCGCGCAGCTCCGTACCCAGGAACCCGGCCTGGCCGACCAGCTCGGGCTGGGGGCCGACGAGACGACCGCGGGGGCGCTGACCCCGATCGAGCAGGACGAGCTGCCCGCGGGCACCCCGCTCGACGAGTTCCTGGCGACGATCGCCTGGCCCGAGGTGATCGCGGGCTGCGCCCTGACCGTGGAGCGCCTGATGCTGCCGCCGTCCGCCGAGACGGCCATCCCGGAGGGCCTGGACGACGCCTCCCTGGCCTCCTGGGTGGCCGCCCACCCCGAGCGGCAGGAGGTACGGATGACGGTGGCGGTGCTCCGCGACGGCGCCCGCGAGTCGGCCGTACGGCTGCGCGCGAAGGACTCGCCGACCGAGGTGCTCACCGGCTCCGAACTGGTGCCGGGGCTGGCGGAGGCGCTGACGGCGACCTTCGAGGGCTGACGGGGCGCGGGGCGGGCCCGGCGGGCCCGCCGGGGGGGCGGCCCGGGGCGGCCCCGGGCTCAGCTCTTGCAGCTCGGCAGCGCCGCGACGTTCCCCGACTTGATGTCCTTGAGCGCCGCCATGGCGTCGTCGAGGGTCTTCACCTTCACCAGGGTGAGGCCGGAGGGGATGTCCTTGGCGGCCTCCTCGCAGTTGTCGGCCGGGGTGAGGAAGTACTTCGCGCCCTTGTCCCGGGCGCCGATCGTCTTGAGGCTGATGCCGCCGATCGGCCCGACGTTGCCGGTGTCGTCGATGGTGCCGGTGCCCGCGACGAACTTGCCGCCGGTCAGGTCGCCGGGCGTGAGCTTGTCGATGATCCCGAGCGCGAACATCATGCCCGCGCTGGGGCCGCCCACATCGGCGAGCTTGATGTCGATGGTGAACGGGTAGATGTGCTCGATCCCGGCCGAGATGCCGACCACGGCCCGCCGCGGGCCCTGGTCGTGGGAGACCCGGGTGGTGATCGTCACCTGCTGCGGGGTCTGCTGGCCCGCGGGCTTCTTGACCTCGGCCGCGGGCACGATGGTGAAGACCACCTTCTCGCCCGGCTTGTGCTTGGTGACCAGCCCGGCGACCTGGTCGGCCTCCTTGACCTGGGTGCCGTCGACGGCCTTGATCTCGTCGCCCGCGTGCAGCACGCCCTCCGAGGCGGCGCCCTTGACCACGGTGGCGACGATCACCCGGGAGCCGACCGGGATGCTCAGTTCCTTGAGCGCGGCGACCTTGGCGCTGTCCTGGGACTGGCTGAACTCCTCGGCGTTCTCCTGGTCGGCCTGTTCGGCGGTCTGCCCCTGGGGGTACAGGGTGTCGTGCTCGACGACCTTGTCGTCGTGCCGCGCCCAACCGAGCACCGCCTCGACCAGGTTCATCGAGTAGTCGGCGCCGGTGACCCGGACCGTCGTCATGTTGAGGTGACCGGAGGCCGGGTAGGTCTTGCGCCCGGTGATCTGGATCACGGTGTCACCGGCGTAGTCCCCGAGGGTGTTCACCGTCGGTCCCGGTGACATCTCCGCGTACGGCGCCCGCGCGATCAGCGCGACGGACAGCAGCACTATCAGCGTCAGTGTCGAGGCGAGCAGCGTCGCGGTGCGGCGGGGCATGCCCCCGACCCTACGGGACCGGACCGGCAACCGGCTCCCGGGGTGAGTCCGCTCGGGTGCGGGCCGGCGTCAGGCGGGCTCGGTGTCCGGCTTCTGCGTCGGCTCCGGCCGTACCGCCTCGCCCTGCATCGCCTCGCGGAACCGCTCGTAGCCCGCGAGGGAGGCGCCGTCGCCGCTGGAGCGGGCACGCGTCGCCCAGCGGGCCCAGGCGGCTGCGCAGATCGCGCCGACCACCGGAATGATCAACCATGCGAGTGCTGCCACTGTGAACTCCCGACCCACGTACACCAAAACGGACTTATGAGCAGATTAACCGCTCTGAAGACCAACGTTCTGGCGACGCACGGGGTTACGCAACCGCAGTGAGCGCCCCTCGGCGTGCTATGCGCCGACCCATTCGTCGGTGCCGTCGGTGAAGGTCTGGTGCTTCCAGATCGGAACCTCGCCCTTGAGGTCGTCGATCAGGCGCCGGCTGGCCGCGAACGCCTCGCCGCGGTGCGGGCAGGAGACCGCCACCACGACCGCCAGATCGCCCACCCGCAGTTCACCCACCCGGTGGACGGCCGCCAGCGCGCGGACCGGGAAGTCCGCGGCGACCTTCTCCGCGACCCGGCGCAGCTCGGCGAGGGCGCCGGGGTGCGCGGAGTACGTCAGCCCGGTCACCCCGGCGGCGGAGGCGCCGTCGTGGTCGCGCACGGTGCCGACGAAGAGCGTGGTGCCGCCCGCGGCGTCGTCCCCGACCGCCGCGAAGACCTCGTCCACCGACAGCGGGGTGTCGCGGATCGCCAGCAGACGGATCGGTCCGCCCTGGTCCTCGGTGGAGCCGGTGCCGGGCGTCGTGCCGGTCTCGCGGTCTTCGTGCTGTGGTGCCATGTCGCCCATGCTGCCTCATCTGCCCGCGATACGGAAAGTGTCTTCCACGCCAGGACTCCCCCACGGTCCGGGGAGGGAGTGGCGGCGCTCAGATGCCGCGGCGCCTGCGGGCCCTGCGTACCGCGGCCGCGGCGCCCACCAGGGCGACCGTCGCGCCCGCGGCGCCCAGCGCGGTGGCGTCCTTGCGCCCGATCCGGCGGCCCGCGACCGAGTTGCGGCCCGCGACCTCCTCGAGCAGCTCGGCCAGCACCTCCTCGTTGGACCACTGCGGCCGCCAGCCCGCCTCGTGCAGACGGCTGCCGCTGACCACCCAGGGGTGCATCGTGTACGCCAGGTCACCGGCGGGCGACGGGGTCAGGCCCAGGCGGTGCAGCCGGGAGGCGGCGCCGAAGGCGATGGCCGGCGGCAGCTCCATACGCCGGATCCCGGTCAGCTCCTCGACCTCCTCCTGCTCCAGCCAGCCGTCGCAGCCGACCGCCATCTCGCCGTCCACCTTCTCCAGGACGGCGTATTCCAGCGCCGACACCAGGTCGTCGACATGGCAGAACTGCCAGCACGGCCTGCTGCCCGCCACCACCAGCAGCCGCGGCGACTCGAAGTACCGGGTGAGCGCGGTGTCGGTGCCGCCGACCAGGACCGCGGGGCGCAGGATCGTCACATTGAGGCCGGGGTGGGCCCGCGGCGCGCGGCGGCCGAGGCGCTCGATCTCCATCAGGTCCTCGACGAAGCTGGCCTCCGAGGTGGCCCGCAGCGGGGCGTCCTCGGCGAGCGGCACGTCGTTGTCGGCCTGGGCGCCGTAGACCATGGCGGAGGTGCACAGCACCACCCGGTGCACGCCCGCCGCGGCCGCCGCCGTGAGCACGGTCTGCGTGCCGCGCACGTTGAAGGCGGACCTGGCCTTGGCGTCGGACGTCAGGTCCAGGTCGAGCGCCAGGTGGACGACGACGTCGGCGCCGCGCAGTTTCTCGGCGATCGCGGGGTCGCGCACATCGAGCACCCGCCAGGTCGCCCCGGGCACGTCACCGCGCCGCTCGTCGATCGCCACGACCTTCCTGACCTGGTCGGACTCCACGAGCCGCAGCGCCAGGTGGTGCCCGACGCCGGAGGCGGCGCCGGTGATCGCGACCACCGGTCCCGTTCCGGCCCTGGCGGCGCTCCGCTCTGGGCGAACGTGTCCTTCTGGGGAACTCACCGGGTGTCTCCCACGGTTGATTCAGGTACGAGGTGCGGCTGCCGTATGGCATCGGTATGACATCGGTACGCAGCCATCCTGCCCGACAGGTGTCTAGGCTGGAGGTACAGCCCGCACTCCCAGCCCATCACAACACAGAGCCGAGGAATCCCGTGAGTGACATCCCATTCGGATTCGGCGTCCCTCCCGAGGAGCCCGAGGACGGGGACGACGGTCGGCAGAACAAGGGCGGCGGCAAGGACGGCGGCCAGAGCGGACCGCCCAACCCCTTCGGATTCGGTGACAACCCCTTCGGCGCGGGCGGCGGCGACAACCCGTTCGCGGCGATGTTCGGCTCGCTGAACCCCAACGACCTCGGAGCCGCCTTCCAGCAGCTCGGCCAGATGCTGTCGTACGACGGCGGGCCGGTGAACTGGGACATGGCCAAGGACATCGCCCGCCAGACCGTCGCCCAGGGCACGCCGGACGGCGTCAAGGACGCGACCGTCAGCGCCTCCGACCGCACCTGGGTGCAGGAGGCCGTGCGCCTGGCCGACCTGTGGCTGGACGGCGCCACCTCGCTGCCCTCCGGCGCCGGGTCCGCGGTCGCGTGGAGCCGCGCCGAGTGGGTCGAGGCGACCCTCCCGGTGTGGAAGGAGCTGGTCGATCCGGTGGCCGAGCGGGTCGCCGGCGCGATGGGCGATGTGCTGCCGGAGGAGATGCAGGCCATGTCCGGGCCGCTGCTCGGCATGATGCGCTCCATGGGCGGTGCGATGTTCGGCTCCCAGATCGGGCAGGCGCTCGGCACCCTGGCCGGTGAGGTGGTCGGCTCGACCGACGTCGGGCTGCCGCTCGGCCCGGCGGGCAAGGCCGCGCTGCTCCCGGCGAACGTCGCCGCGTTCGGCGACGGCCTCGGCGTCCCGCAGGAGGAGGTGCGCCTCTACCTGGCGCTGCGCGAGACCGCCCACCAGCGGCTCTTCGCCCATGTGCCGTGGCTGCGCGCCCATCTGTTCGGCGCCGTCGAGGGCTACGCGCGCGGTATCAAGGTCGACACCGCGCGGCTGGAGGAGGCCGTCGGCCAGCTCGACCCGTCGCAGCCCGAGCAGCTCCAGGAGGCGCTGCAGCAGGGCATGTTCCAGCCCGAGGACACCCCGGCCCAGAAGGCGGCGCTGGCCCGTCTGGAGACGGCGCTGGCCCTTGTCGAGGGCTGGGTAGACGCGGTCGTGCACGAGGCGGCCGCGCCGCATCTGCCGTCCGCGGGCGCGCTGCGCGAGACGCTGCGCCGCCGCCGCGCCACCGGTGGTCCCGCCGAGCAGACCTTCGCCACCCTGATCGGCCTGGAGCTGCGCCCCCGCAGGCTGCGGGACGCCTCCCGGCTGTGGGCCTCGCTGACCGACGCCCGCGGTGTCGACGGCCGTGACGGCCTGTGGGCGCACCCCGACATGCTGCCGACCGCCGCCGACCTCGACGACCCGGACGGCTTCGTGCACCGCGAGACCGTGGACTTCTCCGAGCTGGACAAGATGCTCGGCGAGGCCGCGAGCGGCGGCAAGGACCGTAAGGACGACGCCGGCGACCGTACGGACAAGGACGCCAAAGACGACGCCAAGGGCAGCGACGAGGACGGCGACGGCGAGAAGTGAGCGGGCTGCACGCGGACGCCGTCGGCGTCCTTGAGGGCTGGCGCGCGCCCGACGAGGGCCAGGAGCGGCTCCGCGAGGAGTATCTGGCGCATCTGGGCGCGCACCCCGACGGGGTGTGGAAGCCCTGCCGGGACGGGCACATCACGGCGAGCGCCCTGGTGATCGACCCGTCCCGGGAGCGGGTGCTGCTCACCCTGCACGCCAAGCTGCGGATGTGGCTGCAGATGGGCGGCCACTGCGAGCCGGAGGACATCTCGCTGGCCGCGTCCGCGCTGCGCGAGGGGACCGAGGAGTCCGGTATCGAGGGGCTGCGGCTGCTGCGCCCCGAGCCGGTCAACCTCGACCGGCACCTCACGCCCTGCGCCTGGCATCTCGATGTGCAGTACGCGGCCCTCGCGCCGCGCGACGCGGCCGTGGCGATCAGCGACGAGTCGCTCGAACTGCGCTGGTTCGGGTACGACGAGGTGGCCGAGGTGGCCGACAGCTCGGTGGTGGGCCTGCTGGCCAGGACCCGCGCGCTCCTCTGACCGCGGCCCCGGGCCTGCCCGGCGCACCGGGCAAGCTCGGGATGCCGGGCGTCAGTTGGACCAGATGTTGCCCTGGTTCTGGCCGTGCGCGCCGTGCTGGCCCATGCCGTACTGCGCGCGCAGCCCCTGGCCGATCACCGCGTTCTGCGGCGGCATCAGCTCGCTGGGCTGCACCAGGACGTATCCCTGGCCGACGAAGTTCAGCTCCCAGCCCTCGCCGGTGTTGCCGCGGCGGCGGAAGACCGAGGAACTGCTGGTCTGCGCCTGCATCTGGACCCGCAGGCTGGTCGACCAGGCGACCACCGCGTCCGCGTCGCAGGACACGTACTTGTCGGGCGTCACCGGCATCAGCAGCGGCTTGCCCGAAGTCATCAGGGCCACCTTGCCGCGCCCCGAGATGTTCAGGTTGTAGGCGCCGGTGCCGGACAGGCCGAACTGGCTGTCCACGGCGATCACGTCGTAGTGCAGCCCGGAGTCGAGCGCCAGCACATAGGCGCTGTCGACGGTCAGCCCCTCCTGGTCGACGTCCAGGACGTGGATCTGCTGGGCCAGGTTGGCCAGGTAGACGGTGCCCTGCCCGGAGCAGCGCATCAGGTCCAGGCCCTCGCCGGTGAACCGCCGCGCGCCGCGCTGGCCCTGCGACTGGTACTCGCCGTCGAACTCGATCATGCCCTGGTACGCGACCATCGACCCTTTGCGGGCCAGGCAGTCGGGGCCGGTGTTGCCGTCCAGCTTCACCCGCAGCAGGTACGAGTTCTGCAGGGTGTAGTGGTCCTCGCTCTGGACCTCGGTGAATGCGAAAAGCGGGCTCTGCATGATGCTCTGTTCCCCCTCAGCCCCGGACTCGGAGGCGGTCTGTGCTGTCCTCGCTGGGCTGGACGACGACGAAGCCCTGCCCGGAGAAGGCGATCTGGAACGCCTCCCCGCTGCCGCGCCCGATCAGCGACGACGCCTTGAAGCTGCGCTTGGCCTTCATCTTCAGCCCCGACGACCAGGCGACGAGCGCGTCCGGGTCGACGTAGGTCTCGTCGGCGCCGCTGCCGCAGTCGACCACGATCGGTGTGCCGCGGGAGGTGACGGCCACCCAGCCGTTGCCGGACACCCCGACGTTGAACAGGCCCTGGCCGGCGAACTTCGCCAGGCCCTTGACCCGCTCGACGCCCCATGTCAGATGCGCGTCGAAGGCCAGGAGGTTGGTGCCGTTGACGGACACCGACTCGTTGTTGAGGTTCAGGCACACCACGTCGGCGCCGTAGTCGGCCAAGTAGAGCAGGCCGTCGCCGCTGCACTTCATCAGCGGGGCGCTCTCACCGGTGAGCCAGGCCGAGGCCATCTGGCGCACGGCGGGCGGGTTGGGCTCGTACTGCACGAACCCCTCGTACGCGACCATCGAGCCGCTGCGCGCGAAGAGGTCCTGGCCGGTCACCATGGCGACCTTGAGCATCGACGAGCCGTGGTTCTCCATCCGGGCGGCCACCGGGGTCGGTGCGTAGCCCGCGATCATCTGCTGGTCCATGGCGGGGTCACACCTCGTAGGGCTGGACGACGATGAAGTTGCCGGGAGCACCGCGGAACTGGAGGTTCACGGTCTCGCCGCTGTGGCCCGGATAGGCGCTCCTGCGCAGCCGCACCTGGCTGGAGATGATCACCTGGGCGGCGGCCGACCAGGCGACGATCGCGTTGCTGTCGGCGTAGGTGGTGGGGGTGACCGGCAGCACCACAGGGGTGCCGTGGGTCTTCACGATGACGGTGCCGGTGCCCTGGAACTGCATGGTGAACAGGGCGCCGCCGGGGATGCCGTGGCCCTCGATCCTGCGCACCTCGTGCTGGAGGCTCTCGTCGAACGCCAGCACATTCTCCGCGGAGACGCACAAGGCGTCGCCCTGGAGTTCGATGGGGTGCAGATAGGCGGCGTTCTCGGCGAAGAAGACCTGACCGCCGCCGGTGCAGCGCATGAGCTGCATCTCCTGGCCGGTGGCGTTGCCGATGATCCGGCCGGTGAAACCGGCACCCTTGTAGCCGAAATCGACTTTGCCCTGGTAGAGCACCATGCTGCCCTGGCGGGCGAGTACGGGCTGGCCGTTGCCCTGGCCGAGGTCGGCGCGCATCATCTTGGGGTTCTGCTGCGTCCAGCGCTGGCCGGTCGGCGTCTCCCGGTACTTCTGCATGCCGACGGCGAGACCGCCGCCCTGCGCGGGGGCGGGCGGCTGGCCGTAACCCTGCGGCTGGCCGGGGAACTGGCCGGGTGCCTGCCCTGGCGTCTGGCCCGGCGCCTGACCGGGGACCTGGCCCGGTACCTGTCCTGGGACCTGGCCGAACTGCGGCTGGGGGTAGCCCGGGGGCTGCGGGTAGCCGGGGGCGCCGGGGGGCGCGCCAGGCGGCGGGACCTGGCCGAACGGCGGCGGGGCGGGCGGCCCCTGCTGTCCGGGCGGCGCCAGCGGCGCGATCATGGTCGGCGCCTGGTGGATCGACTGGTTGCCGGGCGGCGGGGTGAAGCCCTGCTGCGCCGCGGCGGGTTGCGGCGGTCCCGCGGGCGCGCCGAAGGAGGGCGCGGGTGCCGGGGCGGGCGGGGGCGCGCCGAAGGACGGCGCCGGGGCCGGTGCCGGTCCGCCGGGCGGCGGCGCGAACCCGGGGGCGGCGCCGGACGGCGGCGCGAACCCGGGAGTCGCGGCCGGCTGCGCCGGCTCCTCCTCGGCGACCTCGCCGCCGAAGTTGCGCAGCAGCGCTTCGAGGCCGCCGTCGAAGCCCTGGCCGACGGCGGCGAAGCGCCACACGTCCTTGAGGTAGATGTCGGCGAGCATGACCGCGCGCTCGGTGCTGAACTCGGCGCCGGTGAAGGCGTACCGCGCGACCTCCTCGCCGCCGGCGACGATCCGCAGATAGCCGGGGGCGACCTGGGACATCTGTCCGGCGCCGTCGATCGTGGCGGTGAAGGCCAGTTTGCGCACGGTGGACGGGACGCGGTCGAGGGTGACCCGGAACGACTCGGTGTCACCGGACTGCGCGCCGAGAAGCTGGAGGGACTCCTCGGGCGACTTCGGCTGGTTGAAGAAGATGAAGTAACGGTCGTCCGACAGCTGTTCCTTGTCGTCGAGCCCGAAACAACTGATGTCGAACGTCAGGCCGGGGCCGGTGATCTGCACACCGACATAAAGATCCGTACCCGCCGTCAGATCACTGATCTTGGCCTTGTGGCCACGCTGGAATTCCCTGGCCATGGATGCGACCGTCCCCCATCCCCTCATTGCTGCTGGTGCGTGGCGACAGGCTAACCGGTCGTACGGACAGCGGCTATTCTTCCCGGGCCGCGGGCAGGTGCGGCAGCCGGTCGGCGGCGACCACGCCTTCCAGGAAGCCGCGGGCCCGCTCGGTACGCGGGTAGTTCTCCAGCAGCCGCCAGAAGCTCGGGCCGTGTCCCGGCACCAGAAGGTGCGCGAGTTCGTGCAGCAGCACGTAGTCGATGACGTACTCGGGCATGCCCTGCAGCCGGTGCGACAGGCGGATGCTGCCCTCGGACGGGGTGCACGAGCCCCAGCGGGAGTTCTGGTTGGTGACCCAGCGGACCGAGTCCGGGACGGCCCGGCCGCGCAGATACTGCTCGGACAGCCGCTCGGCGCGGGCGGCCAGTTCGTCGTCGCCGGGCATCCGGCGGCTCTCCTGGGCGGCGAGCTTGTCCAGCATCACCGTCACCCAGCGCTGTTCCTCCGCGGCCGACATCCGGGCCGGGATGAGCACGACCGTGCGATCGCCGTCGCGGTACGCGGAGACCGTCCGGCTCCGTCGGGCACTGCGGCGGACCTCCACCGCGCTCGTCCGAAGGCCGCTAGCGGACTGACTGGCGAGATTTCGCGCTCGATCGGCGGACACGCCGACGACGTTACCCGCTGCATGTCCGGGAAGTCCCGTCTCCCGGCCGGTTCGCATGGGAATCACCTCGCTTCATACGCATATTGAACGACTATCCCCCACAACCTGTGGATAACCGCCCGGCCGAACCTTCGGAATCGGACATGCTGGCATCTGTCGCTCACGGAGAGTGATGGGATCGGGCCGAGCCGGCGGCGGCCGGCCGATGGCCGAGAGGTCGGCGTGTCGGCGGGTGGCCGGGTCGGTCGACGGAGCGGTCGACGGGACGAAGGAGGTGGCGGGCATGCGGCCGATGCTCAAGAGCGCGCTGCGGCGGAGCTGGCGGGACCGGGAGAGTGTGCAGTTCGGGGTGGACCCCGCGCACGCGGTGGTGCTGGAGCCGGTCGACGGGGCGGCGGCGGGGTTCCTCGACCTGCTCGACGGCACCCGGTCCGCCGACACCCTGACCCGGGACGCGGGCGCGCTGGGACTGGCTCCCGACCAGGTCAGACGGCTGCTGGCGCTGCTCGCCGAGGGCGGTGTGCTGGACGACGCGGCGGCGCACGGCGCCCTGTCCGAGGCGGTGCGGCACCGGACGGGCGCGCTCGACCGGCTGCGGCCCGACCTCGCCGCGCTCTCGGTCGTCCACCCCTGCGCGGGCGGGGCCGCGGACCGGATACGGCACCGGCGGACGGCCAGGGTGCGGGTGCGCGGCGCGGGCCGGGTGGGCGCCGCGGTGGCCTCGGTGCTGTCGGCGGCCGGGGTGGGCTCGGTCGACGTGCTGGACAGCGGGCGGGTCGAGCCGTGGGACGTCGGGCCTGGCGGCATCCCCGCCGAGCACATCGGGGACCGGCGGGACGCGGCCGGACGGGGCGCGGTGCGGCGGGCGGCGCCGGACCCGCGCGCCCGGCAGGGAGCGCGCCGCGCCGGGCGCCGCGCTGGTGGTGCTCGCGCCCCGGGACGGGCTGGACGCCTATGCGCCCGACCCCGAGGAGTCCCGGCGGCTGGTCGCGGCGGGCGTGCCGCACCTCTACACCGGGGTGGTGGAGGGGACGGGCGTCATCGGCCCGCTGGTGGTGCCGGGGCGGACCGCCTGCGGCGAGTGCCTGGGGCTGGGCCTCGCGGAACGGGACCCGGCGTGGCCGAGGATGCTCGCCCAGCTCAGGTCGGGGCGGCAGCCCGCGGTGCCCGCCTGCGACATCGCGCTGGCCACCACGGTCGCCGGGCTGGCGGCGGCCCATGCGCTGGCCCATCTCGACGGGCGGCGGCCACCGAGCACCGGGGCCCGGCTGGAGCTGTCGCTGGCCCGGCTCTCCACCCGGGTGCGGCCGCTTCCCGGGGACGCCCGGTGCGGCTGCGGCGCCGCGGTCCGGCAGCGCCCGGCGGGCCCGCGGGACGGGGCGGGCGGGGCGGGTGGGACGCCCGTAGCGGTGCCCGGCGGCGGGCAAGCGGAGGGGAGAGCTTCAACTGACGGTCTCCGGGTCGGGGCGCGAGTGCGGGAGGGCACAATGGCCATGTGACCGACGGGAAATGAGGGGCGCATGTCTGATCTTCCGCGCAAGGCTGTGACCCGGACCGCGAAACTGGCCGCGCTCCCCCTGGGGTTCGCCGGTCGGGCCACGCTCGGGCTGGGCAAGCGCCTGGGCGGCAGACCCGCCGACGAGGTCGCCTCCGAGCTGCAGGAACGCACCGCCGAGCAGCTCTTCAAGGTCCTCGGGGAGCTCAAGGGCGGGGCGATGAAGTTCGGCCAGGCCCTGTCGGTCTTCGAGTCGGCCCTGCCGGAGGACGTCGCCGGTCCCTACCGGGCGGCGCTCACCAAACTCCAGGAGGCCGCCCCGCCGATGCCCGCCCGCACCGTGCACAAGGTGCTGGCGGAGCGGCTGGGCAGGAACTGGCGGTCGCTGTTCGCCGAGTTCGACGACACCCCGGCCGCCGCGGCGTCCATCGGCCAGGTGCACAGGGCGGTGTGGAGCGACGGGCGCAAGGTCGCGGTGAAGGTCCAGTACCCGGGGGCGGGTGACGCGCTGCTGTCGGACCTGGCCCAACTGGGCCGGGTGGCCAGGCTCTTCGGGCCGCTCATCCCTGGCATGGACGTGAAGCCGCTGCTGGCCGAGCTGCGCGACCGGGTGGCGGAGGAGCTGGACTACGCCCTGGAGGCGAAGGCCCAGCGGGTGCACGCGGAGGAGTTCGCCGGGGACCCGGACATCCATGTGCCCGATGTAGTGCACCAGGCCGACCAGGTGCTGGTCACCGAGTGGATGGACGGCGTCCCGCTGTCGGAGGTGATCTCCGGGGGCGACGAGGCGATGCGCGACCGGGCGGGGCAGCTGCTGGCGCACTTCCTGTTCGCCGGTCCGGCCCGCACCGGGCTGCTGCACG
The DNA here is from genome assembly GCF_040680795.1 of Streptomyces sp. NPDC051976. NCBI lineage: Bacteria > Bacillati > Actinomycetota > Actinomycetes > Kitasatosporales > Streptomycetaceae > Streptomyces > Streptomyces sp. NPDC051976. Next base: position 47,599 of record NZ_JBFAXL010000044.1, read on the forward strand.
CCGACCCGCACCCGGGGAACTTCCGGCTGCTGGTGGACGACGGCCCGGCCGAGGGCTGGCGGCTGGGCGTGCTGGACTTCGGCACCGTGGACCGGCTGCCCGAGGGCCTGCCGCTGCCGATCGGCACCGCGCTGCGGCTCGCACTGGAGGGCGAGGCGGAGGAGGTGCACGCGATGCTCCGGCAGGAGGGCTTCGTGAAGCCGACGATCACGCTGGACTCGGAGGCGGTGCTGGACTACCTGCGGCCGATCATCGAGCCCGCCGGGTGCGAGGAGTTCGCCTTCGACCGGGCGTGGATGCGTACCCAGGCGGCACGGATCGCCGATCCGCGCTCCCCCGCGCACCAGTTGGGCAAGCAGCTCAACCTGCCGCCGTCGTATCTGCTGATCCACCGCGTGACGCTGAGCACCGTCGGGGTGCTCTGCCAGCTCGGGGCGACGGTGCGGCTGCGCGACGAACTACGCGAGTGGCTGCCCGGTTTCGACCCGGAGGGCGCTGCCGAGTCGGCCTGAGCCGTCCCGCCGACCGATCGGGCCGGCGAGCGGGCTACCACCAGGAGGAGTCCAGGCGTCCTTCGATGCTCCGCAGGTGCTTCCGGGCGCACTCGTCGCAGAAGTACACACGGCGGCCGTTCTCCTTGGAGCAGGTCCAGGTCAGCGGCAGCCCCTCGCGCGTGGTGCCGCAGCTCTCGCACGTCGTCGTGGTCTGAGGGTTCTTCTGATCCACTGGGTGACGATACCTCCGCAGGCGTCGCCTTTGCCGCCCAACGCACCGCGGGACCGGTCCTTCTGGACCGGTCCCGCGGTATCTGTCGTGGTCAGCGCTGTCGCGCGGTCACCGGGCCACTGCCCTGGCGACTACTGCATCACGGCGAGGGCCAGCGCCCGCCGGGCACGCAGGGAAGCGCGCTCGGCACGCCGCTGGAGCTTGCGCGCCCGCACCAGCCGAACGTACCTGCGTTCGTGTTCGGCCTCGTACAGGCGCTGTTGCATATGGGCACGAGCCAGAGCTTCTGGCATGAGTTGCATTTCGAGGTTCCTGTTCTGGTGCGCCGCATGGGCGTCGGAAGTACGTGCGGGAAGTTCGCTGAGGCTGGGTGTCATCGGAGCCTGATTCTTCGGATCGTGGGTGAGTGGGCGGTCGATGGTGCCGGGTGCGTGCGTGGTGCGGGTGTTCTTGGTGCTCATACCGCGAGCGCGTCCTTGCGCGGGCGGCCACGGGGCCGCTTGCGGGGGACGACGACGCCCTGGATGAACAGCTCGCCACCCCAGACGCCCCAGGGCTCACGGCGGTCCTTGGCGCCGGCGAGGCACGCGTCACGGACAGGACAGGTCTGGCAGAGGGACTTGGCGTACTCGACGTCTGCCGGGGACTCCGCGAAGAAGACCTCGGGGTCGTAGGTCCGGCACGGGACGGGCACGCCGAGTCGCTCGATCTCGTCATCGAGCTCGGTCAGGGGCAGCAAGGCGGTCTCCGGGTGATCTGCGGGCGGGCGGTTCAGGTCGGGCTGGGGTCCGGACGGTGCGTGCGGGGCGGTGTGCACGGTGTTCGTTCCTCGTCTGTGTGTCCGGCCTGGTCGGCCGGTCTTCGGTTGTGTCTGTCTGGAGAAAACAGAAGGGCCGCGGATCCCGGTCTGGGATTCCGCGGCCCTGAGGTGCCGACCTGATGCGCTATCAGGCTGGATCACTCCAGGGTTCGAGCCCGCGGAAGGCCCACTTACCGTGCTGCTGCGTCTTCTGCTGTCCCTTGGCGGTTCCACCATCGATGCCGTTGGCGGTACCAGCGCCGGCGCCGTTGGCCGCCGCCGCAAAGGCATAGGCCGAGGCCTGCGTCTTCGCCGCCGCCGCTACCGCAGGCGCCTGGATCGGTCGCTCATTCCGCTCACGCACCGGGACGACCGGCAGGAGCAGGGAGGCGGACAGACCGGTGGCACGCAGCGAAACACCGAGCGGGCAGGTGGCGATGACCGAACGATCGGTCATTTTGGTGGTGGTCATCTGGCTGATCATCTGGCTCGCCTCCTCTCGGCGTCTCGTGTGGCTGATGGAACGGACTGCTAGTACATCACGATCGCCCCGGCTCTTGGAAGAGCCGTTCTTGACCGTGCTCAGGAAGGCTATGGGGACTTCCGCGGGATGCGCAAACTATTTTTCTGCTTCTTCTGGAGAAGATTCTTCGGCGTCTTCCGGAACCTCTGGTTCCCTTCCGGCGCACAGCGCGAGGACGTCCGCGCCGAACTTGTCCAGCTTGCGGGCGCCGACTCCGGCGATCGCCGACAGCCCCGCCTCGTCGTCCGGCCTGACCTCGGCGATCGCCAGCAGCGTCTTGTCGGTGAACACGCAGTACGCCGGCTGTCCCAGCTCCTTGGCCTGCTCCATCCGCCACGCGCGCAGCCGCTCGTACAGCGCCTCGTCGAGATCGGAGGGGCAGTCCTCGCAGCGCATCAACTTGATCTCGCCCGCCTCGGACAGCGTCCGCCCGCACACCCGGCACTGGACCGGGCCGCGCCGCTTGCGTCCGCCGGAGCCGCGCTCCACGCCGCCTCTGCCGCCCGAACCGCCGCCCCGGGCACCAGCGGCCGCCGAACCCGGCCGCAGGCCGTCGAGGAAGCGCGAGGGACGTCGGCCGCCGCGTCCACCGGGCGACCGGGACAGCGCCCACGACAGCGACAGGTGCAGCCGGGCGCGGGTCACTCCGACGTAGAGCAGCCGCCGCTCCTCCTCGACCTGCTCGTCGGTCTTGGCGTAGGTGATCGGCAGCGTGCCCTCGGTCAGGCCGACCAGGAACACCGCGTCCCACTCCAGGCCCTTCGCCGCGTGCAGCGAGGCCAGCGTGACGCCCTCGACGGTCGGGGCGTGCTGCGCGCTGGCCCGCTCGTCGAGCTCCGCCACGAAGTCCGAGAGGGTGGCGCCCTGCCGCGCCGCCGCGAAGTCCTCCGACAGCCGCACCAGGGCCGCCAGCGACTCCCACCGGTCCCGGACCGCGCCGGAGCCCGCGGGCGCCTCGGAGGCCCAGCCGCGCGAGCTGAGCACCGCCCGCACCTGCTCGGGGACCGTCGCGTCCTCCAGGCCGGGGTCGGAGTTGCCGCCCGCGCGGGCCGCGCCCCGCAGCAGCAGCCCCGCCTCGCGCACCTCGGGCCGCTCGAAGAACCGTTCGGCGCCGCGGAGCTGGTACGGGATCCCGGCGTCGGCCAGCGCCTGTTCGTAGACCTCCGACTGGGCGTTGATCCGGTACAGCACGGCGATCTCGCTCGGCCGCACCCCGGCGGCGATCAGGTCCTTGATCCGGCGGGCGGCGCCCTCCGCCTCGGCGGGCTCGTCCGTGAACTCGGTGTACGTGGGCTCGGGCCCCGCCTCGCGCTGCGAGATCAGCTCCAGGCGGTGCGCGGCGGCCTGGCCCCTGGCCTGGGCGAGCAGGCCGTTGGCGAGGCCGACGACCTGGGGTGTCGAGCGGTAGTCGCGGACCAGCTTCACCACGGTGGCGTCCGGGTGCCGGGTCCTGAAGCCGAGCAGGAAGTCGGGGGTGGCGCCGGTGAAGGAGTAGATGGTCTGCGAGGCGTCACCGACCACGCACAGGTCGTCACGGCCGCCCAGCCACAGCTCCAGCAGCCGCTGCTGGAGCGGGCTGACGTCCTGGTACTCGTCGACCACGAAGTGCTGGTACTGGGAGCGGACGGTGTCCGCCACGTCGGGCCGGTCCTGCAGCACGCCGACGGTGAGCAGCAGCACGTCCTCGAAGTCGATCACCCCGCGGTCCCGCTTGAGCTGCTCGTACGTGGTGTAGATCCGGGCCACCTCGGCCGGGTCCCGGGGCACGTCACGGCCGGTCTTGGCGGCTGCCGCCGGATACTCCTCGGGCACGGTCTGGGTGACCTTGCACCACTCGATCTCCCCGGTCACGTCCCGCAGTTCGTTGCGGTCCAGCCGGATACGGCAGCGGGCGCCCGCCTCCGCCACGAGCTGGATCTTGCGCTCCAGCAGCCGCGGCATCTCGCCGCCGATGGCCCGCGGCCAGAAGTACTGGAGCTGGCGCAGCGCCGCCGAGTGGAAGGTCCGCGCCTGCACCCCGCCCGCGCCGAGCTGCCGCAGCCGCCCGCGCATCTCGCCCGCCGCCCGTGCCGTGAAGGTGACCGCGAGCACACTCGCGGGCTGCAGGATGCCCGCACGGACCCCGTACGCGATCCGGTGGGTGATCGCGCGCGTCTTGCCCGTACCGGCGCCGGCCAGCACGCATACCGGCCCGTGCAGCGCCGTGGCGACGGCACGCTGCTCGGGGTCCAGCCCGGCGAGCACCGCGTCCGCGGAGTCGGGCACGGCGGGGAAGAGCGATTCGTGGGTTGTCGCAGTCACACCGCCACTCTGCCAGGTCCCGCCGACACCCCGGGAAAGTTATCCACAGCCCGCGCCGGAATGCGGCGCCCGCCTGTGGTGTTCTCTTGTCGCTGGACCCCCTACACCAGGCGACGAGGAGCAAGAAGCGATGTCCGTGACCATGTACAGCACCACCTGGTGCGGCTACTGCCGCCGGCTGAAGACCCAGATGGACCGCGAGGGCATCGCGTACACCGAGATCAACATCGAGGAGGACCCGGCGTCCGCCACCTTCGTGGAGAAGGCCAACGGCGGAAACCAGACCGTCCCGACCGTCCTCTTCGCCGACGGCTCGACCCTGACGAACCCCTCGCTCGCCCAGGTCAAGATGAAGCTCGGCGCGTAGCACCTGCCGCCGGACGCACCTGTACGGCCTCGCCTACGACTTCTCCTGCCCGAACGGCCGGTCGCCGACCGAGCCCGGGCGCGGCAGGGGCTTGCCGTACCAGAGTTCGATGAGCCGGGCCGCGATCGAGATGCCGAACGGGGGCAGGACCTCGCCGGACTCGAACGCGGCCCGCAGGTCGTCCCGGGAGAACCAGCGGGCCTCGCTGATCTCCTCGCCGTCGACGGTGATCTCCGACGAGGTGGCGCGGGCGTTGAAGCCCAGCATCAGGCTGGACGGGAACGGCCACGGCTGGCTGGCGACGTACTCGACGTCGCCGACGGTGACCCCCGCCTCCTCCAGCACCTCGCGGCGCACCGAATGCTCGATGGACTCGCCGGGCTCCACGAAGCCCGCCAGCGTCGAGAAGCGGCCCTCGGGCCAGTGCACCTGGCGGCCGAGCAGCGCGCGGTCCTCCTCGTCGGTGACCAGCATGATCACCGCGGGGTCGGTCCGCGGGTAGTGCTCCGCGCCGCAGGCCGGGCAGCGGCGGATGTGGCCCGCCGCGGCGATGACTGTGCGCTCGCCGCAGCGCGAGCAGAAGCGGTGCATGCGCTGCCAGTTCTCCAGCGCGACGGCGTGCACCATCAGGCCCGCCTGGAGCGGCGAGAGCAGTCCGCCGACCTCGCGCAGGCCCGCGGCGCGGGCCTCCTCGTCCATCCGGCCCGGCAGGGTGTCCTTCTGCAGAGCGAAGTAGCGGACGCCGTCATCACCGATACCGAGGAAGTAGCGGTGCGTCTCGGTCTCCGGCGCGTCGAAGGCCGGGGTCATGACGAGTTCCGTGCCGCCGTCGGCGGTGTCCTCGACCAGCACCTGGCCGCCGGAGACCACGAAGACACGGGTCGTCGGGTGGCTCCAGGCCGCGGCCAGCCACGCCTCGTCGAGGCGGTGGTGTGCGGCTCGGTCGACACCCTCGTGCGTGAGGGCCAGCGGTCGCGACGTCGCGTCCAGTCCGGTCAAGGCTGTTTCCTACTTCCCCGTCGTTCGTTGCCACGGCTCGGCGCGCCAGTCCTCGGCGAGCTCCCCCCACAGGTGGGCGGCCGTCTCCACGCCCTTGAAGAGCAGATCGATCTCCACCTTCTCGTTCACCGAATGCCAACCGTCGGACGGCACGGAAATTCCCAGGAACAGCACGGGAACACCCAGGACGTCCTGGAGGTCGGCGGCGGGTCCCGAGCCACCCTCACGGGTGAAGCGGATCTCCTGGCCGAACGCGCGGCCCATCGCCCGTACCAGTGACCGCAGCGCGGGGTGGTCCAGCGGCGTCAGACAGGGGCGGGTGCCGCCGCCCCAGAAGCGGATCTCGTGCCGGATCCCGGCGGGCAGCCGCTCGGCCACCCAGTCGGTGAACAGCTGCTGGATCCGGGCCGTGTCCTGCCCCGCGACCAGCCGGAAGGAGAACTTCAGCTGTGCGCTCGACGGCACGATCGTCTTGCCGCCGGGGCCGCCGTAGCCGCCGTGGATGCCGTTGACCTCGGCGGTCGGGCGGGCCCACACGCGCTCCAGCGTGGAGTGGCCCGCCTCGCCGAGCGCGGCGTGCGACTTGGCCGTACGCAGCCACGCCTTCTCGTCGAACGGCAGCTCCGCGAGGAGTTCGCGCTCGCGCGCGGTGAGGTCGATCACCCCGTCGTAGAAGCCGGGGATGGCGACCTTGCGGTCCTCGTCGTGCAGCGCCGCGACCAGCCGGGCGACCTCGGTCGCCGGGTTGGGCACCGCGCCGCCGAAGGAGCCGGAGTGGATGTCCTGGTCGGGGCCGTACAGGTCGAGCTGGCCGTCCACCAGGCCGCGCATGCCGGTGCAGACGGTCGGGGTGTCCTCGGCCCACATGCCGGTGTCCGAGACGATCACGGTGTCGCAGGCGAGCCGGTCGGCGTGGGCGCGGATCAGGGCGGCGAAGTTCGGGGAACCGGACTCCTCCTCGCCCTCGATGAGCAGCTTCACGTTGACCGCGGGGGCGCTGCGGCCGGTCGCCGCCAGGTGCGCGCGCAGGCCCAGGGTGTGCAGGAAGACCTGGCCCTTGTCGTCGGCGGCGCCGCGGCCGTACAGCCGCCCGTCGCGCTCGACGGCCTCGAAGGGGTCGGTGTCCCAGCCGTCCTCGCGGGCGGCGGGCTGCACGTCGTGGTGGCCGTAGACCAGCACGGTCGTCGCGTTCTCGTCGCCCGAGGGCCACTCCGCGAACACCGCGGGGGCGCCGTCGGTCTCCCACACCTCGGCGACCGGGAATCCGGTCTCCCGCAGCGCCGCCACCAGCCACTCGGCGCTGCGGCGCAGCTCCGGGGCGCGGTCGGGATCGGCCGAGACGGACGGGATGCGCACCCAGTCCCGCAGGTCCTGGAGGAAGGGGGCGGTGTGCGAGGCGATGTACGCGCGGACGTCGTTGTCCTGGGTCGAGCTCATGGCCTGCAGCCTAGCTTGGCGGGGTGCGGCGGCCCGGGGCGGCCCTGGTCCGCCGGGCCGCTACGGCTACTCGCCGCTCAGCAGGCGTTCCAGCTCCGCGCGGTCCGGGAGGCGGTCGGGGCGGATCAGGGCGCCGCTGCGGATGTGCAGGAAGGCGGCAGTGACGCGGTCGAGCGGGACGGCGTGCAGTTCGGACCAGGCCACCCGGTAGACGGCGAGCTGGAGCGGGTCGGCGTCGGTGCCGCGACCGGTCTTCCAGTCGATGATCTCGTAGCCGTCGTCGCCGTCGCGGTACACGGCGTCGATCCGGCCGCGGATGACCCGGCCCGCGAGGGTGACCTGGAACGCGGTCTCCACGCGGTAGGGCGTGCGGTCGGCGTACGGGGTGCGCAGGAAGGCGTCCTTGAGCGCGGTGAGGTCGTGCTCGTCGGCGATGTCCTCGTCCTCGACGCCGGGCAGGTCCTCGGGGCCGAACAGCGGGCGGGCGTCCAGGCGGGACTCCACCCAGGCGTGGAAGCGGGTGCCGCGGCGTGCGGCGGCGTGCGGGCGGCGCGGCATCGGGCGCGCCAGGTCGCGGGCGAGCCCGTCGGGGTCGGCGGCCAGCCGCATGAGCTCGGTGGCGGTCAGCGCGGCGGGCAGCGGCACGTCCCGCTGACCGGCGCGGGCACGCCGCAACTCACCGCTGAGCGCGGTCAGGTCGCGGTCCCAGGACGCGATGAGCCGCGCCTCCTCCGGTGAGGCCCCCTCGGGGGCGGTGGGCCCGGTCCGCTGGGGGCGGGCGCTCTGGTGCGGTACGGGGACGGGGCGCTCGGTGGGCAGCGCGTCCCAGTCGTCGGGGTCGACGAGCTCCCCGGGGGCGTCCGGGTCGCCTGGGTCGTCATCGGGAAATTCGTGGTCGCCGGGAAGGGCGGTGCCAAGAGGGGCCTCGGCGGCCGGGCCCTCCAGATGGGCCAGTACGGTACGGGCCGCGCGGCGGCGGCGGTCCAGCGCGGCCGGGTCCAGCGGGAGCGGCCAGGGGTGGTCGGCGGTGGTCTCCAGCGCCGGGTTGACGGCGTCCTCGGCGGGCTGCTCCGTCCAGTGGTCGATCTCGCCGAATCCCGCCTCGCAGTGCTCGCGCAGCGCCTCCAGGAACGCCGAGGGGCCGAACGGCTTCTTCTGGGTCGGCCCCCACCAGTGCCCCGAGCCGAGCAGCAGCGAGCGCGGCCGGGTGAACGTGACGTAGCCGAGCCGGAGTTCCTCGACGCGCTGGTGCTCCCTCATCGCGTCGCGGAAGCCGTCGAGCCCGGCCCTGGTCCACTCCGGCACCTCGGGGAGCGTCGCCGCGTCGCCGCGCAGCCCGTGCGGCAGCACCTTGGCGTTGGCGGGCCACAGCTCGCGGCCGCGCTCGCTGGGGAAGCCCTTGGCGACCAGGCCGGGGACGGCGACCACGTCCCACTCCAGGCCCTTGGACTTGTGCGCGGTGAGCACCTTGACGGTGTTCTCGCCGCCCGGCAGCGAGCTGTCCAGGCCCTTCTCGTACTGCGCCGCGGTGTGCAGGAAGCCGAGGAAGGCCAGCAGGGTGGCCTCGCCGTCGAGGGCGGCGAAGCCCGCGGCGATGTCGAGGAAGGAGTGCAGCGTCTCGCGGCGGCGGGCGGCCAGCGCGTGCGGGGAGGCGGAGAGTTCGACCTCCAGGCCGGTGACCGCCAGCACCCGGTGCAGCACGTCCATCAGCGGGTCGGCCAGCGCGCGGCGCAGATCCCGTATCTCGGCGGCGATCCGGGCGAAGCGCACCCGGGCCTCCGCGGAGAACGGCAGCTCGTCGCCGTCCCCCGCGGCCAGGTGCCCGGCGTCGAGGAAGGTCTCCAGGGCGTCGGCGAGCGAGATGACCTCGGCCGGGTCGACGCCCTCGACGGCCGCCGCCAGCGGGTCCTGCCCGCCGTCTTGCGCCGCGCCGTATCCGTACCGCACGAGGCGGCGGGCCCGGCGGCCCAGCAGCGCCAGGTCGCGGGGGCCGATCCGCCAGCGGGGGCCGGTCAGCAGCCGTACCAGCGAGGCGTTCGCCGTCGGGTCGTGCAGCACCTCGCAGACCGCCACCAGGTCGGCGACCTCGGGCAGGTGCAGCAGCCCGGACAGGCCGACGACCTCGACGGGGATGTCGCGGGCCACGAGGGCTGCGTGGATGTCGGCGAAGCGCACGGCGGTACGGCACAGCACGGCGATCTCGCCCGGCGGGGTGCCGGTGCGCACCAGGTGGGCGATCCGGTCGGCGAGCCAGCCGGTCTCGTCGTCCTGGGTGGGGAGCAGGGCGCAGCGCACCAGCCCGTCGCGTTCGGCCCCGGGCGCGGGCCGTAGCGCCTCGACCCCTTCGTGGCGGTCGCGCAGCTCGGCGGCCAGGGTGTTGGCGAGGTCGAGCAGCCGCCCGCCGGAGCGGCGGTTCTCGCTGAGCGCGTAGCGGTCGGCGGGGCGGCCGTCGGCGTACGCGAAGTGCCGGGGGAAGTCGTCGAGGTTGGCGACCGAGGCGCCGCGCCAGCCGTAGATCGCCTGGCAGGGGTCGCCGACCGCGGTCACCGGGTGCCCGGTGCCGCCGCCGAACAGCCCGGCGAGCAGCAGCCGCTGGGCCACCGAGGTGTCCTGGTACTCGTCGAGCAGCACCACCCGGTACTGGTCGCGCAGGATCGCGCCGACCTCGGCCCTGCTCTGCGCGAGCGTCGCGGACAGCGCGATCTGGTCGCCGAAGTCGATCAGGTCGCGGCGGCGCTTCTCGTCCCGGTACGCCGCGGCGAGCCCGGCGAGGTCGAGCCGGGCCCGTACCGCCTGCGTCACCTCGCGCACCCAGGCGAAGCCGCGCTTGCCCGGGTCGAGGTCGGCCAGTTCCTCGGCGAGCCGGGTGTCGTACGCCCGCAGCCGCTCGACCGGCACCAGGTGCTCGGCCAGCTCGCCCTCCAGCGCCAGCAGGTCGCCGACCAGGGTCGGCAGGCCCTTGGTCAGCGCCGGATACGGTCCCGGCGCCTGCCGCAGCACCTTCGCGGCGAGCTGGTAGCGGGTGGCGTCCGCGAGCAGCCGCGCGCTCGGCTCCAGGCCGATCCGCAGCCCGTGGTCCTTCAGGAGCTGCCCGGCGAACGCGTGGTACGTCGAGATCTGCGGGTCGCCCGGCGGGTCGGCGGCGGTGTCACCGGCGAAGGCACCAGGCGCGCCGCCCGGCGCCGCGCCCGCGTCGGGGCCGCCGATCCCGGCCTGTGCCAGCGCCCGCCGCACCCGCTCGGACAGCTCCCCCGCCGCCTTGTTGGTGAACGTCAGGCCCAGCACCTGCTCGGGCGCCACCTGCCCGGTGCCGACCAGCCACAGCACCCGGGCCGCCATCACCGTGGTCTTGCCCGACCCGGCTCCGGCCACGATCACACCCGGCGCCAGCGGCGCGGTGACGCACGCCATCTGCTCCGGGGTGAAGGGGATGCCGAGCAGCGCCTTGAGCTGCTCGGGATCGGTGAGGGGGGTGGCCACACCGGTGAGGCTAGCCGCCCGCGCCGACACCCGAGCCCAGGGCCGGGACGGCCTGGGACCACGGGAGGGGTCGGTCGGAACGCTCAGACGGAGAAGCCGTCGCCGTCCGGTCCGGTGTAGGCGCTCAGGTCGACGGTCTGGGACCGCGGCGGGGCGGCTATGTGGGCGGGCTTGCCGAAGCCGCCGAAGGTGCCGGACCCCCGATCGGGTCCGGAGGGCGTGACGACCTTGACGACGTACGGGTTGCCGGTGGTCGTGACGTAGACCGTGGTGACGTCGCCGGACTTGTGGTGGATGAGAGGGAGCACGGGACGGCCGTCGAGGACTGTCGGGTGGCCCTTGACCAGGGTGCCCTCGTTGTCGTCCGAGGACATGGTGCCGATCATGCCCTTGATGGTGCACAGCATGTCGAAACCGCTCTGGGCGTAGAGCTTCGGCGGCAGTTTGACCCATTTCCCCGCCAGCAGAGGGGCCACCGCCTTGCCCTTGCTGCCGCCCTTGGTCTCCCAGTAGTGCGCGTCGGCCTTCAGATAGCCCGTGGTACCGATAGCGATGATCTGGAAGGCGGTGCCCTCGATCCGCATCGCGGCAGCGCACTTGCCGGACCCGGTGAGGGCCTCCTTGATCTGCATCGGCTTGCCGTCGGAGACGAAGGACATGTCGACGGTCATGCTCGACGCGGCCTTCATCGACGTCTCGGCGCGGCGCAGCACCTCGTCGGCCGTCAGGTCCTGGAAGGGACCGGCGGCCGCGGACGTGGTGACGACCGGCTTGACCAGCGGCGCCACCCCGTCCTTCTTGTCGCCGCCGCAACCGCTCAGCACCATTGCGGCGATGGCCACCGCCGCAGTCATGACCGCCGTCTTCCCCTTGGCCCCCACGGCCGCCCCCTCGACTCGTCCTTCTCCCCTACCGCCAACATAGCGCCGGGCACCGACAGCCCCACCGGCGGCGTCCGTGCGCGCCCTACTCCACGACGTGACGGCCCTCGGGCCGCGCCGTGCAGGACGCCCGGAACGAGCAGTGGGCGCAGTGCTGCCCGGTCTCCGGCGTGAAACGCTCGTCCAGCACCTTGCCCGCGGCCCGCGCCAGCAGCTCCTCGGCCCACTCCCCCGCGAGCGGCTCCTGGTGCTGGACCGCCGGTACGGTCTCGCCGCCGTCCTTGCGCGCGGCGCCCAGCCGCAGCTGGACGAGTTCCGCGCCGCCGGCGGGCGGCCGCTCACCGCCGAACAGCGGGTCGACGGCGCCCTCGCGCACCGCGAGCTGGTACACGGCGAGTTGGGGGTGGCGGGCGACCTCGGCGGCGGTCGGCTTGGCGCGCCCGGTCTTGAAGTCGACCACGTACGCGTGCCCTTCGGCGTCCGTCTCGACCCGGTCCATGCTGCCGCGGATGCGCACCTGGACCTCGCCCGCCTCCAGGGTGACGTCGAACTCGTGCTCGGTGGCGACCGGTTCACGGCCGCGCTCCATCACGTGCCAGCGCAGGAAGCGCTCCAGGGCCGCGCGCGCGTTCTCCTTCTCCTGCCGCGACTTCCAGGGCGCGTCGAAGGCCAGGGCGTCCCAGACCGAGTCCAGCCGGGCCATCAGCACGTCGAGGTCGGCGGGCGCGCGGCCCGAGGCGACCTCGTCGGCCAGGACGTGCACCACGTTGCCGAAGCCCTGGGCCGCGGTGGACGGCGGCTCCGCCTTCACCTCGCGGCCGAGGAACCACTGCAGCGCGCAGGTGTTGGCGAGCTGGTCCAGTGCGCTGCCGGACAGCACGACGGGCTGGTCGCGGTCGCGCAGCGGCACCGCGGAGCTGGTCGGCTCGTACAGGCCCCACCAGCGGTCCGGGTGGGCGGCGGGGACCAGCGGGTGGCCGTCGTCGGTGAGCGCGGCCATCCGCGCCAGGCGCTGCGCGGCGGCGTCCCGCAGCGCCGGGGAGGCGTCCGGGTCCACGGTGGTGGCCCGCAGTTCGGCGACGAGCGCGGCGACGGCGAGCGGGCGGCGCGGGCGGTGGGTGACGTCCTGCGGTGTCACGCCCAGTTCGGCCAGGAAGCGGGACGGCTGGTCGCCGTCGTCCGCGGCCGACTTCACGGCGGTCACCAGCAGCCGCTCGCGGGCGCGGGTGACGGCCACGTAGAACAGCCGCCGCTCCTCGGCGAGCAGCGCGCCCGGGGTCAGCGGCGGGGCGAGCCCGTCGCGCCCGATCCGGTCCGCCTCCAGCAGCGAGCCGCGGCGCCGCAGATCCGGCCAGAGCCCCTCCTGGACCCCGGCGACCACGACGAGCCGCCACTCCAGGCCCTTGGAACGGTGCGCGGTCATCAGCCGTACGGCGTCGGGGCGTACGGTACGGCCGCCGAGGGTGTCGGCGGCGATGTCGTGGGCGGACAGCTCCTCGATGAGGTTGAGCGCGCCGCGCCCGCCGGTGCGCTCCTCGGCGCGGGCCGCGGTCTCGAACAGCGCGACGACCGCGTCCAGGTCGCGGTCGGCGTTGCGGCCCGCCGCCCCGCCGCGCAGCGCCGCCCGCTCCAGCCGGGCGGGCCACGGGGTGCCGTCCCACAGCCCCCACAGCGCGTCCTCCGCGGTACCGCCCCGCTCCAGCGTCTCCCGGGCGCCGCGCAGCAGCGCCCCCACCCTCTGGGCGCCCCGTGCGTACGCCGGGTCGTGCGTCACCAGCCGCTCCGGCGCGCCCACCGCCTCCGCGATCAGCACGTCCGAGGGCCGCGGCACCGACACCCCGGCCGTCCGCTCCTCCTCGCGCAGCGCCCGGCCCAGCCGCCGCAGATCGGCCGCGTCCATACCGCCGAGCGGCGAGGTGAGCAGCGTCAGCGCGTCCTCGACCGACACCGCGACCGGTCGGAGCCCGGGCTCTGCGGCCGATTCCGGCACCTCCGGGTCCTGCGGCCCTTCCGAATCCTCCGGGTCCTGCGGCTCCCCCGAATCCTCCGGGTCCTCCGGCACCCCGGCCGCCGCGGCTTCGGCCGCCGTCTCGCGGGCCGTGCTGGACTCCGCCGCCAGGCGCAGCGCCAGCAGGAGCGGGGCGACCGCGGGTTCCGCGTGCAGCGGCAGGTCGTTGGCCTCGGTCTCGACGGGGACGCCCGCCGAGGTGAGGGCGCGGCGCAGGGCGGGCAGCGGGGTGGCGGCGCGGACCAGGACGGCCATGTCGTGCCAGGCGAGGCCGTCCTCCAGATGGGCGCGGCGCAGCACGTCCGCGATGCCGTCGAGTTCCGCACCGGTGGTGGGGTAGGTGCGGACGGCCACCGAGCCGCCGCCGCGTACGGGCGCGAGGTCGCGGTGGGCGCGGACCGCGGCGGCGGGCAGCCGGGGCAGCGGCATCCGCTCGGCCAGATGGCGCGCCGCCCGCAGCAGGTTGGCGCCCGACCGGCGCGAGACGGTGAGCACCCGGACCGCGGCGGGCCGCCCGTCGCGGTGCGGGAAGGCGTCGGGGAAGCCGAGGATGCCGTTGATGTCGGCGCCGCGGAAGGCGTAGATCGACTGGTCGGGATCGCCGAAGGCGACCAGGGTGCGGCCCCGGCCCGCCAGCGCCTGGAGCAGCCGTACCTGCGCCGGGTCGGTGTCCTGGTACTCGTCGACGAACACCGCGTCGTAGCGTCCGGCCAGCTCCGCGTACACCTCGGGCCGCTGGGCGAGCAGCACCGCGCGGTGGACGAGTTCGGTGTAGTCGATGACGCCCTGGAGGTCGGTGACCTCCAGATACTCGTCGAGGAAGGCGGCCGCGGCCAGCCAGTCGGGGCGGCCGATGCGGCGGGCGAAGTCGGCCAGCGCATCGGGGCCGAGGCCCAGCTCACGACTGCGGGCCAGCACCGCGCGCACCTCGTCGGCGAAACCGCGGGTGGTGCGGGCCGCGCGCAGCGCGTCGGGCCAGCCGATCCGGCCGCGGCCGTCCCGTTCCAGCGCGGTCTGCCCGGCGAGCAGCTCGCGGACCATGAGGTCCTGCTCGGGTCCCGACATCAGCCGTACCGGGTCGGCGAACAGCTCGGGCGCCTGGTGGGCGCGGACCAGCGCGTAGCAGAACGAGTGGAACGTGGTGGCCTGCGGACCCGCCACCGCCCCCGCGGCCATCCGGTCGCGCAGCTCGACGGCGGCCTTGCGGCTGAAGGTGAGCACCAGGATCCGCTCGGGCGCGATGCCCGCCCGTACCCGTGCGGCGACCGCCTCGACCAGCGTGGTCGTCTTCCCCGTGCCCGGTCCCGCCAGTACCAGCAGTGGTCCTTGTCCGTGCTCAACCACCGCGCGCTGAGCTGCGTCCAGCACGGGGGGTGCGGTGGCCGCCGGCGGCGTCCGCACCAGCCGGTACCCCGTGCCGCTGTGCGCCGGGCGCGGCAGGGTGGCGGAGGCGGTGGAGGCCGAGGAGGGTGTCACGTGGTTCGCCGGTTCTGTGGGTGCCTGGTCGGTACGGGCCTGGGGTCTGCCTACGGTGCTGACGGGATCGGTGGAGTCGGTACGCGCCCGGCCGCCACGGACGGGGGACGCCCGCGGACGGGAGCTGACGACGCTACGCCACCCGCGGCGCGCACGGCGTGTACTCCGTACGGGCGGCCGATGTCAGGTCGCGGACCCGGATGGCGGAAGCTTGAGGGCATGAGACCCGGGCCGTCAGCCGCCAGCGCCGCCGCCGGGTGCGTCCTGCCGCGCGGCGCCCGCGCCGGAGGACGCACCAGGCGCCTGGCCGTCCCAGCGCGCCCGGCGCATGTCGACCCGCGGTATGTGCCCCTCGGCCGCCGGGCCGCTCTCCCGCAGCGGGGTGCCCTCGGCGCGGTACTCACCGAGAGCGGCCAGCTCATGGCCGGGCAGCGGCTTTCCGTCGGAGCGCACCACGCGCCACCACGGCACCGCGCCGCCGTACAGCGCCATGACGCGGCCGACCTGGCGCGGCCCGCCCTCTCCGAGCCATTCCGCGACATCGCCGTATGTCATCACGCGTCCGGGCGGGATCAGTTCTACGGTGTCCAGCACCCGCTCCGCGTACTCCGTGGGGGCTCCGGGGTCGTACTCCTCGCTCATCCGAACAATCCTGCCCCAGACCACCGACAACGGGGGGTTCCGGTCCCATTCGCAGACCTCTCATGCCACCATCGTCCGGGCGGTGACTGGTGATACGAGATCAAGAAGAAACGACGGGGGACGTGAAGGGCGCGGAGCAGGCCGGGGAGGCCGCCCGCGCCCCCGACCAGCGCGCCTCCGACCAGCCCGGTTCCGCTCCGCAGCCGCCGGGCCCCGCCGCCGTACCCACTGACCCCGCCCCGGCGCACGCCCCACGCGCCGACCGCCCCGCCGCGCCCCGTTCCGGGCCGGGCGACCCCGAACCCGAATCCGCCACCGGACGCGGACCCGAGTCCGCTTCCGGGCCGGAACCGGCGTCCGGACCCGGCTCCGAGCCCGAGGCCGCCCCGAAGCCCGGATCCAAGGCCGGGTCCGCGAGCGGCCCGACGCCGGGGTCCGAGCCTGTGGCCGAGACCGAGGCGGCCCCGAAGCCCCCGACCAAGGCCGAGGCCGCGTCGCCGTCCGAGGCCGAGCGCGGCTCCGGCACCGGACCCGAATCCGGACCCGAGTCGTCCTCCGGCACCGGCACTGGCTCCGAGTCGGACCCGGAGGACACGGGAGTCGCCGGCTCCACGCCCGAGCCCGGCTCGACCCCCGCCCCCACCCCCGAGCCTGTCTGCCCGCCCGGCGAGGGCCCGGCGCCGCGGGCGGTATCCGTGGACGAGCCGCTGCTCGCGGCGCGGGTGCACCGGCCCGCGGACCTGATGCGGTTTCTGTTCGGGCTGCTGGGGATCGCGGTGGTGCTGGCCATCGCGGGGTTCGCGCACGCGACGACCACCGGCCTGGAGACGGACATCACCAAAGGCGCCGATCACGCGCCCGACGCGCTGGCGTCGTTCGCGGGGCTGACCGCGAGCATCGCGGTGCTGATCGTGCCGGTGGCCTTCGCCATCGAGCGGCTGGTGAAACGGGACGGGCTGCGGATCGCCGACGGCGTCCTCGCCGCGGTGCTCGCGCACGGCACGGCGCTGGCCACCGACCTGTGGGTGACGAGTTCGGCGCCGAACCCGATCCAGGAGGCGCTGACCCACAACGCCCCGGGCGGCACCGGGCTGACCGACCCCGTCCACGGCTATCTCGCGCCGGTCATCGCCTATGTGACGGCCGTCGGCATGGCCCGCAGGCCGCGCTGGCGGGTGGCGCTGTGGTTCGTCCTGCTGCTGGACGCCTTCGCGGTGCTCGTCGGCGGCTACACCACACCGTTCTCGATCGCCCTGACCGTACTGATCGGCTGGACGGTCGCCTACGGCACGGTCTACGCCGTCGGCTCGCCGAACGTCCGCCCCACCGGCCAGCACCTGCTGGCGGGCCTGCGCCGGGTCGGTTTCGCGCCGCTCACCGCGCGCCGGGTCGAGGTGGACGGGCCGGAGAGCCCGGACTCCGACCGCGGCCGGCAGTACCTGGTCACGCTGGAGGACGAGCCGCCGCTCGACGTCACGGTGGTGGACCGCGAGCAGCAGGCGCACGGCTTCTTCTACCGGCTGTGGCGGCGGCTGGCCCTGGTCGGCGGCATCACGCAGCGCCGCAGCCTGCTGTCGCTGCGGCAGGCCCTGGAGCAGGAGGCGCTGCTCGCCTACGCGGCCATCGCCGCCGGGGCCAACGCGCCCAAGCTGATCGCCACCTCCGAGCTGGGCCCGGACGCCGTGATGCTGGTCTACGAGCACATCGGCGGCCGCCGGCTGGACGCGCTGACCGACGGAGACATCACCGACAAGCTGCTGCACGAGTCGTGGACGCAGGTGCGGGCGCTGCAGTCGCGGCGGATCGCGCACCGGCGCCTGGTCGGCGAGTCGCTTCTGGTGGATCGTTCCGGCAGGGTCTTCCTGACCGATCTGCGCGGCGGCGAGATCGCGGCCGGCGACATCGTGCTGCGGATGGACATCGCCCAGCTGCTGACCACGCTCGCGCTGCGGGTCGGCCCGGAGCGCGCGGTCGCCTCGGCGCTGGCGGTGCTCGGCCCCGACACCGTGGCGGCCTCGCTCCCGCTGCTGCAGCCCATCGCGCTGAGCCGGGCGACCCGGGCGCAGCTCAAGCAGCTCGCGCGGGCGCGCGCGCAGCGCGAGCGGGACGCGGTGCTGGCCGCCTCGGCGGCGGAGAAGGAGGCCCGCGAGGAGCGGCGGGCGCAGAGCGCGGAGCACTCCGGTGGCGGCGCCACGGGCGTGGTGGGCGCGGCGCAGGACGCGAAGTCGGTGTCGAAGGCCGACCTGTCCAAGGCCGAGCGCAAGGCGGAGAAGCGGGCCATAGAGGACGCGCTGGAGGAAGCCCGCGAGGAGGATCTGCTGTCGCGGATCCGCCAGCAGGTGCTGCTGATCCGGCCGCAGGCACCGGTCGAGCCGGTGCGGCTGGAGCGGATCAAGCCGCGCACCCTGATCACGGTGATCGCGGGCGCCTTCGCCGCGTACTTCCTGCTGTCGCAGCTCAGCTCCGTGCCGATCGGCGACGCGATCGCGAACGCGGACTGGCGCTGGGCCGTCATCGCCGTGCTCGGTTCCGCTGCCAGTTATGTGGCCGCCGCCTGCGCGCTGGCGGGCTTCGTACCGGAGCGCCTGTCGCTGGTGCGGACCGTACTGGCCCAGGTCGCGGGCTCGTTCGTGAAGCTGGTCGCCCCGGCCGCCGTCGGCGGGGTCGCGCTCAACACCCGCTATCTGCAGAAGTCCGGCGTGCGGCCGGGGCTCGCGGTGGCCAGCGTCGGCGCCTCGCAGCTCGTCGGGCTCGGCGCGCATGTGACGCTGCTGATGACGTTCGGCTTCATCACCGGTACGGAGAAGACGCCGTCCCTGTCGCCGTCCCGGACCGTGATGGCGGGCCTGCTCACCGCCGGTGTGCTGGTGCTGGTCGTGACGGCCGTGCCCGCGCTGCGGAAGTTCGTCTCGACCCGGGTACGGGCGCTGTTCGCGGGTGTCGTGCCGCGCATGCTGGACGTGCTGCAGCGCCCGGCGAAGCTGGTGACCGGTATCGGCGGCACGCTGATGCTGACGGTGACCTTCGTGATCTGCCTGGACGGCTGCGTACGGGCGTTCGGCGGGCACCTCAGCTACTCGGCCATCGCGGTGGTCTTCCTCGCGGGCAACGCGCTCGGCTCGGCCGCCCCGACCCCGGGCGGCGTCGGCGCGGTTGAACTCGCCCTCACCGGTGGTCTGATCGCGGCGGGCCTGCCCAAGGAGGTCGCCACCCCGGCGGTGCTCTTCTTCCGTCTGCTGACCTTCTGGCTGCCGGTCCTGCCGGGCTGGCTGGCCTTCACCCATCTGACCCGCAAGGGCGAGCTGTAGCCGTCGCGGTGCGGCGCGGCCCCTGGCGGCCGCGCCGTCCCCCGACCGGCCCTCACTGACAGGCCCTTGTCAAAGTTTCCGCCAAATCTCGCCCGCGCCCCCCGCCTTCCGCCCCGCAGTCATGATCGGGTGCCTCCCGAGGCTCCATCCATGCCCGCAAAGGGGAGGAACGAGTGCGCGTACCCACCCGTAAAAGACGATGGCTGATGATCTCAGCCTTCACCGCCCTCGCCGCGCTGACGGCGATTCCGGCCGGGGCGGCGCCCGGCCATCCAGCCACCCATCCACGGGCGTTCAACCAGGTCATGGCGGCCGCCGACGACGGCGGCGACGGTGACGGCGGCGGGGAGGCGGACGAGATCGCCGAGGGGGCGGACCAGTTCGCCGAGGCCCGCACCTCCCCCGGCACGATCGCCCCCGGCGCCTTCTCGGCGGCCTGGGACGCGATGAACAAGCTGCCGAGCACCGGCGGCGACTGGCAGCACCTCACCGGGCTGAAGTACAACTCCGACGACCCCCGCTACCGGGACGTCGACTCCAACTCCAGCGGCGGCTCCGGACTGGTGACCGGCCGTCAGTCGGCGATGGCGGCCGACGACGACGGCTATGTGTACACCGGCAGCGCGGGCGGCGGCGTCTGGCGGTCCAGCACCGGCGGCGGCCACTGGCAGCCGATCAGCGACCAGCTCCCCGCCCAGGCCACCGGCGCGCTCGCGCTCGACGGCCGCGGACGGCTGTGGCTGGCCACCGGCGAGGCGACCACCAACGCCGACGCGTACCTGGGCAGCGGCGTGTACGTCCTCACCCACCCGCACCACGACGTCTTCTCGCGCTACAGCCGGGTCGGCGGCTCCGAGCTGGACTCCACCGCGATCCACACGCTGCGCTTCGGCGGCGACAAGGTGTGGGCGTCCACCACGCACGGCGTGTGGAGCCACTCGCTGTCCGACCTGCGCGGCCCCTGGAAGCTGGAGTTCGCCCCCAACCCGGACTACCTGCCCGGCGGTTCGCTGGCGAGCGACCCCAACGCGCCGTACAAGAACATCGCCAACGACGTGGCGATCGACCCGCGCGACCCCTCCAAGGTGATGCTGGCCGTCGGCTGGCGCAGCGGCGACGACTACAACGGCTTCTACTCCAAGGTCAACGGCGCCTGGACCCGGGTGACTTCACTGGGCGCGCTGCCCACCGACGCCGACACGGTCGGCAATGTGACCTTCGCGCGCGCCAAGGACGGCTCGCGCTACTACGCGATCAACCAGTCGCCGACCGCGCTGGCCACCGACCCGGACAGCAACCTGGACGGGATCTACGAGTCGGCCACCGGTGACCCGTTCGGCAGCTGGAAGCGGATCGCGGACAGCGAGTCGCTCTCGGCGGCGCACTCCGCGCTGAACGCGCCGGGCTTCATGCCGGGCGTGCAGGCCTGGTACAACGAGTTCCTCCAGGTCGACCCGACCGACGCCGACCACGTCTACGCCGGTCTGGAAGAGGTCTACGAGACCAAGGACGCGGGCACCAACTGGTCGACCGTGGGGGCGTACTGGAACTTCGGCTTCCCCTGCTGGAGCATCGACCCGAGCAAGCAGACCGGTGACTGCGCGCCGACCACCCACTCCGACCAGCACGCGGTCGCGGTGGGCAGCTACCACGGCAAGCGCTACGTCTACGTGGGCAACGACGGCGGCGTCTACAAGCGCCCGCTCAACGGCACGCAGAACGCGGACGGCCACGCCACCGACTGGACGCCGCTCAACGACGGCACCATCGACACCCTGCAGTACTACTCGGTCGGCATCGGCCGCGACCCGTCGGGCCACGGCCTCGCGGTGGGCGGCGGCCTGCAGGACAACGGCCAGTCGATCCTGCGGTCCACCGACCGGGTGATGGGCTCCAACTTCGGTGGTGACGGCGGCGACACGCTGACCGACCCGGCCAACGGCTGCGACATCGCCCAGGAGTACGTCTACCTCGCCGTCAACGTCACGCAGAACTGCGCGGTCAACGACGGTTCCTGGGTGAGCGACCCGACGAAGGCCACCTCCTTCAACGTCGCCCCGCCCGACAACGCCACCAGTGAGGCCCGCTTCATCGCCCCGCTGGCCGCGGACACCGAGAACGGCAACCTCTGGGTGGCCGGCGGCCGCCATGTGTGGACGCAGACCCAGGGATACGCCATCCGCAGCGCCTCGCAGTGGACCGACGCGTTCGACCTCGGTCAGGGTCACACGGCCACCGCCGTCGCCTCCCAGGGCGGCAAGGTCTACGCGGCCTGGTGCGGCCCCTGCAACAACCAGGGCTTCACCCGCGGCATCGCGGTCGGGAACGCCGACGGAACCGGCTGGCACCAGATCACGCTGCCGTCCGACGGCGCGGACGGCACGGTGCCCAACCGCTACCTGGCCGGTCTCGCGATCGACCCGGCCAACGCCGGCCACGTCTACCTCGCGGTGAACGGCTTCTCGCGGCACTGGACCGAGGGCCCCGGCGCGGGCATCGGCCATGTCTTCGAGTCCCGTGACGGCGGCACCACTTGGTCCGACATCTCGGCGAACCTGCCGGACGTCCCGACCGACTCGCTGGTCGCGATGCCGCACGGCGGCCTGGTCCTCGCCACCGACCTCGGTGTGGTCTACCGCGCCCCCGGCCACACCGGCTGGCAGCGCGTCGGCCACCTCCCCGCCGTGGCCGTACTCCAGGTCAAGTCCGGTGCCGACGGCCGCATCTACGCGGCCACCCACGGCCGCGGCCTGTACGCCATCCGCCTCCACTAGCGGCCGCACGCCCCCAAGCGGGGCCCAACGTGGGGCCCGGCGCTCTCCCGCCGGGCCCCACCCTTCCGCTTCTCTTGGCACGGCAGTGACCTCGACGTGACCGAACAAGCACAGAACAGGCCTCTTTACTTCTGGCGGATTTCGGTACCTTGGTGTTCGCCTGTATACGGGGACCACGGGGTGTACTACGCATGCCCGCTCGGTGCCCGAACCACCACCGACCGGGAGCAATTGACGATGCGAGGCCGTACCGCAGTGACCGCCGCCACGCTGGCGACGGCCGCCGTCCTGCTGACCGCCTGTGGCGGTGGCGGTTCAGGGGACTCCGACAAGATCTCGTCGCCCCCATCGACGACCGCAGCGCCGTTGTCGAGCGCCACCGCGACTTCCACGGCGGCAGGTGCTCCGACAAAGATCGACCCGTCGCTGGCGTTGCCCGCAGACCTCAAGCTGAACTTCGACTGGGCCGCGCCCACGGACCACGCGCAGGCGATCGCGCTCGCCACCGCCGCGAACTTCATCCAGGCCATGGACCATGCGGTGGTCAAGCAGAGCACCAAAGATGCCGGCCTGGCCACCTACTCGTCCGGCAAGGCGCGGTCCTTCGCGACCACGTTCGTCCAGGACTACATCACCCACCGTTGGACCCTGACGGGGACCGACCACTTCTATCGCCCCAAGGTCACGTTGGGCGCCAACAAGACGTACGGCGAAGTCACCTTCTGCGACAACCAGTCCAAGGTGTACGGCAAGGAGATCAAGACCGGCAAGGTCCTCACCACGCCTGAGGACGACAGCAGTTACGTGTCGTACTCGGTCGTGGTGGCCAAACTCCAACTGCCGACCGAGGTGTGGCAGGCGCAATCGATCACCGTGAAGGAGAAGGCCCTGCAATGCAAATAATCAGTGGACGCCTGCTGCGCCGTGGCCTCGCTCTCGGCGCCGTCACCGTCCTGGCCGCGGCCGGTCCGAGTTTCGCCAACAAGCCCGTGACGAATCCACCGGGCGCACAGCAGACGTCCGGGAACAACGACAACGGCGATCTCTCCGCCACGGCCGGCTACACCATCACCTACCCCACGGGCCATCCCGCGGCTTCCTCGAAGCCTCTTGGCACGGTCAACGTGAACTGGACTCCACCACCTTGCTGGTTCGGTCCCAAGTACACGCCCCAGCAGTTCAAGGACGAGTACACCACGAACTTCAACAAGGAGATCCCCGACGTCACGGGCACGGCCCGCACCGCCATGGGTATGGACCTCGACCACTACTCGAAGGGCCTCGACTACCCCGGCGACAAGGGCTACACGGACTTCAACTCGGCCGAGGCAGGCAAGGGCATGTGGTGGGTGGTGAGCGTCAATCCCAACGCCCCGCTGTTCGACCAGATGTCCTGCAACGACCAGCGTCCGGAGTGGGTGCCGAACGGTGACAACCCGCCCCCGGGCACAGGCCACGTGATCACTCCGGAGATGCTCTCCAAGCTCGCGTTCGCCCACACCCAGGTCCCCGGGGTGACGATCAAGACCAGCCCGACGGCGACACAGACCGTCAACATCCCCACGTGGGTGTGGCTGACGGAGCGCTACACCCCGGTCAAGGTCCGTGCGTCGGTGAATCTCGGCGGCGGCCGGGAGATCTGGGCCGAGACCGAAGCCACGGTGACCAGCGTCCAGATTCAGCCCGGCACCAAGGACGCCGATGTCTTCCCCTCCTCGGGCAACTGCCCGATCGGTGCGAACGGCGCCGTGGGGACAGCCTACGACGGCAACGCCAAGGCCGACCCGCCGTGCGGAGTCACCTATCTGCGCTCCACCGCCAGCACTGGCCCGTTCCAACTCAATGTCACCGCCAACTGGCACGTGACGTGGACCGGATCGGGCGGCGCGGGTGGCGACCTGGGCAACGGCACCAACGACAACCACCTGGACGTCACCGTCCAGGAGATCCAGACCGTCAACCGCTGAGCGCGGCGCGCCGGTTGGACGCGTGACAGACGAAAGGCCCGCCGCCCGGTCTCCCGGGTGGCGGGCCTCTTTCGTGCTAACTGCTAACTGCTACCTGCTACGTGACTGCTACCGGCCCGATCAGAACAGGTAGTTGTACACGTTCCAGCCGTTGCCGATCTTGACGCGCGGCTTGTAGGGAGCGCTCGCGTTGCCGGTACCGGCGTAGAGGTACAGGTCGCCGTTGGTGGCGCGGGCGATCAGGTCGTTGCGGCCGTCACCGTTGGAGTCGCCGAGACCGACGAGCCGGTTGTACGCGTTCCAGCCCGCGCCGATCTTGGTGCGAGCGGCGAACGGCGCCTTGTAGTTGCCGGTGCCCTTGTACAGCCACAGGTTGCCGGAACCGTCGCGGGCGACGATGTCGGCCTTGCCGTCACCGGTCAGGTCGCCGCGGCCGGCGATCTGGTTGTACGCGTTCCAGCCGCCACCGACCTTGACGCGGCTGGCGAAGGTGCCGCCCTTGTAGGCGAGGTACACCCACAGGTTGCCGCTGGTGTCACGGGCCAGCAGGTCCGGGTACTCGGCGCCACCGAGGTTGCCCGGCGTCACGAACGCGCTGTACACGTTCCAGCCGTTGCCGATGACGGTGCCGGTGCTCTGGGCGCCGGTGTAGGCGCGGAGCGTGCCGCCGAAGCGGGCGTAGACGTTCACGTGGCCGTCGTTGGCCGAGTTGTTCTTGAAGAACGCGTTGGCGCTCCCCATGTTGGTGCCCGTCTGCTCGCGGGTGTTGAACCCGCCACCCGCCTTGGGCCCGTAGCTCCAGATCGTGCCGTTGGCGTCACGGCCGTCGATGCTGAACGCCCAGACGTCCTCCTGGGCGGTGTTGGGCGACTGCGACGAGAACGCCGACGTGGCCACGTGCTTCGTGGCCGAGTCGGCCTTGCTGATCGACGCCGCTCCGCCGTCCGCGCTCGCCGCCACGGTCGTGCCGAGCGCGAGGGCGAGCGAACCCGCCACGATGGCGGCGGCCTTGGTCTTCACACCACGGCCGGCCAGGCGGGAATTGTGCAATTTCACGTATGGTCCCCCTACTGCGAAAAAGTGCGTGCTGGTATCCGTGCGGGTTTCCCCCACGGAAGCCACTGACGCTACTACCCCCGACGTCCCGCCCGTCGCACGGGTAGGTCATGGGTCCGTCACAGTTCTGTCATCGTTTCAGACGACCGTGCACGGGTGTTGTGGGTACGGTGCCGGAGTTATGGACTCCGTCTCGCTCGTCTCCGCGATCGTCGCGCTGTGCGGTGCGGCGCTCGCCGCGCTCTTCGGGTACTGGCAGCAGCTCAGACTGCGCCGCTCGGAGCAGCGGGACTACATGGAGCGGTACGGCGCCTCGCTGGCGTGGGCCGCGTACGACCTGCAGAGCAGGCTCTACAACATCCTGCGCGGCCATGAGGTCGACCGGCTGCCGGGGCCGGGGAACGGCTTCCTGACGGCGTGTCTGACCCGCGGCTCGTCACGCGAGGCGGACTACGTACGCCGCAGCACCGTGTTCGTGCTCGCCGAGTACCTGGGCTGGGTGGAGATACTCCGCGGCGACGTGCAGTTCCTGGATCTGGGCAAGAGCGGTACCAACCGCAGCGTCATGACCCAGATCTCGCGGATCCAGCAGTTCCTGAACCGGATCGACGAGCACAGCAACGAACTGCGGGTCTTCCGCGCCCATCAGCGCGCGATAGGCGAGGTGATGGTGCTGGCGGACGGCGGGCCGGGGCGCCGCCGCTGCCTGGGGTACGCCGAGTTCTGCGCCCGGCTGGAGGACGACCCGCGCTTCGCCTACTGGTTCGAGCCGCTGCTGGCGGACGTCGACCGGCTCGCCGCGGACACCGCGCCCGCGGTGCCCCGGCTGACCGCCCTCCAGCAGCAGCTCGTCACCCTCATCGATCTGCTCGACCCGCGCGGCGACCGCTTCCCGCAGTTCCGCACGGCCTTCGGCGCCACCGACCGGTAGCGCCGTGACAGCGCCGCCGATCAGTAGATCGGCTTGTCCGGCTCGATCGTGTTGACCCAGCCGATCACGCCGCCGCCGACGTGCACCGCGTCGGAGAAGCCCGCGGACTTCAGTACGGCCAGCACCTCGGCGGAGCGGACACCGGTCTTGCAGTGCAGCACGATCCGCTTGTCCTGCGGGAGCGAGGACAGGGCGGTGCCCATGAGGAACTCGTTCTTCGGGATCAGCTTCGCGCCGGGGATGGAGACGATCTCGTACTCGTTCGGCTCGCGGACATCGATGATCTCGATGTTCTCGCCGTCGTCGATCCACTCCTTGAGCTGCTTCGGCGTGATCGTCGAGCCGAGGGCGGCCTCCTGGGCCTCCTCGGAGACGACGCCGCAGAACGCCTCGTAGTCGATCAGCTCGGTGACGGTGGGGTGCTCGCCGCAGACCGCGCAGTCGGGGTCCTTGCGGACCTTGACCTGGCGGTAGGTCATCTCCAGGGCGTCGTAGATCATCAGGCGGCCGAGCAGCGGCTCGCCGACGCCCGCGAGCAGCTTGATGGCCTCGGTGACCTGGATGGCGCCGATCGAGGCGCACAGCACGCCGAGGACGCCGCCCTCGGCGCAGGAGGGCACCATGCCGGGCGGCGGGGGCTCCGGGTAGAGGCAGCGGTAGCAGGGGCCGTACTCGGCCCAGAAGACCGACGCCTGGCCGTCGAAGCGGTAGATGGAGCCCCAGACGTAGGGCTTGCCGAGCAGCACGCAGGCGTCGTTGACCAGGTAGCGGGTCGCGAAGTTGTCGGTGCCGTCGACGATCAGGTCGTACTGGGAGAAGATCTCCATCACGTTCTCGGCTTCGAGCCGCTCTTCGTGCAGGACGACGTTGACGTACGGGTTGATGCCCAGCACGGAGTCACGGGCGGACTCGGCCTTGGAGCGGCCGATGTCGGCCTGGCTGTGGATGATCTGGCGCTGCAGGTTGGACTCGTCGACCTCGTCGAACTCCACGATGCCGAGCGTGCCCACGCCCGCGGCGGCCAGGTACATCAGGGCGGGCGAGCCGAGGCCGCCGGCGCCGACACACAGCACCTTGGCGTTCTTCAGCCGCTTCTGCCCGTCCATGCCCACATCGGGGATGATCAGGTGACG
The DNA here is from genome assembly GCF_040680795.1 of Streptomyces sp. NPDC051976. Lineage (NCBI taxonomy): Bacteria > Bacillati > Actinomycetota > Actinomycetes > Kitasatosporales > Streptomycetaceae > Streptomyces > Streptomyces sp. NPDC051976. The sequence continues at coordinate 74,407 of NZ_JBFAXL010000044.1, forward strand.
CGAGTACCTGCGGACCTCGTCAACGGTGAGCTCGGCGGCCGGCTCGACCAGGGGTGGCAGCGACACAGGGACCTCAGCAATACGATTGGTCGGTCAACAGTTGAGTACGTGTTGTCCCTGCAACACTGCCACGCCGGTCTTCATTCCAAGACACCCGGTCCGAGGACCGAGACACGGTCCGGTCACATCGTGGGCGGCGGAACCCTGTCCTGTTTTGCCAGCAAACGCACCGTCTCGTGCCAGTGGGCGGGCAGTCCCGCCCAGGGATCCGCGCCGTCCCGGTCGGTCCTGTCGGTCAGGCAGACGGTGTTCGCGCCCTGCCAGCGGGCGATCCGCAGGGCGGTCTCCAGGTGTGATTTCGGCAACCCGTGGACCAGGTGCGCGAAGCGGTCGCGCGGGTAGGCCGCGGTCCACTCCGGCGCCTGCGACCAGCGATAACGGGTCCAGGGGCCGTTGAAGGTGACGAGCTGGGCGTCCAGCTCGGCGTATCCCGCCCAGGGGTGCTCGCCGTGCCCGAGGACGAGGTGCGGCGGCCTCCCGGTGTCGGCGAGCATGGTCCGCAGCGCGGTCACCAGCCGCCGGCACTCGGGGGCGTCGGCGCGGTCGATCGGGGCGCGGTCGAGGTAGAAGCCGTCGACCCGGTACCACTCCAGGTAGCCGGCGGCGTCCGAGACCAGCTCGGCGTAGGGGCGGGTGCCGCGCCGGGCGTCCAGCAGTCCGAGGACTGGGACGCCGTTCTCACGGATGCGGCCGACGACCTCCCCGTAGAGCGGGTCACGGCGGGATCCCGGACCGCGCGCGACATCGAACGCGGCCCAGTGCAGCGGCGCGCCGGGGCGGGCCAGCTCGGCCCACTCGGCGGGGGCGACCAGCGGGTGGGCGTACGCGGGGACGCCGAAGCCCATCGCGCCGGGGCGGCGCGGGTCGGGGAGCCGGTCACCGGCGGGGCGGGCGGCACCGGGCAGCTCGCCGCCGGAGTGGGCCCGACGCTCTCGGCGGGCGGCCCGGCCGGCGCGGCCGGCACCACCGGCGCGGTCCGTGCCGTCGGGGCTGTCGGCACCGTCCGTGCGGTCCTGCTTCGACGAGCGGGTCAGACGCGGCATGCCGCCTCCATCCACACATCGGCCAGCGACTCCTCGAGGCCGATCCTGGGCCGCCAGCCGAGCCGGTCGCGGGCGGTCCGCACATCCGCCTGCTGCCAGGCGCCGCAGCCGTCGGGGTACGGGGGCGGCGCGCCCGTACCGGTCGGGTCGTCCAGCTCGTGCAGCGAGCCGTCGAACCCGGCGACATGGGCGAGCGCGGCGGCCATGTCCCGCATTCGCACCGCACGCCCGCTGCCGATGTTGACCACGCCCTGGGCGGCCGACAGCGAGGCGGCGTGCACGGCGCGGGCCACGTCGCGGGCGTCGACGAAGTCGCGCTGCACGCCGAGGCCGCCGAGCTTCAGCTCGCCGTCGCCGTTCTGCATCGCGCGCCGCAGCGCCTCGGCGACCCGGCCCATCGGCGCGCCGGTCGGCGTGCCAGGCCCGATCGGGCTGAACACCCGCAGCACCACCGCGTCAAGACCGGAGCTGAGCACCAGTTCGGTCGCGGCCAGCTTGCTGACCCCGTACGGGCCGCCCGGCCGCGGCACGGCGTCCTCCCCGGTGGACGCCCCCTGCGGCGAGGGGCCGTACTCCGAGCCGCAGCCCACCTGCACCAGCCGGGCCGCGACGCTGCTGCGCCGCATTGCCTCGCAGACCGTGGCGACGGCCACCGTGTTCTGCCGCGTCAGCTCGCGGGCGGCGCCGCGGGTCGTCCCGGCGCAGTTCACGACCACGCCCGGGTGCACGGCGTCCAGGAACCGGGCCAGCACCCCCGGCGCCCCGGTCGACAGGTCGAACCGGACGTCCGCGTCGTCGCTCCTGCCCAACGCGGTGAGCTGCACCGCCGGGTCGGCGAGCAGCCGCTCGGCCACATGCCGCCCGAGGAAGCCGTCGGCTCCCAGCAACAGCACTCTCATCGCCGGTCACCTCGCGCGCTGGCGGGCCGGTGGGTCTCGGTCGGGCGGTCGGGGGGTGGGGCCGCGGGGAGGTGGGGTCGGTGCGTGGTCACAGGGGTCTCCTGGTCGATGGGTTGGGGGTCAGTTGCGGCGCGGCGGCAGGCGGTGGGCGGAGGCGCGGGGCAGGACGTGCAGGGCCTGGGCGGCGAGGGCGAGGGCCGCGGCGGCGCAGGCGGCGCACGCGACGGCGGTGGCGGCCGCGCCGCCGGGGCCGAGGTGGAGCAGGGCGGCGGCCAGCGTCAGCGACTCCACGGCGCAGGCGGTGGCGAGGCCCGCGACGGCGCGCGCGGCGTAGCCGTGGACGGCGAGCAGCCGAGCGGTGCACAGCAGCAGGCCGAGCGTGAAGGGCGCCGCGACCGGGCTCGGCCCGGCGACGGCCGCGGCGGTGCGCAGCAGCACGAACAGCGCGGTCGCGTACACCGTCAGCGCCACGATCAGCCGCGGGCGTACGGCGTCGGCGAAGTCGGACAGGCCGTGGCTCGGGGCGAGTTGGGCCCGGGAGCTGACGGCGAGCCAGCGCGCGCAGTACGCGGCGGGCAGCAGGGAGAGGGTGAGCGCGGTGAAGGCGGCGGTGCCCGCCGTCGCGTCGAAGGAGCCGTCGCCGCGCAGCGCGGTGACCGCCTGCGGGCCGCAGAGCGCGTAGGCGAGCAGCCCGTACGTCCACACCGCCGCGCCGCCGCCGCGAGCCGCCCGCAGCGGCCCCGAACGCAGCGCCGCCCAGGTGGCGACCGCGACGAGCACCGCCAGCAGGGCGCCGACCAGCGGCAGCCGTACGGTGCCCGCGGCGCCCGCCGCGACCGCGCAGACCGCACCGGGCGCCAGGTGCAGCGCCACCGTGCGCGGCGGCAGCGCGGCCCGCTCCCGCGGCCCCTCGGCCGCCTCCGCCGTCCGTCCCGCCCGCGGCACCCGCGCGTACAGCTCCTCCGCCAGCCCGAACACATCGCGGTGCCGCAGCCGCCGCGCGGCCCCGTCGGTGACCCCCTGCGCCTCCAGCCCGGCCGCGATCTCCCACTCGTCCACCGCCCCGGCGATCAGCACCTCGTGCCGGTGCATCACCCCCCGCACCGGATCCGCCGGCCCCCGCCGCCCAGCCTTCCGCCCACCCGCCCCCGCCTTCGCCACACCCGCGGCGCGCCCACCAGCCACCGAAGAACCACCCGGCCCGGCGTCCGCGGCGGTTGTCGCGCCGCGCGGACGCGTCAGCAACCCACCGCCGTCGGCGGCGCGCCCGCCGTGCACCGAAGAACCACCCGGCCCGGCGTCCCCGACCGCAGCCGTGTCCCCAGCGGTCGTCGAGCCGCGCGGACGCGTCAGCAACCCACCATCGCCCGCGGCCCCCGCCAGGGGCTCCGACACCGCGGCGCGCCCGCTCGCCGCTGAGTCCGTGGCCCGGCTCGCGGCAGGCGGCGTCCCCACGGACCCCGCCGCCCGCGCGGCGGGCGGGCTCGCGGCAGGCGCGGTCTCCACCGGCCCCGCCCCGCGCGCGGCGGCCGCGAAGGACATACGCGGACCGGCGTCGTCCGGCGCTCCCGGCGCGATCGCGGCATCAGCCGCGTCCGTCGTCGCCCCGACGCCGCGCAGGCGGGTCAGGAGGGCCTCGTCCGGGGAGGGGGGCTGGGGGTGGGGGTGGGGCGTCATCGGGGGGCACCTCCGGTGGAGGCCGCGGCGGGGCGGGGGGTGGGGGACCAGGTGGGGTGGGCGGGGGTGGGGGCGAGGCGGGTGGGGACGTGCGACTCGGGCGGGGCGGTGAAGGGGCGGGGGTCGCCCGCCGCGTCGAGCAGCGGCTCGCGCCGTACGGGGTGGTGGGCGACCACGTCGAGGTAGCTCTCGCAGAAGGCGTCCACGCAGGCGCCGACCGTGAAGAGGGCGAGCGCGCGTTCGCGGGCCGCGGCGCCCAGCCGGGACGCCCGCTCGGGACCGCGCAGCAGGTCGCCGACGGCGTCGGCGAGCGCCTTCGGGTTGCGCGGCGGCACCACCAGACCGGTGCCGCCGATCACTTCGCGTACCGCGCCGACATCGGTGGAGACCGTCGGCCGTCCGCAGAACATCGCCTCGACCAGGCTCAGCGGAAAGCCCTCCGCGCTGCTGGAGAGCACCACGACGTCCCCCGCCGCGTAGGCGTCGCTCAGCTCCGGCGCGCCGGGCGAGCCGATCTCCTCGAAGCTGACCGGACTCTCGCCGACGGCGTCGGCACTGGCCGCCTCGTCGGGGAAGAGCTGGGCGGCGAGGGTACGGCAGTGGCCGAGGTAGGCCGCCGCGCGGGCGTCGGGCGTGCGCAGGTGGAAGATCCGCAGCCGCGCCTGCGGCTCGTCCTGGCGTATCGCGTGGAAGGCGTGCAGCAGGGCGATGAGGTCCTTCGCCGGGTCGGCCCGCCCGACCCAGGCGACGGTGGGGTCGGCGTGCGCGGCCGGATCGGTCGCCTCCGCCTCGGCGGCCTCGCCCGCCCGTGCGAACCGCGCGGCGTCGATGCCGGGGTACACCGTCCGCATCCTCTCCTTGCGGGCGCCGCACCGTTCCTGCCAGCGCCGCACATGGGTGGAGCCGGGGGTGACGAGTGCGGCCTGCCGGTAGCTCTCCCCGGCGAGCAGCCGGTGGTAGTCGCCGAGCAGCGCCCGTACCGCGCCGGACAGTCCCGCGGCGCGGTGCGCGAGCAGCGCCTCGCGGACCCGCACGGTGTACTCGGTGACGATGAGCGGCGTTCCGCAGAACCGTTTGGCCAGTAAGCCGGGCAGCGTCGCCGGGCCGCCGGACACCGCGTGGCAGAGGTCGGCGGCGCCGAGCTCGTCGGGGCCGTACCAGGGTGCGGAGAGCGGTCTGAGCTGGCGCTCCAGCAGGTCGGCGACGGTGAGGAGTTCGGTGACCACGATGTCGCCGAGCAGCGGGCGTACACCGGGCGCCCGGCAGGCCGCCTCCAGCATCGCCAGCGCGTCCTCGCCGCGCAGCAGTTCCGGCAGTCCGCCGTGTTCCGCGGCGACCTCGGCGAGGCCGTAGAGACCGGAGGCGAAACGGTCCGCCCGGTCCGCGGGGCCGAGCCTCCCGCCGCCCGCGAGCGCCGCGGCGAGGTCGTCGAAGTGCCACAGGAACGCCGCGCGCCGAGCCCGCCTGGCCGCCCGGCCGCCACCGCACGTCGGCGGGAAGGTGGCGGCGGGCGGCTCCCCCCAGAGGCGTTCCGCGCGGAACCGCCGTACCTGCGGCGGCGGTTCGACGCGGCCCCCCTCCTCCGTCCGCGGTGACCGGCTGAGCGCGTACACGTCGAACTCGTGGTGTGCGAGCCCGCGGACGAGCCGGTCGCACCACGCGCCTCCTTCACCTCGCGCGTACGGGTAACCACCCTCGGTGAGCAGTGCGATGCGCACGTGTACGCCCCCTCTCTCCATGGCCGGGTCACGACGGTCGGCCGGGGAGGAGGCGCCCATGGGGGCGGCGTCCACCCGGCGCGACGAAGGTATTCCGGTACGGCGGTGGGGGGGGGGGGGCGGGGGGGCGCGGCTGCCCCCCACCAGCACACACACCAGAAAAAAGAAAAAAAAAAA
>NZ_JBFAXL010000045.1:0-75837 GCF_040680795.1 Streptomyces sp. NPDC051976
GCCATCCGCCCTCCGTCCGAGGGTGCGGCCGCCGCTGTCTTTCCGTACGAGGCTCCGCCTCGCGGGCCGGCCGGGTCAGCGGGCCAGCAGGGTCTGCCCGTCCGCCGCGTCGACGACCTTGCGGTCACCCAGCGGCTTCTTCAGCTGGACGGTCTGCGAGAACACCTTGGCGATCATCGGGCACATCATCCCGGGCTTCTTCTCCCGCGACAGGATGCTCACCCGCACCTGGGAGTCCGTCTCCTGGGCGGTCACCGTGTAGTTGCTGCACAGCCCGCCGGTGAAGGTGACCGTGAGGGTGCTGCCGCTGGCGTGGTACGAGTCCGCCCGCACCGGGCGCGGCGGCAGCGGGTCGACCGGGTGCTCGGGCCCCGTGGACGGCGCCGGGGACGCCGGCTGCGCCGGAGTGCCGGGCTGGATCGGCGACGGGGCCACCGGGCCGGTGCGCTGGATGTACTTCGGGTCGACAGCGGTCTGCGCCACCGTGTCCGTCCCGCGGACGCCGGCCTGCGCGGTGTCGAAGAGCCAGGCGGGCACCAGGCTCTGCGTACCCGACACGAACTCCAGGGCCAGCCCGAAGACCGCGCCCCGCACTTCCACCGGATTGCCGTTGCCCGGGCTGCACGGCATCGAGTGCGGCAGCGTCTTGTCGTCACCCGAGCCGGTCGGCGACGCCTTCGGCTTCGGCAGCGGCGGCTGCATCGGGCAGTAGTAGATGATGTTGTCCGGGTGCATCACGTCCGCGTTGAGGTCCTTGAACGCCTGCGCCGCGCTGACCACGGGATAGGTGTCGCCCTTGGCGAGCGTCGCCAGCCGCCCGTAGCCGAGGGCGATCGTGCCGTCGGACCCGATCTGCAGACTGGTCGCCCAGCCGTGCGTGGGCAGGCCGCCCACCACCGGGTCGGCGGAGACCGTACGGATCGCCCCGGCCGTCCGGGTGGCGTCCACATGCGCCCCGGAGAGCCCCAGACCGGCGAGCACCGGGGCTGCCGCCGCCTTGGCCCGCGACTCGGAGACCGGCGGCGTGTCCGACGACGTGATGGTGGAGGTGCCGCCCGCGTTCACGCTCGACGAGGTGCTGTCGGAGCTGGAGGCACCGGGCGCGCTGCCGCCCGAGCCGCCGCTCATGGGCCGCTCCACCCCGGCGGGCGGCGCGCCCGGCACCGACCCCGGCTTCACGTCCGTCGCGGGCGGACCGGCGTCCTCGCGTACCGAGGTGTTCGGGCCGTAGTGCGTGTAGGACCAGGTGCCGGGCCCCGACTTGCTCACCAGCAGCTCGGGCCCGCTGCCGTCCGCGGTGCCGCCGACCCGCCAGGAGTCGTGGTCGGAGACCACTGACCCCTTCACCCCCAGCAGCGAGGCCAACCGGGTGACGGCCGCCGAGTCCACCTGGCCGTCGGGCCGGTAGACGGGCGCCGCCTTCGGGCCGCCGGGCAGCGTGCCCGTCAGCTTGTACGCGGGGCCGCCGACCGTGCTGGCGGGGCCGCCGCCGCTGCCCTCGACCGGTGCGGTGCCGTCGTCCATCCGCAGCGGAGCGGGGTGCGCCGACGGGCTGCCGCCGCTGCCGCCACCTGTGCCGTTCGCCGCCCAGATCGCGCCGCCGCCCCCGGCCAGCAGGACGGCCACCGCCACCGCCACAATCGTCAGCCGGGACCTGCGGGCGGGGCGGTCGGCGTCGTTCCGCTCGGCCGCGTGTTCCGTCCGGTCCGCCTTCTCCTCGTCGCGCTCGGTGCCCACCGCGTACTCCTTCGGCTCCGTACCCATCAGGTGCCGATGTGACGCGGCGGGCCGCCGGGCGGTTCCGCTGTCCCGGTCAGGCGCGCGGGGAAGCGCGGCCGGGGGTCAGTCGCCGAACTCCGCCATACCCTCCACCACGTGCGCGGACGCGGCGGGGACGGTGATGCCGTGCAGGCTGGCCGGGGCGACCACGGACTGCGCCTTGGCGGCCGGGACCTTCCAGTGCTCAGCCATCTGCCGGCAGTCGCCGATCAACTGCTCCAGCGATTCCGGGTCGGCGAGCGGGGAAGCGGGGAATGCGACGGGGGGAGTGTGGCTCATGCTTCGACACTAGGCAGGTGGGCACCCAGGAGAAAGCCCTACTATCGGGTAGTTTCGCCGTGTCCTGATCCGCCGCCCCAACCGGTAGCGTTGGCGCAAGCCAGCGCCGCCCACCCTTCGCAGGAGTCTGCCGCCGTGCGTATCGCCGTTACCGGTTCCATCGCCACCGACCATCTGATGACCTTCCCCGGTCGGTTCGCCGACCAGCTCGTCGCAGACCAGTTGCACACGGTATCGCTGTCCTTCCTGGTCGACGCCCTCGACGTACGCCGTGGCGGTGTCGGCGCGAACATCTGCTTCGGCATGGGCCAGCTCGGCACCTCGCCGATCCTGGTGGGCGCGGCGGGCAACGACTTCGGCGAGTACCGCGCGTGGCTGGACCGGCACGGTGTGGACACCGCCTCGGTGCGGATCTCCGAGGTGCTGCACACCGCCCGCTTCATCTGCACCACCGACAGCGACCACAACCAGATCGGCTCCTTCTACACCGGCGCCATGAGCGAGGCCCGGCTGATCGAGCTGCAGGCCGTCGCCGACCGGGTCGGCGGCCTCGACCTGGTGTCGATCGGCGCCGACGACCCCGAGGCGATGATCCGCCACACGGAGGAGTGCCGGTCCCGCGGTATCCCGTTCGCCGCCGACTTCTCGCAGCAGATCGCGCGGATGGACGGCGACGACATCCGGGTGCTGCTCGACGGCGCCGCGTACCTGTTCCACAACGAGTACGAGAAGGGCCTGATCGAGGCCAAGACCGGCTGGACCGCCGAGGAGATCCTCGACCGGGTCGGCGCCCGCGTCACCACCCTCGGCGCCCAGGGCGTACGCATCGACCGCAAGGGCGAGGCCCCGATCGAGGTCGGCTGCGCCGAGGAGCAGGCCAAGGTCGACCCGACCGGCGTCGGCGACGCCTTCCGCGCCGGGTTCCTGTCCGGCCTGTCCTGGGGCGTCAGCCTGGAGCGCGCCGCCCAGGTCGGCTGCATGCTCGCCACCCTGGTCATCGAGACGCTGGGCACCCAGGAGTACGAACTGCGCCGCGGCCACTTCATGCAGCGCTTCAGCAAGGCGTACGGCGACAGCGCCGCCACCGAGGTCCAGTCGCACCTGCGCTGACCGCCCGGCCACTCGGCCGTCCGTCCGTCAGACGCGGCGCCGCACCGTGTACGCGGTGCCGCGCTCTGCCGGGCGCTCCCCGACGTACTCCTGCTCGCGCATCGCGCACCAGGCGGGGATGTCCAGCCGGGCGGCCTCGTCGTCGGAGAGCACGGTGACCAGGCCGCCCACCGGCACGTCGCCGATCACCCTGGCCAGGTCGATGACCGGGATCGGGCAGAGCTTGCCCAGCGAGTCCACCACCAGGCCGCCGTCCGGGTCCGACCCGCCCGGCGCGTCCTCGGCGAGGTCCAGGGGCTCAGCCGCCGCCGGGGGAGCGGCGGCCGGGGCGCCCAGCGCGGCGCGGACGTCCGCGACCACACCCGGCAGCACGCCGAGGAAGCGCTCCACGTCCTCGGCCGCCGTGCCCGGCGGCAGCGACACCCGTACGTTGCCCTCCGACAGCACGCCCATCGCCTTGAGCACATGGCTGGGCGTCAGCGTGCTCGATGTGCACGAGGAGCCGGAGGACACCGAGAACCCGGCCCGGTCGAGACCGGTCAGCAGCGCCTCGCCGTCCACGTAGAGGCAGGAGAAGGTCACCAGGTGCGGCAGCCGCAGCGTGCCGTGGCCGACCACCTCCACATCGGGCACGAGCAGCGGCACCCGGGTCCTGATCCGCTCCACCAGCGCCGAAAGCCGCTCCGCCTCGGCCGCCGCCTCGGCGCGTACGGCCCGCAGCGAGGCCGCCGCGGCGACGATCGCGGGCAGGTTCTGGAATCCCGGCGCGCGGCCCGACTCCCGTTCGTCCGCGGGCTCCTGGGAGGCGAACCTGGTGCCCTTGCGCACCGCGAGCAGCCCCACACCGGGCGGCCCGCCCCACTTGTGGGCACTGGCCGCCAGCAGCGACCAGGCGCCCTCCACCGGGCCCCAGCCCAGCGACTGTGCCGCGTCCACCAGCAGCGGCACCCCCGCCGCGCGGCACGCGTCCGCCACCTCGGCGACCGGCTGGACCGTACCCACCTCATGGTTGGCGGACTGCAGGCACGCCAGCGCGGTGTCCTCGCGCAGCGCCGCCGCGTACTGCTCCGCACTCACCCGGCCGACGCGGTCCACGGCCACCGGCGTCGCGTCGTACGCCTCCGCCGCGTGCAGCACCGAGGAGTGTTCGACGGCGGACACCACGATGTGACGGCCCGTCCGGCGGCGGCCCGCCATCGCGCCCGACAACCCGGCGTGGACCGCCCGTGTCCCCGAAGGAGTGAAGACCAGTTCGTCGGGGCGGCAGTCCACCGCCTCCGCCGCGGCCTCGCGCGCCGCGTCGAGCAGCAACCGCGCCCGGCGTCCCTCGCGGTAGAGCCGGGCCGGGTCCGCCCACCCCTCGTCGAGCGCGGCGAGCAGTGCCTGACGGGCAACAGGGTGCAGCGGGGCGGCAGAAGCCATATCGAAATAGGACACGTCAGCACGCTACAACCACCCCCGCCCACACGGCCCGACCCCCTCCAGACTGCGGGATTCCATCCCTTCGGGGTTCCCCCCGGCGCGTTGGCCCCCCTCCCCGCGCGACCCCAAATAGCGTCCAGTAGGGTTTGGTCCGCATAAACATCCACACCTATTGCCCGCGCGCACGGGCCGACCGACCAGCTGACGGCCGGGCACCCGGGACGCGCGAGCGAGACTCTCGGGAAGGCGCTACGTGAGTCCCAACGGCTCCGACCTCCCCCACGGCCCTATGGGCGTGGGCGGCACCCCCACGTCGCGGCGCCGCCTGCGGCGGAAGCTGCCGCAGGCGCTGGCTGCGGGCCTGGTCCTGGCGACGGCCACTGGTTGCTCTGACAAGGACTATCCGCGGTTGGGCATGCCCAGCCCGGCCACGGAACAGGCACACAGGATCCTCGCGCTGTGGCAGGGCTCCTGGGCCGCCGCACTGGCGACCGGTGTCCTGGTCTGGGGCTTGATCCTGTGGAGCGTGATCTTCCACCGGCGCAGCCGGACCAAGGTCGAGGTCCCTCCGCAGACCCGCTACAACATGCCTCTTGAGGCCCTGTACACGATCGTCCCGATCATCGTCATCGCGGTGCTGTTCTACTTCACCGCCCGTGACGAGTCGAGGATCCTGGACACCTCCAAGAAGCCGCAGCACGTGATCAACGTGGTGGGCTTCCAGTGGAGCTGGGGCTTCAACTACGTCGAGAACGTGGACGGCAATCCGGCGACCCCCGCGGTGGTACCGCGGGAGCTGTCCCAGATCCCCGCGGACAAGCTGGCGCTGCCGCACGGGGCTGAGGGTGTCTACGACGTCGGTACTCCGGCGAGCAAGAACCCGGACACCGGTCTGCCCGGCCCGACGCTCTGGCTTCCCGTGAACGAGTCGGTGCGCTTCGTGCTGACCTCGCGTGACGTCATCCACTCCTTCTGGATCGTGCCGTTCCTGATGAAGATGGACGTCATCCCCGGTCACACCAACGTCTTCCAGGTGACGCCCAACAAGCTGGGCACCTTCGAGGGCAAGTGCGCGGAGCTGTGCGGTGTGGACCACTCGCGGATGCTGTTCAACGTCAAGGTCGTCACGCCCGCGCAGTACCAGCAGCACCTCAAGGACCTGGCGGCGAAGGGTCAGACCGGGTTCATCCCGGCAGGCATTGCCACCACGGGCAACGCGAAGAACTCGGAGCCCAAGACCACATGAGCATTCTCAACGAACCGCAGGGCGCGGCTCCTGCCGACGACTCCTACGCAGACGAACTCCCGGTACGCAGGCACAGCCCCGGCTCGGTCATCGTCAAGTGGATGAGCACCACCGACCACAAGACGATCGGGTCGATGTACCTGATCACCTCGTTCGCCTTCTTCATCATCGGCGGCGTGCTCGCGCTGCTCATGCGTGCGGAGCTGGCCCGGCCGGGCAACCAGTACCTGTCGAACGAGCAGTTCAACCAGGCGTTCACGATGCACGGCACCGTGATGCTGCTGATGTTCGCGACGCCGCTCTTCGCCGGCTTCACGAACTGGATCATGCCGCTGCAGATCGGCGCGCCCGACGTGGCGTTCCCGCGGCTGAACATGTTCGCCTACTGGCTCTACCTGTTCGGCTCGCTCATCGCGGTCGGCGGGTTCGTCACCCCTGACGGCGCGGCCGACTTCGGCTGGTTCGCGTACTCCCCGCTGTCGGACGCGGTCCGCTCGCCGGGCGTCGGCGCCGACATGTGGATCATGGGTCTGGCGCTCTCCGGCTTCGGCACCATCCTCGGCGCGGTCAACTTCATCACCACGATCATCTGCATGCGCGCACCCGGCATGACGATGTTCCGGATGCCGATCTTCTGCTGGAACGTGCTGCTGACCGGTGTCCTGGTCCTGCTCGCCTTCCCGGTGCTCGCCGCCGCGCTGCTGTGCCTGGAGGCCGACCGGAAATTCGGGGCGCATGTGTTCGACGCCGCCAACGGCGGCGCGTTGCTCTGGCAACACCTCTTCTGGTTCTTCGGCCATCCAGAGGTGTACATCATCGCCCTACCGTTCTTCGGCATCATCTCCGAGGTCATCCCGGTCTTCAGCCGTAAGCCGATGTTCGGCTACATCGGCCTGGTGGCCGCGACGATCTCCATCGCCGGTCTGTCCGTGACCGTGTGGGCGCACCACATGTACGTCACCGGCGGGGTGCTGCTGCCGTTCTTCTCGTTCATGACGTTCCTCATCGCGGTACCGACCGGTGTGAAGTTCTTCAACTGGATCGGCACGATGTGGAAGGGGTCACTGAGTTTCGAGACCCCGATGCTCTGGTCGATCGGCTTCCTGATCACCTTCGCCTTCGGTGGTCTGACAGGTGTGATCCTGGCGGCCCCGCCGCTGGACTTCCACGTGTCGGACTCGTACTTCGTGGTCGCGCACTTCCACTACGTCGTCTTCGGCACCGTGGTGTTCGCGATGTTCGCGGGCTTCCACTTCTGGTGGCCCAAGATGACCGGCAAGATGCTGGACGAGCGGCTCGGCAAGATCACCTTCTGGACGCTGTTCTTCGGCTTCCACGGCACCTTCCTCGTCCAGCACTGGCTGGGCGCCGAGGGTATGCCGCGCCGCTACGCGGACTACCTGGCGGCGGACGGGTTCACCACGCTGAACACCATCTCCACCATCAGCTCGTTCCTGCTCGGCCTGTCGATCCTGCCGTTCCTCTACAACGTGTGGAAGACGGCGAAGTACGGCAAGAAGGTCGAGGTCGACGACCCGTGGGGCTACGGCCGCTCGCTCGAGTGGGCGACGTCCTGCCCGCCGCCGCGGCACAACTTCACCACCCTGCCGCGCATCCGCTCGGAATCCCCGGCGTTCGACCTGCACCACCCGGAGATCTCCGCGATCGACGCGCTGGCGAGCAGTGGCCACGGCGGCAGGTCGCTGTCGGGCTCTGAGGGCAAGGAGGCCGGTCAGTGAAGATCCAGGGCAAGATGTTCCTCGGCTTCGCCGTCTTCATCCTGGCGTCCGCCATCGTCTACGGGATCTGGTCCAAGGAGCCCGCGGGCACCACGGCCCTCTTCCTCGCGTTCGCGCTGTGCACCATGATCGGTTTCTACCTGGCGTTCACCGCGCGCCGGGCGGACACCGGGGCCATGGACCGGGAGGACGCGGACATCGCGGACGACGCCGGTGAGCTGGGCTTCTTCAGCCCGCACAGCTGGCAGCCGCTCGCGCTGGGCATCGGCGGCGCGCTGGCGTTCATGGGCATCATCTTCGGCTGGTGGCTGCTGTACGCCTCGCTGCCGGTCATCCTGATCGGTATCTACGGCTGGGTGTTCGAGTACTACCACGGTGAGAACCGCACCCAGTAGGACGCCCGCAGCGGCACCCGCAGCACCCACGTACCACCCCGGGCAGGCCCCGGCACCGCAGTCAGGTGCCGAGGCCTGCCCCTTTTGCACGCTCTCACCGCGCGGGATCCCGCGGCCGTTCATAACTTGAGTGCATGAGCCACAAATTCGGACGCCGGATCGCGCTGCGCTGCACCCTCGTTGCCGCGCCCCTCGCGGTGGGGCTCACCGCTTGCGGCGGTGGCGGCAACCCACTCGCCGCCACCCCGCACACCGCAGCCGCCAAGGTCGCCTACGGGTCGGCCGCCGGAGGCAAGGCAGACCCGTCCAAACCACTACAGGTCACTGTGGAACGGGACGGCAGCCGGATAACCGACGTCACCGCTACGGACGCGGCAGGACGCTACGTACGCGGTGAACTCAGCGCCGACGGGATGACATGGCACTCCACGTCCCCGCTGGCCGCAGGAACCCACTACACGGTCCGGGTGAGCACCGAGGACTCCGACGGCCACCCCGGCCGCAAGGTCCTGGGCTTCGACACCACCCCGGCCGACGCCGGACTCCATGTGACCTTCGGCCCCGACGCGGGCACCTACGGTGTCGGGCAGCCGGTCACCGCGGCGCTCAGCACCCCCGTGAAGGACCCCAAGGCCCGCGCGATAGTCGAGGGCAACCTGCGGGTGTCCTCCACCCCGCAGGCTGCCCAGGGATCCTGGTACTGGGTCGACGACCGGACCCTGCACTACCGGCCCAGCACGTACTGGCCGAACAACGCGAAAATCGATGTCACCAGCACCCTCAACGGGGTGAAGGTGCAGGACAAGCTCTACGGCGGTCCTGACAAGAAGCTCACCCTGCACACCGGAGACCGCGTCGAGGCGCTCACCGACGCCGCCACCGACCAGATGACCTTCAAGCGGGACGGCAAGGTCGTCAAGACGATACCCGTGACCACCGGCAAGCCGGGTTTCTCCACCCGCAACGGCATCAAGGTCGTGCTGGGCAAGGAGTCCTTCGTCCAGATGAAGAGCGAGAGCATCGGCATAGCCGCCGGCAGCTCCGACTCGTACGACCTGCCCGTCTACTGGGCGACCCGGGTGACCTGGAGCGGTGAGTACGTCCACGCCGCGCCCTGGTCGGAGGGCTCGCAGGGATCGGCGAACGTCAGCCACGGCTGCACGGGCATGAGCACCGAGAACGCCCACTGGTTCTTCGACAACGTCCGGCAGGGCGACATCGTCCAGGTGGTCAACAGCCTCGGCGACACGATGACGCCGTTCGACAACGGCTTCGGTGACTGGAACCTGACCTGGGCGCAGTGGAAGCAGGGCAGCGCCCTGGGGACGCAGGGCAAGGCCGCGGCCGCCAAGAACAGCGCCCCCGACACCAAGACCGCCGCCAAGACCGGCACCACATCCGGCACGAAGCCCGACACCAAGACCGGCGCCACCTCGGGCACCGGCTCCAGCGGCACGGACGGGACGGCAGGGCCCGAGCCCGCGGCCGCCCCCGCCGACCCCTCCCGACTCCGCCCGCAGACCGTCTGAGCGGGCGGCAGGCGCTCCCAGGGGTCTCAGGGCGGCCCCTGGGCGCTGTACGGCGGGTCTAGCGGGTCGCGACAGCCTTCGTCTTCGGCGCGATCCGCGCCCGCAGCAGCGTGGCCAGCGTCTCGGCCAGCGCCACCGGGTCGACGGGGTGGGTGACCGCCGCGTCGGCCCGGCTCCAGGTCGCCAGCCAGGCGTCCTGCGGACGGCCGATGAGCACCAGTACGGGCGGGCAGCGGAAGATCTCGTCCTTCACCTGGCGGCACACACCCATGCCGCCCGCGGGGGCCGACTCGCCGTCCAGGACGCAGGCGTCGATGCCGCCGCGCTCCAACTCGGTGAGAACGGCGGGCAGCGTCGCGCACTCCACGTACTCCACCGGCGGCAGATCGGCGGCGGGCCTGCGGCCGACGGCGAGCCGGACCTGTTCCCGGGTGTTCGCGTCGTCGCTGTAGACCAGCACCGTGGCGGTCGCCTGCATCGTGGTTCCTCCTCGTGAAGGCGTTCTCAATCTCTTCGGATGCTACTCCCGCGACCGCCCCGACGAGGAGGGTTCCGACCCGTCGAAGATCCGCCGGACACACCGTCATCCCTCGTTCGAGGGACTGGCGCACTACGCCACGCGGGTAGCCCTGGGGCCTGGACACACCGAAGGGGACCCCCCGGAGTGAGCGCCAGATAAGCGACCGACATAATGTCGGACGTGGCGACAGCAACTGCAGTAGAAACCGGGCACGCGCACCCGTCGGTCAACCGGCCGAACCTCACCAGCGTCGGAACCATCATCTGGTTGAGTTCCGAGCTGATGTTCTTCGCGGCCCTCTTCGCGATGTACTTCACCCTTCGGTCGGTCACGGGTGCCGACTTCTGGAAGGCACACGCCGATGCGTTGAACGTCCCGTTCTCGGCGACGAACACGACGATCCTCGTGCTCTCCTCCTTCACCTGCCAGATGGGCGTCTTCGCCGCTGAGCGTGGTGATGTGAAGAAGCTCCGGTCGTGGTTCATCGTGACCTTCGTGATGGGCGCGATCTTCATCGGCGGGCAGATCTTCGAGTACACCAACCTGGTCAAGAAGGACGGGATCTCGCTGAGCTCAGACCCGTACGGCTCGGTGTTCTATCTGACCACCGGGTTCCACGGGTTGCACGTGACAGGCGGCCTGATCGCGTTCCTGCTGGTGCTCGGCCGTACCTACGCGGCCAAGCGGTTCACCCACCAGCAGGCCACCGCTGCCATCGTCGTGTCCTACTACTGGCACTTCGTCGATGTCGTGTGGATCGGCCTCTTCGCCACGATCTACCTGATCAAGTAGTCGGTCGCGCACCACACACACATTCCAGAAGCATCGACGCAAGAGATCCTGACACCGGGGTAATCCGTGAAAAAGCTCTCCGCACGACGGCGCCACCCGCTGGCGGCGCTTGTCGTCCTACTCTTCGCGCTCGCGGCCACCGGGGGGCTGTACGCCGCGCTCGCGCCGGCGCCCAAGGCGCAGGCTGACGATTCGGCTCAGTCCCTCGCGATCACCGAGGGCAAGAAGCTGTACTCGGTCGGCTGCGCCAGCTGCCACGGTATGTCCGGGCAGGGCAGTTCCGACGGCCCGAGCCTGGTCGGCATCGGCGCCGCGGCCGTGGACTTCCAGGTCGGCACCGGCCGCATGCCCGCACAGCAGCCCGGCGCGCAGATCCCGAAGAAGAAGGTGATCTACAGCCAGGCCGAGATCGACCAGCTCGCCGCGTACATCGCGTCGCTCGGCCCGGGTCCCGCCATCCCCACCAAGGACCAGTACAGTCCGGCCGGCGCGGACTCCGCCAAGGGCGGCGAGCTGTTCCGTACCAACTGCTCCCAGTGCCACAACTTCGTTGGCAAGGGCGGGGCGTTGACGGATGGCAAGTATGCGCCGACCCTGGAAGGCGTGGATCCCAAGCACATCTACGAGGCCATGCTGACCGGTCCGCAGAGCATGCCGTCCTTCCCGGACACCACGATGCCGCAGGACACCAAGGCTGACATCATCGCGTACCTGCACGAGGTGGACAGCGCCAAGTCGGAGAGCCCCGGTGGTCTCTCCCTCGGCAGCATCGGCCCGGTGTCGGAGGGCCTGTTCGCGTGGGTCTTCGGACTCGGGACGCTACTGGGCATCGCGACCTGGGTCGCCGCCCGGACGACTAAGGCCAAGAAGTCATGAGCGAGACTGGATCTCACAAAGACGTGTCAGAGAACCTGCCGAGTGAGCACCATGCTCACGGGAGCGAAGTAGCGGTCACCGAGGACCCGTTCGCCAACCCCGGGCATCCTGCCCACGAGTACCGCCGCCAGGACATCGACGAGCGGGCCGCGAAGCACTCCGAGCGAGTGGTGGCGGGGCTGTTCACCCTGTCGATGCTCGGCACGATCGCGTTCATCGCGTGCTTCGTGATCTTCCCGGTCGACAAGATCGTCTTCATCTTCCCGTTCGGCAACGTCAGTGCGCTGAACTTCTCGCTGGGCCTCACGCTCGCCGTGGCGCTGCTCGGCATCGGCGCGGGCGCGGTCCACTGGGCCCGCACCCTGATGTCCGACGAGGAGATCGCCGACGAACGCCACCGTGCGGACGCGGACGACGAACTGCGCGCGAACGTCGAGGCGCAGTGGATCCAGGGCGCGAAGGAGAGCGGCTTCGGACGGCGCAAGCTGATCCGCAACACCATGCTCGGCGCGCTGACCCTGGTGCCGCTGTCCGGTCTGGTGATCCTGCGCGACCTCGGCCCGCTGCCGGAGGACAAGCTCCGTCACACCATGTGGGCCAAGGGCAAGACGCTGGTCAACATGAACACCAACAAGCCGCTGCGTCCCGAGGACATCGTGGTGGGTTCGCTCACCTTCGCGAAGCCCGAGGGCCTGGAGGAGTCGCAGGAGGACTTCCAGGAGCAGATCGCCAAGGCGGCGCTGATGATCGTGCGGCTCAAGCCGGACGACATCAAGGACAAGCAGGAAGCCGACTGGGCCCACGAGGGCATCGTCGCCTTCTCCAAGATCTGCACTCACGTCGGCTGTCCGATCAGCCTGTACGAGCAGCAGACGCACCACGTACTCTGCCCGTGCCACCAGTCGACGTTCGACCTGTCCGACGGTGCCCGGGTGATCTTCGGCCCAGCGGGACACCCGCTGCCGCAGCTTCGGATCAGCGTCAATGGTGAGGGCAACCTCGTCGCCCTCGGCGACTTCGCGGTGCCCGTCGGTCCGGCCTTCTGGGAGCGCTGATGACTACAACGACCGAAGCCCCTGTCCGCCGGGGCAAAGCACCCGCGGGGCAGCGGGTCGCGGAGTGGACCGACAGCCGGCTCGGGCTCTACAAGCTGGCCAAGTCCAACCTGCGCAAGATCTTCCCGGACCACTGGTCCTTCATGCTGGGCGAGATCTGCCTGTACAGCTTCACGATCCTCATCCTCACGGGTGTCTATCTGACGCTGTTCTTCCACCCCAGCATGAGCGAGGTCGTCTACCACGGCCCGTACGTGCCGCTGCAGGGTGTGCGGATGTCGGAGGCGTACGCCTCGACCATGCACATCAGCTTCGAGGTGCGCGGTGGTCTGCTGATCCGGCAGATCCACCACTGGGCCGCGCTGATCTTCGTCGCGGCGATGATCGTGCACATGATGCGCGTGTTCTTCACCGGCGGTTTCCGCAAGCCGCGTGAGATCAACTGGCTGTTCGGCTGGACGCTGCTGTTCCTCGGCATGTTCACCGGCTTCACCGGTTACTCGCTCCCCGACGACCTGCTCTCCGGCACCGGTATCCGGTTCGCCGAGGGCGCGGTGCTCGCCACCCCGATCGTGGGCACGTACATCTCGATGTTCCTGTTCGGCGGCGAGTTCCCCGGTCACGACCTGGTGCCGCGCTTCTACTCGGTGCACATCCTGCTGCTGCCGGGCCTGATGGCCGGTCTGCTGGTCGCGCACCTGATCCTGGTCTTCTACCACAAGCACACCCAGTTCCCGGGTGCGGGCAAGACCGAGAAGAACGTCGTCGGCATGCCGCTGCTGCCGGTGTACACCGCGAAGGCGGGCGGCTTCTTCTTCCTGGTCTTCGGTCTGATCGCGGCGCTCGCCGCGGTCGCCACCATCAACCCGATCTGGACGATGGGTCCCTACCGGCCGGACCAGGTGTCCACCGGAGCCCAGCCCGACTGGTACATGGGCTTCTCCGAGGGCCTGATCCGTGTGATGCCCGGATGGGAGATCAGAGGCTTCGGCCACACGCTGGCACTGGGTGTGTTCGTACCGCTGATGATCTTCCCGCTGGTCCTCGCGGCGATCGCGGTCTACCCGTTCATCGAGTCCTGGGTGACCGGGGACAAGCGTGAGCACCACCTGCTGGACCGCCCGCGCAACCGCCCCGTCCGCACCGGCTTCGGTGTCGCCTGGCTGACGATGTACTTCGTGCTGCTGATCGGTGGCGGCAACGACCTGTGGGCCACGCACTTCCATCTGTCGATCAACGTGATCACCTGGTTCGTCCGCATCGGCTTCTTCACGCTGCCGGTCGCGTCGTTCTACGTGACCAAGCGGATCTGCCTGGGCCTGCAGCTCCGGGACCGCGAGAAGGTGCTGCA
Organism: Streptomyces sp. NPDC051976; assembly: GCF_040680795.1. Taxonomy (NCBI): domain Bacteria; kingdom Bacillati; phylum Actinomycetota; class Actinomycetes; order Kitasatosporales; family Streptomycetaceae; genus Streptomyces; species Streptomyces sp. NPDC051976. The sequence continues at coordinate 14,094 of NZ_JBFAXL010000045.1, forward strand.
CGGTCGCGAGACCGGCATCATCAAGCGGCTGCCGCACGGCGAGTTCATCGAGGTGCACGAGCCGCTCTCGCAGGAGCAGCGCCACATCCTCACCGCGCACGTCCAGCCGACCCCGCTGGAGATCGGCCCCGAGGTCGACGAGAACGGTGTCGAGCGCAAGGCCAACCCGGTCGAGAAGCTCCGGGCGAAGCTGTCGCGTGGGTTCTACGGGGAGAGCAGCCAGATCCCCAAGCCCACCGTCGAGGAGTACGAGGAGATCACCAGCGGGCACGGGCACCACTAGCCGTACGGTGCACCACCGCTGAGCAGTGCTGAGCAACGCCACCTTCCGGGCCGGTCCCGGTGTCCCTTCGGGGGCGCCGGGGCCGGCCCGGAGGCGTTGCGGGACAGGGGCGTCCGCAGTGCGGGCAGCGGCCGCCGCACGGTCGGCCCGCCGCTAGGCTGAGCGCGCGGAACCCTTCCCGACCACCAGGAGCGTGGACCATGAGCGTTGTGACCCCGGCAGGCGGCAACAGCCCGGCGGCCCCCTCCTGGCCCGACGTCCTCAGCACCCTGCTGGCCGGACGGGACCTCACCGCGGCGCAGACCGGGTGGGCGATGGACACGATCATGCGCGGTGAGGCCACCGACGTGCAGATCGCCGGGTTCGCGGTCGCGCTGCGGGCCAAGGGGGAGACCGTCGAGGAGGTCTCCGGGATGGTGCGGGCGATGTACGCGCACGCCAACACCATCGAGGTGCCGGGCAAGACGGTGGACATCGTCGGCACCGGCGGCGACCGGGCCAAGACCGTGAACATCTCCACGATGTCGGCCATCGTGGTGGCGGGCACCGGCGCCAAGGTCGTCAAGCACGGCAACCGGGCCGCGTCCTCGGCCAGCGGCGCCTCCGACGTACTCGAACACCTGGGGGTCAACCTCCAGCTCACCCCGCAGCGGGTCGTCGAGGTCGCGGAGGAGGCCGGGATCACCTTCTGCTTCGCGGTGAAGTTCCACCCGGCGCTGCGCCATGTGGCGACCGCGCGCGCCGAGCTGGGGGTCGCGACGACCTTCAACTTCCTCGGCCCGCTGACCAATCCGGCCCGGGTGCGGGCGCAGGCGACCGGTGTCGCCGATCTTCGGATGGCGCCGATCCTGGCCGGGGTGCTGGCCGAACGCGGCTCCTCCGCCCTGGTGTTCCGTGGCGACGACGGTCTGGACGAGCTGACCACCACCGCCACCTCCCAGGTGTGGGTGGTGCGTGACGGCAAGGTCGAGCAGACTCCCTTCGACCCGCGCGACGTCGGTCTCGGCCTGGTGCCCGTGGAGGCCCTGCGCGGCGCCGACGCGGCCTACAACGCGCAGGTCGCCCGGCGGGTGCTCGCGGGCGAGACCGGGCCGGTACGCGACGCGGTGCTGCTGAACTCGGCGGCCGCGCTCGTGGCGCTGTCGCCGACCAGCGGCTCGCTGGAGGAGCAGATCTCCGCCGGGCTGGTCCGGGCGGCCGAGTCGATCGACTCGGGCCGGGCCGCCGCCGCGCTGGAGCGGTGGGCCGCGGCGAGCAACGCGTAGCAGGACGTACGCACGCACAAGTCGCCGTCCACTCCATGGACGGCGACTTGTGCGTGCGCCGCCCTGTGGCAGAATGCTGAGCAGGTCACGAGTGACAGCGCAAAGGCCCCGGCTCGCTGTCCGGCAACCCTCCGTCCGAGGCGGGGTGCCCCGGGTGATGACCAGGCCGTGAGCAGCGAGGCTCTCGGCAAGCCGGACTTGGGGAGTTCTCTCATGCGTAAGCGAATGCGATAGGGCCTGTCGGCCCGGTTCCGCCGTACCGCCATCACGTCGACGCAGGGCTCTGCCGCGCGTCCGACGCATCCGTTCGACGAAATCCGTCCCGCTCCGCCCCGCGTGCATCCGCCGGTGTGTCCTCCGGCCGCGGGCGTGCGGTGATGTCGCCTGCCTTTTACGGGAGTTCGCCATGACTGTGTCCTTCGCTGCCACCGACCGAGAGATTTGTACCCCGCTGCCCGTTCTGGGGCATGACGTCCGCGTGCCGCTGGTGACCGGCGGCGAGGTGACGTACGCCGCGCTCGACTACGCGGCCAGCGCCCCGGCGCTGCAGCGGGTCTGGGACGACGTGGCGGCGTACGCCCCGTACTACGGCAGCGTGCACCGCGGCGCCGGGTACCTGTCGCAGCTCTCCACCGACCTGTTCGAGCAGAGCCGGGAGACCGTGGCCGCGTTCCTCGGCTGCCGGGCGGACGACCAGGTGGTCTTCACCCGGTCGACCACCGACTCGCTCAACCTGCTGGCCGCCGTGCTGCCCGCCGGCACCCGGGTCTTCGTCTTCGAGACCGAGCACCACGCCTCGCTGCTGCCCTGGGAGCGCGCCGAGGGCGCCGAGGTCACCTACCTGGCGGCGCCGCGCACCCCCGAGCAGGCGGTCGCCGCGCTCGACGTGGCGCTGCACGCCGCGCCCAAGGGCCCCAAGCTGGTCTGCGTCACCGGTGCCTCGAACGTCACCGGCGAGCTGTGGCCGGTACGGGAGCTGGCCGCCGCCGCGCACCGGCACGGCGCCCGGATCGTGCTCGACGCCGCGCAGCTCGCCCCGCACCACCCGGTGGACGTCGCCGCGCTCGACGTCGACTGGGTCGCCTTCTCCGGCCACAAGCTGTACGCCCCCTTCGGCTCCGGAGTGCTGGCCGGGCGGGCCGACTGGCTGCGCGAGGCGGAGCCGTACCTCGCCGGGGGCGGCGCGAGCCGCAAGGTCGCCCGCCGGGCCGACGGCGGGGTCGACGTCGAGTGGCACACCACCGCCGCCCGGCACGAGGCGGGCTCGCCCAACGTGATCGGCGTCTACGCGGTCGCCGCCGCGTGCAAGGCGCTCACCGAGGCCGGGTTCGACCGGCTCGTCAGCCGCGAGCAGCAGCTGCTGGCCCGGCTGCGGGAGGGCCTCGCGGAGGTCCCCGAGGTGCGGGTGCTCTCGCTCTTCGGCGAGGACGCGCCGCGGGTGGGCGTGCTGTCCTTCGTCGTCCAGGGCTGGAACAGCTCGCACTTCGCCGCGGCGCTCTCCGCGGAGTACGGCATCGGGGTCCGCGACGGCCTCTTCTGCGCCCACCCCCTGGTCCGCACCCTCCTCGGGGGCGAGCCGGACGCGCCGGGCGAGTGCGGGGCGCCCGAGGCGGTGCCCGGCGAGCGCTCCCTGAACGCCATCCGGGTCAGCTTCGGCGCCGGGACGCCCGACGAGCACATCGAGCGCTTCGTGCGCGCCGTGCGGGAGCTCGTCCGCGACGGCGCCCGCTGGAAGTACCGCACCGAGGACGGCCGCTGCGTCCCCGACCGCGGCTGACGCCGGCCCGCGGGCGGGCCGGCGGCGCTACGAGTCGAGGCCGATGGCGAAGGCGGCTTCCAGGTCGTGCTGCGAGTAGGTGCGGAAGGCGACATGGGTGTCGGTGACCTGGACGCCGGGGATCTTGCTGATCCGGCCCGGGATGATGTCCGCGAGGTCGTCGTGCCGGGCCACCCGCACCAGCGCCACGAGGTCGTACGTCCCGGTCACCGAGTAGACCTCGCTGACGTTCTCCAGCGCGGCGATCGACTCGGCGATCTCGGGGATGCGGTCGACTGACGTCTTGATGAGCACGATCGCGGTGATCACGGCTGGATGTCTCCTTGGGTCGACCCGAATACGAGCCCTACCTTACGACGCGGCCGGTAGCACACCCAGGCGCAGAGGAACCCGAAGGCGAAGCCGACCACATGGGCGAGGTAGGCGACGCCGGGACCGTTGCGCGCGGTCTGCGCGGCCAGCCACTGCAGCACGAACCAGAAGCCGAGCACCACCCAGGCGGGGAAGCGCAGTGGGATGAAGAAGAGGAACGGGAACAGGCTGGTGACGCGGGCCCGGGGATAGAGGTAGAGGTACGCGCCCAGCGCCCCGGAGATCGCCCCGGAGGCGCCCACCAGGGTCTGCGCCGACTCGCTGTTGGCCAGCGCGAAACCGTAGGTCGCCAGATACCCCGCGACCAGGTAGAAGACGGCGAAGCGGACCCTGCCCATGCGGTTCTCCACGTTGTCGCCGAAGACGTAGAGGAAGAGCATGTTGCCGATCAGGTGCAGCCAGCTCCCGTGCAGGAACATCCCGGTGAGCACGGAGACGAACGGCACCTTGGTGAAGGCGTCCGGCACCGGGCACCCGGAGGGCAGCCCGAGCCGGTCGGGCGGGAGCTGCCCGTGGAACAACTCGTACGGGATGACGCCCCAGTGGTTGAAGTAGCCCGACTGCGCGCACTGCAGCCGCTCGCCGGTCCCGTACGAGGTGTTGAAGCCGGAGAGCGGGCCGAGCAGGAAGACCACGGTGCACACGGCGATCAGCCCGTATGTCACGACCGGTGGACGGCGGACGGGGTTCTTGTCGTACACCGGGATGACCATGGACCGATGATGACGGACCGGGCGTAACGGTCATAGGCCGCCTCGCCGCAGCGCGCCGTACCTCCGAGGCCGTAGGGTGACCCGGGACGTTTCGCCCTCCGCCGGCCATCGGCTGGGGGAACCCCCGTCACGTATGCCCGAGGAAGAGGTGCAGACCCGATGCCGGTTCCCCTGCCGACCGACACCACGCGCTGGCGCTGCACGCTGTGCGGCAATCTCACCCGCTTCGACGTGACCCGCTCGACGCGGGTCGTGGAGTACGTCCACCTCGATCTCGCGGGCGCGCCGTCGATCGAGGAGACCGAGGTGCTCAGCGAGACGGTCGAGTCGGTGCGCTGCCGCTGGTGCAACGCGCTGGACCAGATCGAGCTGGTCGACCGGCCCGGCGCCGACGCGGAGAACGGCACCGCGCAGGGTTGACCGCCCGTACGGGGACAATGGACACAAGAGGCGGCGGCCGGAGGATCGAAGGGGGCCGGGGAGGCGCCGTGTAACCGGACGGGAGTGACTGGTGGACGGTATCGGCGGCGTTCCGCGGGCCGAGGCGAGCGGGGCCGAGGCGGGTGCCGCCGCGCCGGGCGAAGGCGCGCCGGACGACGGCGTTCCTGACGACCGTGTCGCGGGCGACGGCGTGCCCGGGCCCGGCGGTGAGCCCGCGCTCGACCGGCCGCTGCCCGAGGGGGTACGCCACCGGGTGGTCGCCATCGCCGCCGACGCGTTCGGCAGCTTCACCTACCCGGAACTGCCGGTCAGCTTGCGCCCGTACGCCCGCTTCACCCCCTCCAGACGTGTGAAGTACGCGGCGACCGCACTGGCCGCCGCCCTCGAAGGGGACGCGGCGTTCCGGCAGAAGGTCGCGGGCCGGCTGCGCGAGGCGCAGCCCGAGCTGACCGGGGCGCTCGACGGCGGCACCCCGCCGCCCGCCGCCGACCCGCTGGACGTGGCCGCGGCCGCCTATCTGCTGCGCCCCGCGGGCTGGGCCAAGCTGGTCGCCACCGCCGGCGAGGAGGCCCAGCGGGCGCACGACGAGCGGGCCGACGAGGAGACCCTGCGCGAGCTCGCCCGGCTGCGCGAGGAGGTCGACGGGCTGCACTCCCAGCTCCGCGCCGAGGCGCAGCGCGCCCGCGCCGAACTGGACGCGGTCCGCAAGGAGGGCGACTCGCTGCACCGCAAGCTGCGCAGCGCCCTGAGCGACGTCAAGCGCGCCGAGGCGGCGCAGCGCAAGATCCAGGCCGAACTGGACGAGACCCGCACCGCCGCCGCCCACGACAAGACCGCCGCCGAGAGCGAGGCGCGGCGGCTGCGCACCCGGCTCACCGAGGCGGAGGCGGCCGTGGAGTCCGGCCGCAGGGCCGCCCGCGAGGGACGCAGTATCGAGGACGTACGGCTGCGGCTGCTGCTGGACACCGTGCTGGACGCGGCCTCCGGGCTGCGCCGCGAACTGGCCCTGCCGCCACGGGACACCATGGGTGTGCGCCCGGCCGACACCGTGGACGCGGTGGCGCCCGGGGCGTTCAGCCCGCGCGACATCGCCACCCGGGCGCTCTCCGACACCGACCCGGCGCTGCTCGACCAGTTGCTCGCGCTGCCGCAGGCGCATCTGGTGGTGGACGGCTACAACGTCACCAAGACCGGCTATCCGGCGATGCCGTTGGAGAAGCAGCGGCTGCGGCTGCTCGGCGGCCTGGCCGCGCTGGCCGCGCAGAGCGGTGCCGAGGTCACCTGTGTCTTCGACGGCGCCGATCTGGACATGCCGGTGCTGCTTGCGCCGCCGCGCGGGGTGCGGGTGCTGTTCAGCAAGGCCGGTGAGACCGCTGACGAGTTGATCCGCCGTCTGGTGCGGGCCGAACCGCCGGGGCGGCAGATCGTGGTGGTCTCCGCGGACCGCGAGGTGGCCGACGGCGTCGCCAAGGCGGGCGCCCGCCCGGTCGCCTCCGTACTCCTGCTCAAACGCCTCGCAAGGGTCTGAATCCCCCCTGAACGTACGCTTTCCGTCCGCATGGGTGTTCACTAATGCACCAGCGCCAACTCAGCGTGAGCGCACCTCACCACGCGTACGAGGGTCGTAAAAAAATTGCGAAGCGGTCGAGATTTTGCCTACAAGGATTTGAACCGATCACAGGAAGGTCACTAAGGTCGGGCGTCGAACCTCCGCGCAGTCGATCATCCAATCCGGATGGCGCTCGGGGACCGCCCACCAGTCAACCGGTAGGCGGCTGAAGGAAGAAGGAGCTCGCCTCCGTGGCGTCCCACCGTCGTCCCAAGCCGGCAAGCCGCACGCGCGTCTCCGTGCTGACCGCGACCGCCGCAGCAGCGGTCGCTCTCTCGTCCCAGGCCGCGCACGCCGCCCCCGCCACGTCCGTCAAGGACGCCAAGGCGAAGGTCGACGCGCTGTACACGCAGGCCGAGCAGGCCACCGAGAAGTACGACGGGGCCAACGAGAAGCTCCAGACCCTCCAGAAGGAGGCGGGCAGCCTCCAGGACCAGGTCGCCCGGCAGCAGGCCCACCTGAACCAACTCCGGGACGGCCTCGGCGCGATCGCCGCCTCCCAGTACCGCACCGGCGGAATCGACCCGTCGCTGCAGCTCTTCCTGTCGTCCAACCCGGACAACTACCTGGACCAGGCGACCACGCTGGACCAGCTCAGCTCGCTCCAGACCGACGCGCTCAGCCAACTCCAGGACGCCAAGCGGACCCTGGACCAGCAGCGCGCCGAGGCCACCACCAAGCTGGCCGAACTGCAGAGCACCCGCACCGAGCTGGCCAACCGCAAGGCGGAGGCGAAGAACAAGCTCGCCCAGGCCCGGCAGATCCTCAACTCGCTGACCGACCAGCAGCGCGCCGACATCGCCGCCGCCGACGCCCGGGCGAACCGCTCGAACGTCCGCGTCGACCTCGGCAACTCCAAGGCCGCCACCGCGCGCGCCGCGGCCGCCTTCGCCGAGGCGCAGAAGGAACTGGGCAAGCCGTACGTCTACGGCGCCACCGGCCCCAGCTCCTTCGACTGCTCCGGCCTCACCTCCTGGGCCTACAGCCACGCCGGGGTCTCCATACCCCGCACCTCGCAGGAGCAGGCCAACGCGGGCACCCGCATCTACTCGCTGTCCCAGCTCGGCGTCGGCGACCTGGTCATCATGTACGGCGACTACCACCACGTCGGCCTCTACGCGGGCAACGGCATGGTGCTGCACGCGCCGAAGCCGGGCGCGGTGGTGCGCTACGAGGCCCTCAGCGACATGCCCTTCGAGTTCGGCGTGCGCATCTGACCCGGAGTACGGGTCTCACCTGGAGTACGGGTCCGGGCTGGAGTACGGGTCTGACCGGATGTTCGTCATACGGCGTTCGGGTGATGAACACGTTCACGAGCGTTCCGGCCCGGGGTGTGTGACCTGCGGCTGAACCGGGGCGCGCTGCTCAGGGCGCCCCGGCGTCTTTGAACTCCGCGTGTCCGGATGGCTACTGTCTGCTCCCGTGGCTTCCCATCGACGCTCCATGCCGCCGGGCCTGGCGGCCCGCACCACCCGTGTCACCGTGCTCTCCGCGGCGGCCGCGGCCACCGCGGCGCTGTCCGGCGGCACCGCGCAGGTCGCGGCGGCCGACCCCGGCGGCGGTGGTCACGACTCCGGGGCGTCACGGCTGGACCGGCTCTACCAGCAGGCCGAGCAGGCCACCGAGCGCTACGACGCCGCCCAGGAGCAGACCCGTAAGCTCCGCGCCGACCTCAGCGCCCTCCAGGACCGGGCGGCCCTCGGCCAGCAGCGGGTCAACGACCTGCGCGACGAACTGGGCATCCTGGCCACCGAGCAGTACCGCAGCGGCGGTATCGACCCCTCGCTGGCGCTGCTGCTCTCCTCCGACCCCGACGACTACCTCGACCGGGCCACCGCCCTCGACCGCCTGAGCGGCAGGCAGGCCGAGCGGCTGGACGAACTCCGGGCCGCCGAGCGGACACTGCGGCAGCAGCGCACGGAGGCGGCGGGCAAGCTCGCCGAACTCGACCGCACCCGGGTGCTGCTGCAGCAGCGCAAGCAGACCGTGCAGACCGCGCTCGCCCAGGCCCACCGGCTGCTCGACGCGATGCCGGTGGCGCAGCGCGCCGCATACGTACCCGGCATGGACGTGCGTGCCTCCCGCGACCGTGTCACGCCCGACATCCCCGACCTGCCCGCCGCCTCCGGCCGCGCCGCCATCGCGGTGGCCACCGCCCGGCAGATGGTCGGCGCGCCCTACGTCTGGGGCGCCACCGGCCCCAACTCCTTCGACTGCTCGGGCCTCATGCAGTACTCCTACGGCCGCGCAGGCGTCGCCCTGCCCCGTACCTCCCAGGAGCAGATGAACGCGGGCCGCCATGTCCCCCTCGACCAGGCCCGCCCCGGTGACCTGGTCATCTACCGCGGCGACGCCAGCCATGTGGCCATGTACGTCGGCGGCGGACAGGTCGTCCACGCCCCCTACCCGGGCGCCCGCGTCCGCTACGACCCGGTCGGCATGATGCCGATCACGGCGGTCACCCGGCCGTAGGAAGCCGTCCGCCGCCGCGGGCGGTCGGCCGCGGGTGGCCTCGGGCACGGCGGCCGGTCCGCTCGGACCGCGGGCGGGCGGTCGGCCGCGGGGCGTGGCCGCGGCGCTCGCCGGTCCGCTCGCCGCGGGCCTCCGGTGCGGGTGCGGCGCCCCTGCGTCGCCGGTGCGCGGCCCGCCGGCCGCCGCCGCATCGTACGATCGGGGCCATGGCCGCGGTGCTCCCACGACGCTCCCGGGCCGCCGTCCGGGCGTGGGCGGCGGCCCTCGTCGTGCTGGCCGGGGCGCTGACCGCCGGATGCGGCGGCGGGGGAGGGGCGGCGGCACCGACCGCGACGCCCGACCGCAACGCCGCGGCGCGCGCCCTGCTCGACCAGCGGGCCGCGGCCGTACTGCACCACGACAGCGCCGCCTTCCTGGCCGGGGTCGACCCGCGGAACACCCGCTTCGTCGCCGCCCAGCGGCGGATGTTCACCGACCTGACGGACGTACCGCTGTCGGCCTGGTCGTACCGCCTGGTGCGCACCGGCGCCTTCCCGCTGCCCGCGACCGCCGACGGCACCGCGCGGACCGCCGCCGAGGTCGAACTGCGGTACCGGATCGGCGGGTACGACACCGAGCCGATCGTGTCGACCTCGTATCTGACCCTGTCGCAGCGCGACGGCCACTGGTACGTGGCCGGGGACGGCGACGGCGCGGCGAGCGGCCACCGCGGCACCGTCCAGCTGTGGGACCAGGGCCGGGTGCGGGTGGTGCGCGGGGCGCACAGCCTGGTGCTCGGGCTCGGCGACCCGGCGGTGCTGCGCGGTTACGCGACCGACGCGGACCGGGCGGTGCCGCAGGTCACCCACGCGTGGGGCGCGGGCTGGCCCGGCAAGGTCGTCATCGAGGCGCCGCGCACCCTGGACCAGATGGCCGCGCTGCTGAACGCGACGCCCGCCACGTACAAGGGGATCGCCGCGGTCACCACGGGCGAGGCAGGCGGCACCACGCAGGCCCCCGCGGACCGGGTGATCCTCAACCCAGCGGCTTTCGGCGAGCTCTCCGCCTTCGGCCGCCAGGTGGTCCTCACCCACGAGACCACCCATGTCGCCACCCGGACCCTCACCACCACCGGCACCCCGCTGTGGCTCTCCGAGGGCGCCGCCGACTGGACCGCCTACCGCGACTCCGGCCGGTCAGCCCGGCAGATCGCGCCCGAACTCGCCGCGGACGTCGACGCGGGCAAGGTCCCCGCCGCGCTGCCCACCGACGCCGACTTCCGCACCACCGCCACCCGCCTTCCGCAGGCGTACGAAGGCGCCTGGCTGGCCTGCCGGATGATCGCCGACGACTGGTCGCCGGCCAAACTCACCGCGCTCTACGGGGCGATCGCCCACGGCGCCTCGCCGGACGCCGCGATGCGCGCGACGCTGGGCGTCGGCCTGCCGGAGTTCACCACGCGCTGGCGGGCGTACGTACGGCAGGAGCTGGCATGAGCGACGAGGCCGCCGAGGACTTCACCCCCGAGGAGATCGCCCGGGCGCGGGCGCTGCGGCAGGCGACCTGGCCGGTCGGCGTGGGGCGGCGGCTGGTGGGCCTCGGGCTGCTGCTCGGGCTGGGGCTGACGTCGGCCGGGGCCGGCCTGGTGGCGGCCTTCGGCGGCGCGTGGGCCTGGCGGGTGGTGGGCGCGGCCGTGACACTCGTGGTGCTGCCGGAGGTGGCCGGGCTGCCGTTCGCCGCCAGGGGGCGGGTGGTGCGGGTGCGCTTCGGGCTGGTCACGCAGGGGTGGCGCGGCTGGTGGGCGGACGTGCTGCGCGGGCTGCTGATCTCGCTGCCGCTGACCCTCGGGGCGCTCTTCGGGGTGTACGCGCTGGCCGGTGCCACCCGCTGGTGGTGGGCGTGGGCCGCGCTCGGGGCCGCCGCCGTGACGGTGCTGATGTCCTGGGTGGCGCCGCTGGTCTTCGAACCCCTCTTCAACCGCTTCACGCCGATGGAGCCGGGACCGCAGCGGGACTCCCTCCTCGCCCTCGCCGCCCGCGACGGGGTGAGCGTGCGGGACGTGCTCGTCGCCGACGCCTCCCGCCGCACCACGGCCCTCAACGCGTACGTCTCCGGCTTCGGCCGCACCCGCCGCGTCGTCGCGTACGACACCCTGCTGACCACCGCCACGCCCCGCGAGGTGGAACTCGTCGTGGCCCACGAACTCGGCCACGTGGTGCACCGCGACGTCCCGCGTGGTACCGCCCTCGGCGCCCTCGGCGCCGCCGCCGGGGTCTGCCTGCTGGCCGTCGTCGTCACCTGGCAGCCGCTGCTCGACCTCGCGGGCGTCGACCACTTCGCCGACCCGCGCTCCGCCTGGCTCCTCGCCGCCGTCGCCGCGGTCGGCGGCGCCCTGGCCGGACCCCTCGGCTGCGCCGTGAGCCGCCGCGTCGAACTCCGCGCGGACCGCCACGCCCTCGAACTCACCGGCACACCCACCGAGTTCATCGCCATGCAGCGCCGCCTCACCGTCGCCAACATCGGCGAACCCACCCCACCCCGCGCCCTCCACCTCCTCTTCGGCACCCACCCCACCCCCACCACCCGCATCACCCTCGCCCGCACCTGGCACCCCCCGCCGGCCCCCACGACCCCCTGATCCGGGATCCCGCGCCCGGGGACTAGGGGAGAGGGGCCGAGGCGCGAGCCCGGCGCCTCGGTGCGGCACGTAGGTCGGCGAGGACAGCGAGCGCGGCCGGGGCGGGGCCGCGAGCTGTGCGCTGGCGGGTTGTGCCGTCTCGGGCCGGTGCGGGTGGCCGCGTGTGGGCGGTTGCCGGTGAGGACGGGGGGCGTGGGCGGGGCGGGGCCGCGAGCTGTGTGGCGGCGGGTCGTGGCGGCTCGGTGCGGCGCGCGGTGGCCGCGTGTCGGCCGATGCCGGGCGCGGACAGTGGGCGTGGGCGGGGCGGGGCCGCGAACTGTGCGACGGCGGGGTTGTGCCGCCTCGCTGCGGCACGCGGTGGCCGCGAGTGGGCGGTTGCCGGTGGGGACGGGGGCGTGGGCGGGGTGGGCCCGCGAGCCGTGTGACGGCGGGTTGTTCCGCCTTGCTGCGGCACGCGGTGGCCGCGTGGGCGGTTGCCGGTGGGGACTGTGGACGGGGCGTGTCCGCGAACTGTGTGGCGGCTCGGTTGCGGCTCGCGGTTGCCGGTGGGGACGGCGGGTGTGGGCGGGGCCGCGAGCTGTGTGGCGGCGGGTTGTGGCGGCTCGGTTGCGGCTCGCGGGTCGGCGGGCGTGGGCGGGCCCGCGAATTGTGCGCTGGCAGGTTGTGCCGTCTCGGGCCGGGGCGGGGTGGCCGCGGGTCGGCGTGGCCGGGCGGCTCGCGTGCCCACGCGGGGTGGGTTTCCGGGTGGGCCCCCAACGGGTCGACCCGCGCGGAAGCGCCGCGCGGCGCCGCTGCGTCAAGCGGCGGTAACGGGTGGGTGGGTGGGCCGCGGGGCCCTGGCCGCGGGTCAGGTGGCGGGGGTCAAGGCGGCGATGGCTTCCTTGAGCCACGCCTTTTCTTCGGTGCCCGTCGCGCGAGCGACCCGCAGCATGCCGCGGCGGAAGAGGTCGGGTTCGTCCTCGAGCCGGACGGGGCGGCCGTCGGCGTAGAAGAAGCTTGCGGGCTGGAGGAGGAAGTCGAGGCGGCGCTGGAGGACGGCGGCCTGGGCGGTGGGGTCGTCGAGGTGGCGGAGGAAGGCGAGGAGGGTGTTGAAGCGGGTCGAGTCGGTGACCTCCACCGGCTTGGGGTCGCGCAGCCGCTCACGGAGGCGGTCGCGGCCCGCGTCCGTCAGGGAGAGGACGCGCCGCGGCGCCGCGCCCGCGCCCGGCTCGGTGTGCTGGTCGAGCAGGCCCGCCGCCGTCATCCGGCTGATCGCGGGGTAGAGCGCCCCGTCGCTGACGGGGCGGACATGCCCGCTCAGCCCGGTGATGCGCTCCTTCAACTCATAGCCGTGCAGCGGCTGTTCGTAGAGAAACCCGAGAATCGTCAGCTCCAGCACGGCGCTTCCGCCCCTCCCTCGTGGCCCGGCGGCAGCCGTCCTTGCGCGGCCCGCCACCCTCATGGTACCTCTAAACGAGCTACCTCGAATCGAGGTAATCATTCCGTCGGGGGAGGCCACCATGAACCACCGCACCCGCCTGCTCACACTCGCCTTCCCGGTGTACTTCGAGCTCCTCGCGAGCGTCCTCGCCGGGATCATCGACATGCTGTGGGTGGCGCGGCTCGGCGGCGCCGCCGTCGCGGCCGTCGCGGTCGCCACGAGCACCGAGAACCTGCTGCTCGGCGTGATCCTCACGGCCGCCGTCGGCACCACGGTGCGGGTCGCGCACGCCGCCGGAGCCCGCGACCACGGCGCGCTGCGCGAGGCGGTCCGCGGCGGCTGGGCGCTCTGCGCCGTCCTCACCCCGCTCGTCGCGGTCGGCGGCTGGCTGTTGCGCGACCCACTGGCCGCCCTGGTCCTCGGCGGCGGCGCAGGCGGCGGTGACGCGCACGGCGCCCGCGCCCTCGCCGCGGGCTACTTCGCCATCTCCCTCCCCGGCATCGCCGTCTTCTTCGCCCAGAACGTCCTCGACGGCATCCTCAAAGGCACCGGCGACACCCGCACCCCGATGCGGCTCTCCTTCCTCGCGAACGCGCTGATCCTCGTCCTCGACCCGCTCCTCATCCACGGCCTCCTCGGCCTCCCCGCGCTCGGCGTCCGCGGCGCCGCCCTCGCCACCGTCCTCGGCCGCGCCGTCGCCCTGGCCGCCGGATGCGTGGCGCTGCGCCGCAACCCGGTGCTGCGGGCCGCCACCCGCCGTACACCCCCTGCCCGTTCCACCCTGACCGCCGCCCGCCGTACCGCCGTGACCGGCGCCCCGATGTCCGCCGACTTCGTGATCCGGATGGCCGGGGGGATGGTGATGGTGGCGCTGGTGGCCCGGGTCGGGGTGACGGCCGTGGCCGCGTACGGCATCGCGACCAAGGCGACCTACGTGGCCACGATGGCCTTCTACGCCCTGCGCCAGGCCGCCTCCATCCACACCGCGCACACCGAGGGCACCGGCCGGGACGACCGCGCCGCGATCGGCCGCCAGGCCCTGCTCACCGGGGCGCTCCTCGGTACGGCCGCCGCCGGGGCGCTGCTGGTGGCCGCACCCGCCCTGATGCGGGTCTTCGGCGCCGACACCGCCGTCACCGCGGCCGGGGCGGGCTATCTGCGCTGCCTGGGCCCGTACCTGGTGCTGCTCGCCTGCTTCATCGCCCTCGGCGGCGTCTTCCAGGGCAGCGGCACCGGCCGCCAACTCGCATGGGTGACCCTGGCCGGAACCGCTGTCCAACTGCCCCTCGGCTACGTCCTGTCCGGCCCCGGGGCGGGTCTCGGCCTCAACGGCGTGGCACTCGCGATGGCCGTGAGCGCCGCACTGCAGTGCCTGGCCGTTGTGGGCCTCTTCCGCGCCGCCGTCCGCGACCGCGCCGCACCGCACGAGATCGGCACGGCCGAGACACCGGCCGACCCCGCCCGCCGCGGCTGAACGCCCGCGCCGCGGAAGGGCCCCGAAGGCGCGACGCCATACGGCCGATCCGACGACCGGTCCCGCCGCCCGCGAGGCAGCCGCGGACCGAGCCGCCCGCCGCCGCCGTCGAGCGACCGCGCCAAGCTCCCCCGCGCGTTAGCGCGACGTCAGGACCGCCGGTGTGTCCGCCGCCCCCGCCCGGGGGGCCCGCGCCGTGTGGGCGGCGCGCTGCGGGACCGTCGCCGCCCACAGCCTGCGGCAGGCGAGGACGGAGGCGGTGACCAGGAGCCCGTTGCGTACCAGCAGCAGCGCCACGCCCAGCTTGTCGCTGGCCACCACGTCGGAGAAGAACACCGGGAACTCCAGGGTGGTGAACAGCGAGGCGACCAGGATCAGCGCGATCGGCAGCCGCTGGACGGTGGTCCGCGTCGTCATGCAGACGGCGCCGACGCCGACCAGCCAGACCATGTACTGCGGGCTGATCACCCGGCTGGTGGTGGTGAAGACCAGCAGCGCGGTGAAGGCCGCGTCGTACGGGGTGGCGGGCCCGAACTCGCGGGCCCGCAGCCGCCACAGCAGCAGCCAGCCGAAGGCGAGCACGGAGAGCGCCAGGGCCGCGGCGCTCACCAGGTGGACGTGGGGGCCGACGAACTCCACCGAGCCGTAGTTCATCTCGGCCCGGCCGTGCCAGCCGAAGTGCCTGCCCAGATGGAAGACCGTCGCGCCGAGCGACTCGACCTCGGTGCCGCGGTCACGCTGGAAGGTGAGGAAGGAGAAGGCACCGGGCATCGCAGCGTGGAAGAACACCGCGAGCGCCACCACCGTCCCCGCGGTCCACGCCCACGTCCGCCGCAGCGCCCCGTCGCGCGGCACCCCGAACACCAGCAGCAGCGGCCACACCTTGAGCATCGCGCCCGCCCCGGCCAGCACCCCCGCCACCCCGGGACGCCGGCGCAGCGTCAGCAGCGCCAGCACACCCACCAGCGTCACCATCACGTCGTAGCGCGCGTAGACGATCGGCCCGAGCAGCGCGCCGCCCGCCGACCACACCCACAACCCGGCCAGCCCGCCCCGCCGTCCGCCGTCCGAGACGCGCGCCAGCGCCACCAGCACCGCCGCGTCGGCCGCCCACGCCAGCCACACGAACGCCGTCGTGTAGCCGAGGAACGGCAGCACCCGCGGCGCCAGGATCACCACCGCCGCACCCGGCGGGTACTGCCACGTCACGTCCGCGAGCGGAAACGTCCCGCCCCGCAGCACCTCGTACCACCCGTGATAGACCGTCGACACGTCATTGGCCAGGTACTGCCCGGGGAAGTGCACGACACGGCACACGAACAGCAGGAACGCGGCACGCGTGACGGCCCAGACGACAACTGCCCACATACGACCACTGATGTATGTTTTTGTCACGATACGCATCATCGCTGCCGCACCCGCCCCCGGTCCGCACGGACGCGGCCGGGGCCGCCAGCCGGGTGAACACCGACCACGAAGGCGCCCGCGGGAGCGGGTACTGTCGGCGGCGATGGACAAGACGCTGATCGTGACCAATGACTTCCCGCCGCGGCCCGGCGGGATCCAGTCCTTCGTGCACAGCATGGCGCTGCGGATGGATCCGGGGCAGGTCGTGGTGTACGCCTCGACGTGGAAGGACGGGAGCGAGGTCGCGCGGTTCGACGCGGAGCAGCCGTTCCCGGTGGTCAGGGACCGTACGAAGATGATGCTGCCGACGCCGCGGGTGGCGCGGCGGGCGGCCGGGCTGCTGCGTGAACACGGCTGTTCCTCGGTGTGGTTCGGGGCGGCGGCGCCGCTCGGGCTGATGGCGCCGACGCTGCGCAGGGCCGGGGCGCGGCGGCTGGTGGCGACGACGCACGGTCACGAGGCGGGCTGGGCGCAGCTGCCGGTCAGCCGCCAACTGCTGCGCAGGATCGGCGAGGGCACCGACACCCTCACCTATCTGGGTGAGTACACGCGGTCGAGGATCGGCGCCGCGTTGACGCAGGCGGCGGCCGGGCGGATGGTGCAACTGCCGCCCGGTGTCGACGAGAAGACCTTCCATCCGGCGTCGGGCGGGGCGGTGGTACGGGCCCGGCTGGGGCTGACCGACCGCCCGGTGGTGGTGTGCGTGTCGCGGCTGGTGCCGCGCAAGGGGCAGGACACGCTGATCCTGGCCATGCCGCGGATCCTGCGCGAAGTGCCGGACGCCGTGCTGCTGATCGTCGGCGGCGGGCCGTACCGCCGCGAGCTGGAGAAGCTGGCCGGGCGGACCGGGGTGGCGGAGGCCGTGCGCTTCACCGGCTCGGTGCCGTGGGAGGAGCTGCCCGCGCACTACGGCGCCGGCGACGTCTTCGCGATGCCGTGCAGGACCCGGCGCGGCGGCCTGGACGTCGAGGGCCTCGGCATCGTCTACCTGGAGGCGTCCGCGACCGGGCTGCCGGTGGTGGCGGGCGACTCCGGCGGGGCGCCCGACGCGGTGCTCGACGGCGAGACCGGCTGGGTGGTCGCGGGCGGCTCGCCCGAGCAGTGCGCCGAACGCGTCCTCACCCTGCTGCGCGACCCCGAACTGCGCCAACGCATGGGCGAGCGCGGCCGCCAATGGGTCGAGGAAGCCTGGCGCTGGGACCTCCTCGCCGACCGCCTCCGCTCGCTTCTCTGACGCCGGAGCGGCCCCGGATCGGCCCCGGATCGCCCCGGGCGCCCCTTGCCCCGACGCCGGAACCACCCGTCACATCAGTGACATGTTGATGACGATCACGTAAAACACCTAAAAGATCATGCGTCATGTGCATGGAGGGTTCACGCGGACCCGCCCATCATGCGCGCATGACTTCAGAACTGACGCGCCGTCACTTCCTGGGGCTCGGCGCCCTCCAGACCGCGGCCGCCCTCGGCCTCACCCGTATCGCGCTCTCCGCGACCCCGGCGTCGGCGGCCGAACCCGCCGCGGAACCCGCCGCCACCACCTTCAGCCCGGCCATCGTGATCGGATCCGGCTACGGCGGCGCCGTGGCCGCGCTCCGGCTCGGTGAGCACGGGGTCGCCACCACCGTCCTGGAGATGGGGCGGCTGTGGGACACCCCCGCCGCCGACGGCAAGATCTTCTGCAACACCAGCTCGCCCGACCAGCGCTCGATGTGGTTCAGGACGCGTACCGAGGCGCCGCTGGCGACCTTCCTCTGGCTCGACGTCGTCAACAAGAACATCACCCCGTACCCGGGAGTGCTGGACCGCGTGCACTACGGCGACATGTCCGTGTACGTGGGCCGCGGCGTCGGCGGCGGCTCGCTCGTCAACGGCGGTATGGCCGTCACCCCGTCCCGCGCGTACTTCGAGGAGGTGCTGCCGCAGGTCGACTCCGGCGAGATGTACGGCACCTACTTCCCGCTGGCCAACCGGATGCTGGGCGTGAACACCGTCGACCCTGCCTGGTTCGAGTCCACGCAGTGGTACCAGTTCGCCCGCGTCTCCCGCGACCAGGCCCACAACACCGGCCTGAGCACCACCTTCGTGCCGAACGTGTACGACTTCTCGTACATGCAGGCCGAGGCGGCCGGCACCGCGACCAAGTCCGCGCTGGCCCAGGAGGTCATCTACGGCAACAACCACGGCAAGCGCAGCGTCGACAAGACCTATCTGGCCGCGGCGCTGGGCACCGGCAAGGTCACCATCGAGACGCTGAGCCGGGTCAGAGCCGTACGAAGATCACCGGACGGCACCTATGTGCTGACCGTGGAGCGGATCGACCTGACCGGCGCGGTCGTGGAGACCCGCGAGGTCGGCTGCAAGTACCTCTTCCTCGCCGCGGGCAGCCTCGGCTCCACCGAGATCCTGGTCAGGGCGCGGGAGACGGGCACCCTGCCGCGGCTCGGCGGCAGCGTCGGCACCGCCTGGGGCGGCAACGGCAACATCATGCTCGCCCGGGCGAACTACATGTGGAACCCGACCGGCGCCAACCAGGCCACCATCCCCGTCATGGGCATCGACGACTGGGCCAACGCGGCCAACCCGGTCTTCGCCGAGATCGCCCCGCTGCCGATCGGCTTCGAGACCTGGATCAGCCTCTATCTGGCGATCACCAAGAACCCGGAGCGCGGCACCTTCTCCTACGACGCCGCCACCGACTCCGCGCGGCTGAACTGGACGCTGTCGCAGAACCAGCCGTCCGTGCAATCGGCCAAGACCCTCTTCGACCGGATCAACCGGAAGAACGCCACCATCTACCGCTACGACCTCTTCGGCGGCAACAAGGCCTTCGCCGACGACTTCTGCTACCACCCGCTGGGCGGGCTGCCGCTGGGCGCCGCCACGGACGCGTACGGCAGGGTCGGCGGCTACGACCACCTCTATGTGACGGACGGCTCGCTGATCCCCGGATCGATCGGCGTCAACCCGTTCGTCACCATCACGGCGCTCGCGGAGCGCGCGATGGCACGGGTGCTGGCCCAGGACGGCCTCACCGGCTGAGCCGGGGCCGGGGCCCGGCCGGTGAACCACGCACCGCTCAGCGCTGGTACAGCGCCTCGATCTCGTCCGCGAAGTCCTTCAGCACGACATTGCGCTTGAGCTTGAGCGACGGCGTGACGTGGCCGGACTCCTCGGTGAACTGGGTCGGCAGGATACGGAACTTCCGCACCGACTCGGCCTTGGAGACGGCCGCGTTGCCCTCGTCCACCGCGTGCTGGACGGCGGCAAGCAGCTCGGGGTCGGCGGCCAGCTCCGCCGCCGTCCGCCCGGTCTTGCCGTGCTGCTCGGCCCAGTGCGGCAGGAACTCCTCGTCCAGCGTGATCAGCGCGGCCACGAACGGCCGGGCGTCGCCGACCACCATGCACTCGGCGACCAGTGCGTCCGCCCGGATCCGGTCCTCGATCACCGCGGGCGCGACGTTCTTGCCGCCGGCCGTGACGATGATCTCCTTCTTGCGGCCGGTGATCGACAGATAGCCGTCCTCGTCCAGCGTGCCCACGTCACCGGTGTGGAACCAGCCGTCGGAGACCGCCTCGGCGGTCGCCGCGTCGTTGTTCCAGTACCCGGTGAACAGGTGCTCGCCGTGCAGCAGCACCTCGCCGTCGTCGGCGATCCGGATCGTGGAGCCGGGCAGCGGCTGGCCGACCGAGCCGATCTTCGTACGGTCCCAGGGGTTGAAGGCGGTGGCCGCGCACGACTCGGTGAGGCCGTAGCCCTCCAGGACGGTGAAGCCGATACCGCGGTAGAAGTGGCCCAGCCGCTCGCCCAGCGGGGCGCCGCCGGAGATCGCGTGGGTGGCCCGGCCGCCGAGCACCGCGCGCAGCTTGCTGTAGACGAGCCGGTCGAAGACCTTGTGCGTGAAGCGCAGCTTCATCGAGGGGCCCGCGGCGGTGTCCAGCGCCCGGCTGTACTCGATCGCGGTGGCCGCGGCCTTGTCGAAGATCTTGCCCTTGCCGCCCGCCTGGGCGGTCGCGCGCGCCGAGTTGTAGACCTTCTCGAAGACCCGCGGCACCCCGAGGATCATCGTCGGCCGGAACGAACTCAGGTCGTCGGTCAGGTTCTTGATGTCGGGCACATGGCCGAGCCGGATCGGCGCCATCACCGCGGCCACCTCGACCAGCCGCCCGAAGACGTGCGCGAGCGGCAGGAAGAGCAGCACGGAGGAGTGGCCGGTCCTGAACAGCGGGCCGAGCCGCTCCACCACGTTGCCGCACTCGGCGAAGAAGCTGCGGTGGCTGAGCACACAGCCCTTGGGGCGGCCGGTGGTGCCCGAGGTGTAGACGATCGTGGCGGGGGAGTCGGCGCTCGCGCTGGCGCTGCGCTCGTCCACCACCGCCTCGGAGATGTCGGTGCCCGCCGCGGCCAGCGCGTCCACCGCGCCGGTGTCGATCCGCCACAGGTGCTTGAGGTGCGGCAGCCGGTCCCGTACGGACTCCACCGCCTCCTCGTGCTGCGCGGCCTCCACCACGACGGCCACGGCGCCGGAGTCGCTGAGGATCCACTCGATCTGGGACGCCGAGGAGGTCTCGTACACCGGCACGGTGACCGCGCCCGCGCTCCACACGGCGAAGTCGAGCAGCGTCCACTCGTAGCGCGTTCTGGACATCAGTGCCACCCGGTCGCCGGGCTGCACGCCCGAGGCGATCAGGCCCTTGGCGGCCGCGCGCACCTGCGCCAGGAAACCGGCGGCGGTGATGTCCTGCCACTGGCCGGCGGAATCCTTGCGGGCGATGACCGCGGTGTCCGGATGCTGCGCGGCGTTGCGGCGGATCAGATCCGTCAGGTTGCCGTCCGCAGGGACCTCGTACAGGGCCGGAAGGCTGAACTCACGCAAGGCGGCTACTCCTCATCGGTGCCACGGCGCACCCGGAGGGAAGGTATGGACGGCCTGGACGTTACCCATCGGTAAAGCTCCGGCGATAGGGGGGCAGTACAGATGTTTTAAGCATCACACACCGGGTGGAGCGGCTGAACCGCTGCCGGAACAGTAGTCCAGCCCGCGAGTGATTCGCAGGGAACCCGCTACGGGATGCCCCGCTATAAAGTATCGGCATGCGGGTCCATGTGGTGAGTGACGTCCATGGTGCGACGGAGGCCCTGGCCAGGGCCGGAGACGGTGCGGACGCGCTGATCTGCCTGGGCGATCTGGTGCTCTTCCTGGACTACGCGGACCACTCCCGCGGTATTTTCCCCGACCTCTTCGGCGTGGACAACGCCCATCGCATGGTCGAACTGCGCACCGCCCGGCTCTTCGACGAGGCCCGCGCGCTCGACCGGCGGCTCTGGGACGGCATCGACCGCCGCAGCACCATCGAGACCGCGGTGCGCAAGCAGTACGCCGAACTCTTCGCGGCCTTCCCGACGCCGACCTACGCCACCTACGGCAATGTCGACATCCCGCAGCTCTGGCCCGAGTACGCCGCCCCCGGCACCACCGTCCTGGACGGGGCCACCGCCGAGATCGGCGGCCGGGTCTTCGGCTTCGTCGGCGGCGGGCTGCGCACCCCGATGCGCACCCCGTTCGAGGTCGACGAGGCGGAGTACGCCGCGAAGGTCGAGGCGCTGGGCCCGGTCGACGTGCTCTGCTCGCACATCCCGCCCGCGATCCCCGAGCTCTGCTACGACACCGAGGCCCGCCGCTTCGAGCGGGGCAGCGAGGCGCTGCTGGAGGCGATCCGCAGACTCCGCCCGAAGTACGCGGTCTTCGGCCATGTCCACCAGCCGCTGGTCGCCAGGACCCGGATCGGGCCCACCGAGCTGGTCAACGTCGGTCACTTCAACCACACCCGCACGCCCTGGGCGATGGAGTGGTGACGGCCGCCCGACCTGCACGCGGTAGCCTTCCCGAGCAGTAGCGATCAGCAGCGGCAGGACACTTACCAGCAGGCGACGCGACGTCCCGGAGGGGCCACGGCGATGGCGGAACACACGAGGTCGAGCATCACGATCGAGGCGGCCCCGGCCGCCGTCATGGGCGTCATCGCCGACTTCGGCCGCTACCCGGAGTGGACCGGCGAGGTCAAGGAGGCCGAGGTACTGGCCACCGACGACGCCGGGCGGGCCCAGCAGGTGCGGCTGCTGCTCGACGCGGGCGCCATCAAGGACGACCACACCCTCGCCTACACCTGGATCAGTGACCACGAGGTCCAGTGGTCGCTGGTGAAGTCCCAGATGCTGCGCACCCTCGACGGCTCCTACGCGCTCGCCCCGCTCGACGGCGGCGCCCGTACCGAGGTGACCTACCAGCTCACCGTGGACGTCAAGATCCCGATGCTCGGCATGATCAAGCGCAAGGCCGAGAAGGTCATCATCGACCGCGCGCTGGCCGGTCTGAAGAAGCGCGTGGAGACCGGCGCCCAGCCCGACTCCCTCCAGCCCGACCCCGCCCAGCCCGGCGACCCGGCCTGATCCGGTGGCCTCCGCGGCGAAGGCACGCACCCTGCTGGTCACCGGGCCCGGCGGCGCGGGGGTCACGACGGTCGCGACCGCCCTCGCCGTCGCCGCGGCGCGCGACGGCGCCCGCACCCTGCTGCTGACCGGTGACCGTACGTCGCTCACCGACCCCGCACCGCCGTCGGCCGGGGACGGCGGTCGCCCCTCGGTCGTACGGATCGACCAGGCCGCGTCCTTCCGTACCGACGCCATGGCCCTCCAGGACCGGATCGGCTCGCTGCTCGACCTGCTCGGCGCGGCCCCGCTCGACCCCGAGGAACTCACCGAACTGCCCGGCGCGCGGCCGCTGGCCCTGCTGCGGGCGCTGCGGGACGCGCACACCCCGGGACCCGACGGCGCCCCTGCCTGGGACCTGGTCGTGGTCGATCTGCCGCCGGTGCGGGACGCCCTCGCGCTGCTTGCCCTGCCCGAGCAACTGCGGCGCTACCTGCGGCGGTTGCTGCCCGCCGACCGCCAGGCGGCGCGTGCGCTGCGGCCGGTGCTCGCCCAGCTCGCCGGGGTCCCGATGCCGGGGGAGTGGGCGTACCAGGCCGCCGCCCGCGCCGACGGCGAACTCGCCGTCGCCCAGGCGGTGGTGGAGGACGCGGCCACCACGCTGGCCTTGGTGGTGGAGCCGGGCCCGCGCGCCGACCAGGCGGTACGGGACGCCCGTACCGGGATCGCGCTCCACGGCCACCGGCTGTCGGCCGTGGTCGCCAACCGGTTGCTGCCCACCGGCTCCGACGACCCGTTCCTGGCCACGCTCGCGGCTCAGCAGCAGGACCACCTCAAGGCGCTGGCGGCGGTGTGCGCGGCCGACGGCGTACCGCTGTGCGAACTTCCGCACCTGGGCCGGGATCCGCTGGACCGCGCGGAGCTGGACCGGCTGGTGGCGCCGCTGGCCGAACTGCCCGCGCCCGGCGGCCTCGTGCCGGGGCCCGCGCCCGATCCGTGGACGGTGGAGGAGCGGTTGGCGGACGAGGGCTGGTTCCTGTGGACGCTGCCGCTGCCCGGAGCCACCCGAGAGGGGCTCGACCTGGTGCGGCGCGGTGACGAACTGGTCGTCGACGCGGGCGGCTTCCGGCGGATCGTGCCGCTGCCCTCGGCGCTGCGGCGCTGCACCGTCTCGGGCGCGGCACTGCGCGACGGGGCGCTGCGGGTGCGGTTCACCCCCGATCCCGACCTGTGGCCCCGCTGAACCAGGCGCGGCGTTCAGGTACCGTCGAGGAGAGTAAGCGCCGAATCACCCCGGAGCGCCCCCGTTTGGAGCCGATCATGAGCGAAGCCACGGACCGTCCTGACGCCGACGCCTGGGCCAAGGCCAGCGCGGAGGACATCGCGGCCGAGCACGCCAGGCGCCGCGAACAGGCGGGCCAGGGTGTGGGCAGCGCGGGGGAGGAACTGCGGCGTCTGGCCGAGGCCGTGGCCGACCGGCTCTCCGCGCTCAACAGCCCCGCGGTGCAGATCGCTGCCCAGAGCGTCATCTCCCAAGTGCGTTCAGTTGTCGAACCCATCAAGGATCGCAATCCGGAGGTGTTCGATCACCTGACGTCAGCCGGAGCCGAATTGCTGGCCGCATACCGCTCGGCGGTGGCCGGAGCCGAGGCGCGTTGGACGGGCGAGGACCGCTCCCCGAGTTCACACGCTGAACACATCGACCTCGACTGAGCCTCCCTCCGGTACGGTTCTCCTAAGCGGGGATCGACCGAAAACTGAGGGACACATGGGACTCACCATCGGCGTCGACATCGGCGGCACCAAAATCGCGGCCGGCGTGGTCGACGAGGAAGGCTCGATTCTTGAGACCGTCAAGGTGCCGACGCCGCCGACTCCCGAGGGCGTCGTGGACGCGATCGTGGAGGCGGTACGCCAGGTCAGCACCGGTCACTCCATCGAAGCGGTAGGTATCGGCGCCGCCGGATACGTCGACGACAAACGTGCCACCGTCCTCTTCGCCCCCAACATCGCCTGGCGGCACGAGGCGCTCAAGGACAAGGTCGAACAGCGTGTCGGCCTCCCCGTCGTGGTGGAGAACGACGCCAACGCGGCGGCCTGGGGCGAGTACCGTTTCGGCGCCGGACAGGGTCACTCCGATGTGATCTGCATCACTCTTGGCACCGGTCTCGGCGGCGGCATCATCATCGGCAACAAGCTGCGCCGCGGCCGGTTCGGGGTGGCGGCGGAGTTCGGCCACATCCGGGTCGTGCCCGACGGACTGCTGTGCGGATGCGGCAGCCAGGGCTGCTGGGAGCAGTACGCCTCCGGACGGGCACTGGTCCGCTACGCACAGCAGCGGGCCAACGCCACCCCGGAGAACGCCCAGGTGCTGCTCGCCCTCGGCAACGGCACCGTGGAGGGCATCGAGGGGAGGCACATCAGCGCCGCCGCCCGGCAGGGCGACCCGGTCGCCGTCGACTCCTTCCGCGAACTGGCCCGCTGGGCCGGTGCGGGCCTGGCCGACCTGGCCTCGCTCTTCGACCCGTCGGCGTTCATCGTCGGAGGCGGCGTGTCGGACGAGGGCGAACTCGTCCTCGACCCGATCCGCAAATCCTTCAAGCGGTGGCTGATCGGTGGAGAATGGCGGCCGCACGCACAGGTGCTTGCCGCACAACTCGGCGGCAAGGCAGGACTCGTCGGCGCGGCCGACCTGGCACGACAGGGCTAGATACATGAGCGTGGAGGATCTGCCGGGTTCCGCGAGCGAGCCCGGGGGCTCGGCGGTCGTCCGCGTACTCAGCTACAACATCCGCTCGATGCGTGACGACACGGCGGCGCTGGCCCGGATCATCCGTGCCTGCGCCCCCGATCTCGTCCTCATCCAGGAGGCCCCGCGGTTCTTCCGATGGCGCAAGGCCGCGGCCCGCCTCGCCCACGCGACCGATCTCGTCTACGTGACCGGCGGTGCCACCACCGCGGGCCCGATGATCCTGTCCTCGCTGCGCCCGCACGTGGAGCGCACCGAGGACGTGCTGCTGCCGCACACCCCGGGGCTGCACCAGCGCGGGTTCGCCACCGCCGTGTTCCGGATCGGCGGCGCCCGGCTCGCCGCCGTCAGCACCCACCTCAGCCTCGACCCGGCCGAGCGCCGCGACCAGGCGGGCCTGCTGCTGGACCGCGTCGCGGCGATGGGCGAGCCGCATGTGATCGCCGGCGGCGACATCAACGAGCCGCCCGACCGGCCCGGCTTCAGCCGGCTGTCGGCGACCCTCCAGGACGCCTGGGCCACCAAGCCGTGGGGCGGCGAGATCACCAACATGCGCCCGCCCTACCAGCGTATCGACGCCCTCTTCGCCACCCCGTCCGTGGAGATCCTCGGCTGCGGCGTCCCGCACTCCCTCCCCGGCGTCACCACCGCCGATCTGCGCGCCGCCACGGACCACCTGCCCGTCCTGGCCGCGATCCGCGTCCCGGCGACGCAGCCCGCCGCCGCGGCGCAGCCTTAATCGACGGCGCCCGATCGCCGGACGGAGTCCGGCGCAGCCGCCCGAAGCCCGGGAGGCGCCCCGGCGCCGAGCGGCGCGAGGGGGGCGTCGAGATTCAGACCACTGCGCCGCCGTCGGGGCGGTCGTCGTCGTCCTCGCCGGTGCGCATCCGGGTGACCAGGGTGGCGAAGCCGCCGAGGAAGCCGCCGACGCCGACGGTGAGGGCCCACCAGGTGAGTTCGATCTGGAAGAGGACGAAGCCGAGCAGCAGGAGAGGGCCGCCAAGGACGGCGATCCAGGCGAACTTGGTGGTGGCGTCGGCGTCGGGGAGCGGCGGCGGCTCCGGCGGGACGAAGTGGTCGTCGTCATCGTCCTCGGCGACCTCGTAGTCGCGCGGCCCGTGGATGACCGGGTGCACGACGATGCTGCGGGTGGCGCCCGGCTGCGGCACGGCGCCCGCGTCCTTCGCGGCGGTGCCGTCCGCCTCGGCGTCCTCGTCCGGTCCCTCGGGGACGTTCTCCGCCTCCGGCCAGGACGCCGCGGCGCCCGGCTCGGGCTCGTCGTCGAAACCGGCGATCAGCGCGGCCCAGGCCGCGTCCTCGTCCAGCGGCGGGCGGTCCGGCTCCTGCCGGACCGGCTCCTCCTGCGGGGCGGCGTCCTCGTCCTCCCGGTCAGCCACCGGACGTCCCCTCCTTGACCGCCGACAGACGCTGCACGAACGCGTACGACTCCGAGAAGATCCGCTCCGCGTCGTGGTCGAGCGTGGCCACGTGGTAGCTGCGCTCCAGCA
This sequence comes from Streptomyces sp. NPDC051976, assembly GCF_040680795.1. Taxonomy (NCBI): domain Bacteria; kingdom Bacillati; phylum Actinomycetota; class Actinomycetes; order Kitasatosporales; family Streptomycetaceae; genus Streptomyces; species Streptomyces sp. NPDC051976. Next base: position 40,630 of record NZ_JBFAXL010000045.1, read on the forward strand.
CCTTCTCGGTGACGTCCGTGGACGACACCTTGCTCAGCAGCACCGCGGAGTTGGACGGGTGCACCACGTGGTCGACCCGGCTGTGCAGCAGCAGCAGCGGCTGGGTGACCTGTGGCAGGGCCGGGCGGACGACCCGCCACAGTCTGGTGAGCGAGTACACCGCGTGCAGCGGCGTACGGTCGTAGCCGACCTCCTCGCTGCCCTCCAGTGCGATGTCGCTGGCGATGCCCGGCACCGACGGCACCAGGTGCCGCACCACCGGCACCGCCTTGATCTGCAGGCCGTCCGCCTTCACCGACGGGTTCACCAGCACCAGCCCGCTGATCGCGGCGCCGTGCTGGATGGCCAGCCGCAGCGACAGCGTGCCGCCCATCGACAGACCCATGACGAAGACCTGGGAGCAGCGCTCGGACAGCGCCCGGAACTCCCGGTCGACCTCGGCGTACCAGTCCTGCCACCCGGTGATCTGCATGTCCTGCCAGCGGGTCCCGTGGCCGGGCAGCAGCGGTACGGACACCGTCAGGCCGCGCTCGGCCAGGTACTCGCCCCACGGCCGCATGGACTGCGGGGAACCGGTGAATCCGTGACAGAGCAGCACGCCGGTCTCGCCGCCGTCATGGCGGTACGGCTCGGCTCCGGGCATCAGCGGCACCGTAGGTCTCCTTGCTCGGCAGGGTGGGGGGAGCGGGTTCACGGATGGTGGGAGGTTCAGCGTACGCGGAGCCGATACCAACCGGTAAGCCCCGCAGGCAGCGACGACGCAAGCCTTCGGGGGCGAGACCGCGCTCCCGTGGCGTTAAGGTCAGTGCGTCGCCTACAGGAGGTCCTCGGTTGTTCTACGGCGCGATGAAGATCGCCATTGGCTCGCCGCTCAAGGCAGCCTTCCGCCCGTGGGTGGAGGGCCTGGAGAACATCCCCAAGGAGGGTGCGGCGATCCTGGCCAGCAACCACCTGTCGTTCTCCGACTCGTTCTTCCTGCCCGCGATGCTGGACCGCAAGGTCACCTTCATCGCGAAGGCGGAGTACTTCACCTCCCCCGGAGTCAAGGGCAAGCTGACGGCCGCCTTCTTCAAGGGCGTCGGGCAGCTCCCGGTGGACCGCTCGGGTGCGCGCGGCGCGGGCGAAGCGGCGATCAAGAGCGGGCTGGCCGTGCTGGAGCGCGGCGAGCTGTTCGGCATCTACCCGGAGGGCACCCGCTCGCCGGACGGCCGGCTCTACCGCGGCAAGCCCGGCGGTCTGGCCCGGGTCGCCCTGGCCAGCGGCGCCCCGGTGATCCCGGTGGCGATGATCGACACCGAGAAGGTGCAGCCGGTCGGCCAGGTGATGCCGAAGCTGTCCATCCGCCCCGGCATCCGGATCGGCAAGCCGCTGGACTTCAGCCGCTACCACGGCATGGAGGGCGACCGCTTCATCCTGCGCTCGGTGACCGACGAGGTCATGTACGAGATCATGAAGCTCTCCGGCCAGGAGTACGTGGACATCTACGCCACCGCCGCCAAGCGCCAGATCGCCGAGGCCGCCAAACGCGCGGCCGACGAGGAGAAGGCCGAGAAGGCGGACAAGGCCGAGAAGGCGAACAAGGCGAACAAGGCGGACAAGGCCGAGAAGACGGAGCCGTCCAGCGGTCACTGACCGGTGGACGGGGAGACAGGGGGAGGGGCCCGTGCCCGCCATGCGGATGTCGGTCGAACAGCCCCTGTGGCGCGCCCTGCTGGCGTACCGCGTCCTGACCCTGGTGTACGCCGTCGCGCTGTACGTCCACGCGTACGGCGAGCTGCTGCACCCGCTGACGGCCGGGATCTACATGGGCGTTCTCACCGTCTGGACGCTGTCCACCCTGGGCCGGGTGAAGAACGCGGAGCGCTGCACCAAGCCCTTCCTGGCCGTCGACCTCACCGTCGCGCTGACCGGCATCCTGCTCACCATGGTCGTCGACACCCAGGCCAGGATCGACGCGGGTTCCTTCACGCTGCCGTCGATATGGGCCGCGGGCTCGGTGCTCGCCTACGCGGTGAAGGGCGGCTGGCGGTGGGCGGCCTTCGCCTCCAGCCTGGTCGCGATCGCCGACCTGGTGGAGCGCGGCTCACCCAGCCGCGACACCGTGCACAACGTGATCCTGGTCTGGGTGGCGAGCATCGCCATCGGCTACGTGGTCGAGGTGGCCCGGGCCAGTGAGCGCACCCTGGCCCGCGCGCTGCAGATCGAGGCCGCCACCCGGGAGCGCGAGCGGCTCGCCCGCGACATCCACGACGGGGTGCTCCAGGTGCTCGCCATGGTGCAGCGCCGCGGCAACCAGGCCGGCGGCGAGGCCGCCGAGCTGGGCAGGCTGGCCGGTGAGCAGGAGGCGGCGCTGCGCACCCTGGTGACCGGCGGGAAGCCGTCCGTTCCCGGCGGCCCGGACGACCCGCCGGGGCCGCACGACCTGACGACGCTGCTGGCCCCGTACGCCTGCGCGCGGGTGACCCTCTCGGCGCCCGGCACCCCGGTGCTGCTGGAGCCGGACGCGGCGGCCGAACTCGCCGCCGCCGTCGGCGCGGCGCTCGACAACGTCGCCCGGCACGCGGGCGAGCAGGCGCACGCCTGGATCCTGGTGGAGGACGAGCCGGACGCGGTGCTGGTCAGCGTGCGCGACGACGGTCCCGGGATCGCCGAGGGGCGGCTCTGCGCGGCCGAGGACGAGGGGCGGCTCGGTGTCGCCCAGTCGATCCGCGGGCGGCTGCGGGACCTGGGCGGCACCGCCGAGCTGGTGTCGGTCCCCGGCCAGGGCACCGAGGTCGAACTCCGGCTGCCCCGGCGGGGATCCGGCCGTACCCCCGCCCGGCCGCGCACGGCCGACTCCGTACCCGTAACAGAATCCGTGCCGGCGGTGGGATCCCTGCCCGGACGCACGGAAGCAGACAGGAGCAGTACGGCATGACCGACGAGTCCGTGACGGTGATGGTGGTCGACGACCACCCGATGTGGCGCGACGCCGTCGCCCGCGACCTCGCCGAGTCCGGCTTCCAGGTGGTGGCCACCGCGGGCGACGGCCCCGAGGCGATCCGCCGGGCCCGCGCGGCCCGCCCGCGGGTGATCGTCCTCGACCTCAACCTGCCCGGCGCGTCCGGCGTGCAGGTCTGCAAGGAGGTCGTGGCGCACGACCCGTCGGTACGGGTGCTCGTGCTGTCCGCCAGCGGCGAGCACGAGGACGTGCTGGAGGCGGTGGTCTCCGGCGCCACCGGCTATCTGCTGAAGTCCGCGGGCCGCGACGAACTGGTGGACGCGGTGCGCAGGACCGCCGTCGGCGACCCGGTCTTCACCCCGGGCCTGGCCGGTCTGGTGCTCGGCGAGTACCGCAGGCTGGCGACCGTGCCGCCGCCCGCCGCCGCCGGTGAACCGGCCGCGCCGCGGCTGACCGAGCGGGAGACCGAGGTGCTGCGGCTCGTCGCCAAGGGCCTCAGCTACAAGCAGATCGCGCAGCGGCTGGTGATCTCGCACCGCACCGTGCAGAACCACGTGCAGAACACCCTCGGCAAACTCCAGCTCCACAATCGGGTCGAGCTTGTCCGATACGCGATCGAGCGCGGCCTGGACGGCGATCTGGACGGCGACATGTGACCCAAGTCACGCTAGCTTTGCCGGGGTTGGAAACCGGTACAGCTTGCTTGTGACGAAGGGAGAAAACCATGCGGGTCGGAGTTCTGACCGGCGGCGGTGACTGCCCAGGTCTCAACGCGGTCATCCGTGGCATCGTCCGTAAAGGCGTCCAGGAATACGGGTACGACTTCACCGGCTTCAGGGACGGTTGGCGGGGTCCCCTGGAGGGGGACACCGTGCCGCTCGACATCCCCGCCGTCCGCGGCATCCTGCCCCGCGGCGGCACCATACTCGGCTCCTCGCGCACCAACCCGCTCAAGGTCGAGGGCGGCGTCGCACGCGTCCAGCGCCACCTCGCGGAGGAGGGCGTCGACGCCCTCATCGTGATCGGCGGCGAGGACACCCTCGGTGTGGCCGCCACCCTCCACCGGGAGCACGGCGTCAACGTCATCGGCGTCCCCAAGACCATCGACAACGACCTGTCCGCCACCGACTACACCTTCGGCTTCGACACCGCCGTCAACATCGCCACCGAGGCCATCGACCGCCTCCACACCACCGCCGAGTCCCACATGCGGGTCCTGGTGGTGGAGGTCATGGGCCGCCACGCGGGCTGGATAGCCCTGCACTCCGGCCTCGCGGGCGGCGCCAACGCGATCCTCATCCCGGAGCAGCGCTTCGACCTCGACCAGGTCTGCGCCTGGGTGGAGAGCCGCTTCAAGATCCGCTACGCGCCGATCGTGGTGGTCGCCGAGGGCGCGATGCCGCGCGACGGCGACATGGTGCTCAAGGACGGCACGCTGGACTCCTTCGGCCATGTACGACTCTCCGGGGTCGGGGAGTGGCTGGCCGACCAGATCGAGAAGCGCACCGGCAAGGAGGCCCGGACCACCGTTCTCGGCCATGTCCAGCGCGGCGGCACCCCCAGCGCCTTCGACCGCTGGCTGGCCACCCGCTTCGGCCTGCACGCCATCGACGCGGTCCGCGACGGGGACTTCGGCACGATGGTCGCGCTGCGCGGCACCGACATCGTCCGGGTACCGATCGGCGACGCCACCGCCCGCATCAAGACGGTCGACCCGTCGCTCTACGAGGAAGCCGGCGTCTTCTTCGGCTGACACCGGGCGACCCCCGACACGTCACCGAAACGTCCCTTGGCAGCCCCTTGACCGACAGCGCTTGCCGCGAACGATCTCCCCGACCTACCATCCCTCCACCCGGTAGGGAATGGTCGATCGACCAACCCCGGTCCGGCCGCTTCGTTTCCCCCTTTGAGCACATGAGGAGCGCCCGGTATGACGGGTGTGGCGAGCGGGCGCGTGGCGCCCGTACTGGCGGTCGCCGGCGGCACCGCGTCAGGCAAGTCAACCCTTGCCGACGCGCTGGCGCTGCACCACCCCGAGGCCGTCGGCCTCATCCATCTCGACGACTTCTACGTCCCCGCGCACGACCCCGTGCGCGGGGTCAGGACGCTGAGCGCCAGCGGCGCCGAGACGCTGGACTGGAACCATCCCGGGTCCATCGACGAGAGCGCGGTGAGCGCCGCCGTCGACGCCATGGCGGGCAGCGGCAGGCACCGGCTGGTCGTCGTCGAGGGCCTGTTCGCGCTCACCCTGCCCGCGGTGGCCGCCCGCGCCACCTGGCGGGTGTACGTGGACACCCCCGACGACATCCGGCTGGCCCGCAAGATCCTCCGCAAGATCGAGGTACAGCGCCAGGACCCCCGGCTGTCCCTGCTCAACTACCTGCAGACCGGGCGGGAGCGGCATGCCGCGCATGTCGCCCCCTCCCGGTCGCTGGCCGATCTCGTGGTCGACGGCACCGCCGACGAGTACGCGATGATCGCCGCGGTGACGATGCTGATCGGCCCCGTACTGGCGGAGCCGGTACGCACCGAGCCGGTGCTGGACGCCTCCCAGTTCAGCGAGACGGCGTGAGCACACCCGCCAGCAGCTCCGCCGCGAGCGCGGTGCCGTTGAGGGTCAGCACCGACTCCGGGTGGAACTGCACGCCCGCGAAACCGGGGCCGCGCATCGCGTGGATGTCCCCGGTCAGCGGGTCCCGGCTCAGCTCCACCTGGTGCATGGCCAGTTCCTCCGCCGCGGTGTCGTCGCAGCGCGCGGTGAAGGTGTTGTAGAAGCCGACCGTCTCCGCGCGGCCGAAGAAGTCGATCCGCTCCTGCGCGCCCTGCGCGGGATCGGTCTTGCGCACGATGTCCAGGCCCAGCTCGGCGGCGAGCAGTTCGTTGCCGAGGCACACCCCGAGCAGCCCGTGCCGGTGCCCGGCCACCAGTTCGGCGGCGAGCCTGCGCAGGAACCGCATCTTGGGGTCGGCGGTGTCCGACGGGTCGCCGGGGCCGGGGCCCAGCACCACGGGGCCCTGGTGCCCGAGTGCGGTCTCCCGCAGCCCCGGGGCGTCGTAGCGGGTCACCGTCACCGCCAGCCCCGACGAGCGCAGCACGTGCGCCAGCATCGCGGTGAAGGTGTCCTCGCCGTCGACCACCAGCGCGTGCCGCCCCGCCAGCGGCCCGTCCGGCGCCTGCGGCAGCTCGGTCCGCATCCGCAGCCAGAACGGCGCCAGGCTGCCGCGCCGCGCGTCCAGCGCCGCCCGGACCCGGATGTCGTCGGCGAGCCGCGGCCGCGGCCCGGCCGGCGGCCGCGCGGGTGCGGGCCGCACCCCCAGCGCGGTCAGCACACCGGCCGCCTTGGCGTGCGTCTCGGCGACCTCCGCGCGCGGCTCCGAGTGCCGCACCAGGGTGGCGCCGACCGGCACCTTCAACTCGCCGCCGGGCGAGATGTCCGCCGTACGGATCAGGATCGGCGAGTCCAGCGTCTGCGCGCCGCCCGCGTCCCGGCCGAGCAGCGCCAGCGCGCCCGCGTAGTAGCCGCGCCCCGAACCGCCGGGCCCCGCGGGCTCGTAGCGCTCGATGACCCGGCAGGCGTTCTGCACCGGGGAGCCGGTCACCGTGGCGGCGAACATCGTCTCGCGCAGCACGTCCCGCACGTCCATGGTGGAGCGCCCGCGCAGCTCGTACTCGGTGTGCGCCAGGTGTGCCATCTCCTTGAGCCGCGGACCGACCACCACCCCGCCGAGGTCGCCGACGGTGCACATCATCTTCAGCTCCTCGTCGACGACCATCGTCAGCTCCTCCACCTCCTTCGGGTCGTGCAGGAACTCCAGCAGCCCCTCGGCCGACGGCCCTTCGGCCGGGTAGCGGTACGTGCCGCTGATCGGGTTCATCACGACCGTGCCCCCGGACATCCGCACATGCACCTCGGGGCTGGCGCCGACCAGCGTCCGCTCCGGGGTGTGCACCACGAAGGTCCAGTACGCGCCCCGCTCGCCGCGCAGCAGCCGCCCGAACAGCGCCAGCGCGGCGTCCGGGCCGTACCCCGGCACCGCGCCCCGGAAGGTGCGCCGGATCACGAAGTTGGCGCCCTCGCCGCGCCCGATCTCGTCCTCGATCACCCGCTCCACGATGCCCGCGTAGGTGTCGTCGTCCACGTCGAACGCGCCGCCCTCGACGGTGACCTCGCGGTCGGGCAGCGCGGCCAGCAGATCGGCCAGCGGCAGCGCGTACGACTCCTCGGGGCGCAGCACGGCCAGCGGGGTGCCGTCGTCGCGGACGTCGAAGCCGCGCTCGCGGATCTGCCGGAACGGCACCAGGGCGAGCGCGTCGGTGGTGGCGGTGCCGGTGGCCGGGGCGCCGGTCGGCAGCGGGATGTCGGTCAGCCGGCCGACGGCGCCGACCGGTCCGATCAGGACCTCGACGACGTCCTCGGCATGGCCCGGCGTCCTGCGGTGCAGCAGGGCGAACGGCGGGCAGCCGGGGGCGAGCAGACGCTCGACGAGGAGCTGGGGCGTGAGATGCACGGCGGTCCTTCCAAGGGTGGTCGGAAGGGGCGGCCGGGCGGGAAACGCCGAAGGCCGCCCCTGGGGGCGGCCTTCGCGAGGTTTCGTACGCGCGATCAGTGGGCCGCCGGAGGGACGGTCCACCACCAGTTCTGGTTCATGGTGCGGGTCTGCGCGAACATGGCGCCGACCCTAGCGCATACGCCTGTGGTGTGTCAGACGAGTGCGTTGTAGATCTGCCATCCGGTGCCGACCTGGGTCCTGGCCGAGTACGGCGTGGTGGCGCTGCCAGTGCCCTTGTAGACCCACAGCTTGCCGCTGGTGTCCCTGGCGACCAGGTCCCCCTTGCCGTCACCGCTGAGGTCGCTCACCCCGACGATGCTGTTGTAGATCTGCCACCCGGTGCCGATCTTGACCCGGGGCGCGAACGGCGCCGTGGCGCTGCCGGTGCCCGAGTAGAGGTACAGCGCCCCGCTGGTGTCCCTGGCCATCAGGTCCGCCTTGCCGTCCCCCGTGAAGTCACCGAGGCTGACGAGGGTGTTGTAGCCCTGCCAGCCGCCTCCTATACGAAGGCGCGCCGCGAAGGGCGCCGTGGTGCTGCCGGTGCCCTGGTAGAGCCACAGCACGCCGGAGGCGTCCCGGGCGATCAGGTCGGGCTTGCCGTCCCCGGTGACGTCCCGGACGCCGGACAGGTTGTTGTAGATCTGCCAGCCCCCGCCGACCTTCACCCGCGCCTGGAACGGCGCCGACGGCTTCCCGCTGCCCTTGTAGTACCAGAGCGAGCCCGAGGTGTCCCTGGCCACCATGTCGCCGACCGCGTCGGCCCGCAGCGCGGTCATCGCGGTCACCGCGTTGTAGCCCTGCCAGCCCGCGCCCACCCGGAAGCGGGTGTAGAACGGCGTCGTGGCGCTGCCGGTGCCCTGGTACTGCCACAGCACGCCCGAGGAGTCCCGGCCGAGCAGGTCGTACCGGGTGGCCCCGGAGTCCGGCGCCGTGGTGCCGATCTGCTGTACGTCGCCGGCACGCACCCAGGCGAGCCGGTGGTTGTAGCGGATCGGGTAGAAGACGTTGCTGCTGCCGCTCACCAGGGTGCGGTCGCCGGGCGTGGTACCGGCGTACGTTCCGCCGTAGTAGTAGTCGCCGGCGGCCTCGGGACCGGCCTGCGCGTACGCCTGCCCCGCGGCGATGGTGTACTTCGTCAGCGAGGTGTCGTTGTCCGTCTGCACCGGCACGTTCGTCCCGGTGTACGCGGCCTGTTCCGGGTAGGCGCGCCCGTAGACCGGGATGGTGCCCGACTTCGGGGTCAGCACCATCTGGCCGGTCACCGGCGCGGTCCACTGGCCGCCCGGGTTGTGGAACCAGACCTTCTTGCCGCCGTACCAGATCGCCGTCCAGTCGGTCTGCACCCCGGCGACCACGTACTCGCCGCCCGCGACCAGCTTGTTCGACCAGTTGGAGCCGTCGCTCCAGGCCGGAGTGCCGAGGTAGGGGTCGGTGGGCAGCGCCGCCGTCGTGGAGGGCGAGGTGTACAGGTAGACGAAGTTCGCCGGGTGGGCCGGCTCCGTGGTGCCCGCACTGGTGATCTTCGGCTGGTTGTCCGTGGTGAACGGCGGGACGATCCGCACCAGCTCACCGGTCTTCACCGGGCCGCCCGCGTTGCCGACGCCGGTGGGGGCGCCGAGCAGCGACATGTAGTGGTTCCAGTCGAAGTACGGTCCCGGGTCCCAGTGCTGCGTCTTGACGTTGCCGTCGAGGACGCCGGGCACCTCGTCGTGGCCGATGATGTGCTCGCGGTCCAGCGGGATGTGGTACGTGGCGGCCAGGGACTTCACCAGGGTGGCCGAGGACTCGTACTCCGGCTCGCCGACCCAGCCCGCCTGGATGGCGTAGCCCTCGTGCTCGATGCCGATCGAGTGCATGTTGATCGTCTTGTTGGCCGCGTGCCAGGACTCGTCCTTCGTCTGCACCATCTGCGTCACGCGGCCGTCCTGGGCGATGACGTAGTGGGCGCTGGCGCTGGCCGAGGCGTTCTGGAACTCCTGGATCGCTCCCGCGAAGCTGCCCTCGGTGTCGTGGATGATGATGTAGCGGATGTCCTCCGCGCCCGCCGCGGGCGGCCCGGGCACCCGGTTCGCCGGGTTGTAGTTCCCGAGGATGGTCGGCGGCTTGCTCGTGTCCGGGCCGAAGGCGGCCGGGACGAAGTTGCACTTCAGCACGGCAGGGCACTCAGGAGCGGGGGTGGCCGCCGTCGTCGCGGGGGCCGCGGTGGTGGTCGCCGCCAGTGGCACCTTCGCGGGCTTGACGGGCGTGACCGACGGGTCGGCCGCCAGCGTCACGGCCTGGCCCTCCGCGGTGACCCGGCTCTCGCCGGTCCGCACCGAGTCGAAGACCCGCTGGGCGAACTGCTCGGCCCCGGCGGCGGACGGCGACTGGCTGTAGCGGGCGACACCCGCGTACCACTGGCCCGCGTCGGAGGGCAGCGAGCCGACGGCCGCCTTCTCGTACTGCGCCAGCAGCGCGGCGCCCGCGCGCACGCTCTGCCGCGCGTCGTTCTTCACCTCGTCGGCGGAGGCGTCGATCAGCTTCGCCGCCGCGTCCAGGGTGTGCAGCCGCGGGTCGGAGGTGTCGACCTTCGCCACGGCGGTCTTGAGGGCGCGGGCGGCGTCGAAGTGCTTGGTGACCGCCGGGTCACCGCTGAGGTTCATCTCGGCGAGCCGCTGGTCCGCGGTCGGCTGCACCACGTCGGCGGCCGTGACCTGCGTGAGGCCCATCACGTTGTAGTTGCCGGTGGTGCTCGGCCGGCCGCCGTGCGAGTCCCACAGCGTCTGGTGGTACGCGACCGCCATCAGCACGTTCTTCGGCACCTGGAACTCGGCGGCCGCGGCCGAGAAGTCGTCCTGCAGGGCGGTGGCGGACGCCCCGCCGCCGTTCTTGGCGTCGCCCGTGCCGCCCGACGACGTCGTCGCCAGCGCGATCGTGCCGTAGGTGGCGGCGGTGGCCAGTGCGAGGCCGGCGGCTCCGTAGGCGATCACTGATTTCTTGCGGCGGTGTCTGCTTGTCACGCGCAGTTCCTCTAGCCTTCCGGCACGCGGATCCGCGCGCGCCCTCCCCGGAAGTGACCGCTGGGATTGGCGATCACCAGTGAAACGCGCGTGAGGCTACCAGTTGGCATAGTCCAATTCACGGTTGGGCGGAACCTCGGCACGTCTCACCCACTGGGCGGGTCGAAAACGGGTCGACATGACCCCGTAATGTTGGATCCGTGACCGTGAACGCAGATATCCACGCCGGTGACAACACCTGGCACTCTCTTCCCGCGGCGCAGCAGCCGGAGTGGCCCGACGCCGAGGCTCTGCGCGAGGTAGTCGCGGACCTCACGTCGTATCCGCCGCTCGTCTTCGCGGGCGAGTGCGACCAGTTGCGCAACCGGCTGGCCTCCGTGGCCAAGGGTGAGGCGTTCCTGCTCCAGGGCGGCGACTGCGCCGAGGCGTTCGACGCCGTCGGCGCGGACCAGATCCGCAACAAGCTCAAGACGCTCCTGCAGATGGGAGCGGTGCTCACCTACGCGGCCTCGGTGCCGGTGGTGAAGGTCGGCCGGATCGCCGGGCAGTACTCCAAGCCGCGCTCCAAGCCCACCGAGACCCGTGACGGCGTCACTCTGCCGACCTACCGCGGCGACTCCGTCAACGGCTTCGAATTCACTCCAGAGGCCCGCATCCCGGACCCCGAACGGCTCAAGCGGATGTACCACGCGTCCGCCTCGACGCTGAACCTGGTGCGCGCCTTCACCACCGGCGGCTACGCGGACCTGCGGCAGGTGCACGCCTGGAACCAGGACTTCGTGAAGTCCTCGCCGTCCGGGCAGCGCTACGAGCAGCTCGCCCGCGAGATCGACAACGCGCTGAACTTCATGAAGGCGTGCGGCACCGACCCGGCCGAGTTCCGCACGGTCGAGTTCTACGCCTCCCACGAGGCGCTGCTGCTGGACTACGAGACGGCGCTGACCCGTACCGACTCGCGCACCGGGCACCTGTACGACGTGTCCGGCCACATGGTGTGGATCGGCGAGCGCACCCGGCAGCTCGACGGGGCGCACATCGAGTTCGCCTCCCGGATCCGCAACCCGCTGGGCGTGAAGCTCGGCCCCGGCACCACGCCGGAGGAGGCGCTCAGCTACGTGGAGCGGCTCGACCCGGAGCGCGAGCCCGGCCGGCTCACCTTCATCGTGCGGATGGGCGCGGACAAGGTGCGCGACAAGCTGCCGACGCTGGTGGAGAAGGTCACCGCGTCCGGCGCGCAGGTCGCCTGGGTCTGCGACCCGATGCACGGCAACACCTTCGAGGCGGCCTCCGGCCACAAGACGCGGCGCTTCGACGACGTGCTCGACGAGGTCAAGGGCTTCTTCGAGGTGCACCACGGCCTCGGCACCCACCCGGGCGGCATCCATGTGGAGCTGACCGGCGACGACGTCACCGAGTGCGTGGGCGGCGGCGACGAGATCTTCGTCGACGACCTGCACCAGCGCTACGAGACGGCCTGCGACCCCCGGCTGAACCGCAGCCAGTCGCTGGACCTGGCGTTCCTGGTGGCGGAGATGTACCGGGGCCAGTAGGGCCACGAGCGGCACGGCGAGGGGCGCGGATCACACCGATCCGCGCCCCTCGCCGCTTTTCTCCGCTCACGCCGCCGGGTAAGGTAAGGATTACCTCAGCACAGAGGGGCCACCCGTCAGGGGGCTCCCGCCCGGTCCGGAACGGTGGTGACCCGCGTGTACGTCTGCTCCTGCTTCGGCATCACCGAACAGCAGGTCAAGCAGCACGCTGACGACGGCCGCTGCACCCCCCGCCAGATAGCCTCCGCCTGCAAGGCGGGCACCGACTGCGGCTCCTGCGTCAAGCGGATCCAGAGCCTGCTGGGGCGCGGCACCGAGTGCACCACGCGCACCAGGCTCGCCCCCACCCTGGCGGCGGCGGAGACGGTCACCGCGTCGGTGACCGCGATGCAGTCCGCCGCACCCGCCCCCGAGGAGCCCGCCGCCCCCGCCGATCCGGCGGCCCCGGCCGCCGCGCGGGCCGCCTGAGGTCAGGACTCGGGCTGCTCGATGAGCTGCGCGATGTAGAGCGGCTCTCCCAGCTTCTCGATCAGTTCGAGCTGCGTGTCCAGGTAGTCGATGTGGTGCTCCTCGTCGGCGAGGATCGACTCGAAGATGTTGGCCGAGGTGATGTCGCCCTTGCTCCGCATGACCTCGACACCGCGCCGCAGCCGGTCGATCGCCTCGACCTCCACCTGACGGTCGGCCTGGAACATCTCGGTGACCGTCTGGCCGACGCGGACGTGGAAGAGCCGCTGGTAGTTCGGCAGGCCGTCCAGGAAGAGGATGCGGTCGGTCAGGATCTCCGCGTGCTTCATCTCGTCGAACGACTCCGACCGGGTGTACTTGGCGAGCTTCACCCAGCCGAAGTTCTCCTGCATCTTCGCGTGCAGGAAGTACTGGTTGATCGCCGTCAGTTCAGCGGTCAGCTGTTCGTTGAGGAACTCGATGACCTCGGGGTCGCCCTGCATGGCAACGCCGCCTTCCCAATCGGACCGACACAATGGGCGCATCCTCGCACCGGGGCCCCGCGCGATCCAGTAAGCGGAGGCTTACGTTCTGTTGTCCGGCTTGTCCGGAATGGGGTGAGCGGGGTCAGAAGCACCACGTCCGGTCTGTCACCATGGACTCATGGGTCAGTCCGAGCACCGCATGGGGGAGCTTCCCCCGGGGCAGCGGATTCAGCGGGGCTGGCCGGTCACGCACTACGGTCCCGTGCCGCGCTTCAAGCCGGACCGCTGGGAGTTCCGGGTCTTCGGGGCCACCGCCGACGGCGGGATGACCTGCTGGAACCACGAGGAGTTCTCGGCCCTGCCGTACGCCACGGTCATCGCCGACTTCCACTGCGTCACCAAGTTCTCGATGCTCGGCATCGAGTGGGGCGGGGTGTCCGCCGCGACCGTGCTGAAGCTCGCGCCGCCCGCGCCCGACGTCACGCATGTCATGGTCTGGGCCGAGTACGGCTTCAGCTCCAATCTGCGGATCGAGGACTTCCTCGACGACAAGTCGATTTTCGCCACCCACAAGGGCGGTGAACCCCTCACCGTCGAGCACGGCTTCCCGGTGCGCTTCGTCGTCCCCCGGCTCTACGCCTGGAAGGGCCCCAAGTGGGTGCGCGGCGTGGAGTACATGACCGCCGACCGCCGCGGCTTCTGGGAGGAGCGCGGCTACCACAACATCGGCGACCCCTGGACCGAACAGCGCTACTCCTACCAGGAGGAGCCGGGCGACGGCCCGGAGCTGTAGCGCCCCGGGCCGCCGCCCGGCCCTGTCCTCGTCCCCGCCGCGGCCTCGTCAGTGGAACTGGTGCACCACCGCGTGGCCCTTGCCGCGGCCGATCAGCCACTTGTTGACCGGCGTGGTGACCGAGAAGGCCACCACGAAGGAGAGCGCCAGGCTCACCCAGAACAGGGCGTCGGACAGCGTCGCGTCCATGGCGCCGGGGAAGACCAGGATCGTGCCGTTGTCGGCCAGCTCCATGAAGATGATCGAGACGGTGTCGGCGGCCAGCGCCACCCCGAACGCGGCCCGCAGGTCGAGACCGGCCCGCAGGACACCGCGCATGGTGAGCGAGTAGCCGAAGACGAAGGCCAGCACGATCGCCAGCACCATGGTGGCCAGGTTCCCCCAGCCGAACGCGGTGCCGATCAGCATGCCGAGCACCTCGCCGATGGCGCACCCGGTGAGGCAGTGCAGGGTGGCCAGCGCGGCCATCGTCCAGGTGGAGCCGTGGGCGGTGTGCTGCCCGTGGCCCGTGTGGTCATGGGCGCCGTGCTGGTGCCCGTGCGCGCCGTGTTCGTGAGCCGTGTGCTCGGGCGCGGTGTGTTCGTAACTCATCTCGTGTCCCCCGTCCTGGGAAGGCCGCAGTGCCTTGCAGGAGGGTTAACCACATACCCCCGGGGGGTATTCCCCGTCGCGCATGTCCTGGAGGAGTTTCACGTCCGTGGCGTGCCCCTCGGGGCCGCCGGGGGTCTCGATGACCAGCGGCACGCCCTGGGTCGAGGGGTGCCGCAGCAGCGCGCGGAACGGCTCGGCGCCCAGATGCCCGGCGCCGATGTTCACATGCCGGTCCTTGCGCGCGCCGCACACGTCCTTGCTGTCGTTGGCGTGCACCAGCCGCAGCCGCCCGTCGCCTGCCGTCGCCGTCAGCTCGTCCAGCAGCGCGTCCATGCCGCCGGGCGCCGCCATGTCGTGCCCGGCGGCGAAGGCGTGGCAGGTGTCCAGGCAGACGCCCAGCCGCGGGTGGCGGTCGAGCGCGTCCATGTACGGGCCCAGGTCCTCGGCCAGCGAGCACAGCGAGAAGCCCTGGCCCGCCGTCGGCTCCAGCAGCAGCCACGGGTCGTCGTCGTGCGTCAGCTCGTCCAGCAGCGGCCGCATCCGCTCCCGTACCTGCGCCAGCGCCTCCGAGCGCGGCCGCCCACCGGTCGCCGAGCCGGTGTGCACCACCACGCCCAGCGCGCCGATCGCCCGCGCCCGGCGCAGCGAGTGCCGCAGCGAGTCCACCGAGCGGTCCACGGTGGCCTCGGTGTGCGAGCCGAAGTTGATCAGATACGGCGCGTGGACGTAGCTCGGGATGGCCAGTTCCGCGCAGCGTGCCCGGAACTCCTCGTCCTGTGCCGGGTTTCCCGGCGGCGTCGCCCAGCCGCGCGGATTGGCGGCGAAGACCTGGACGGTCTCGGCGCCGATCCGCGCCGCGTAGCCGAGGCCGGTGGCGGCCAGACCACCGGCCACCGGCACATGGCTGCCGACGGGGTTGCGCGGGCCTGACAGGTGCGGGCCGGACGGGTGCGGGCCCGTGTGGTGCGGGTCGGGCATCCGGTCAGCGCACCCAGAGCGTGATCGTGGCGCCCTTCGGCGCCTGGCCGCCGCCGTCCGGCGACTGGCTGAAGACGGTGTCGCCGAAGAACAGGTTGATCACCCGTACCTCGAACCCGGCCGCCTGCAGGATCTGCTTGGCGTCGCCCGAGCTCTTGCCCTTCACGTCGGGCACGTCGAAGACCTGCTGCCCCTTGGAGACGGTGATCGTCACGGTGTCGCCGGTCCCGGCCTGGGTGCCCTTGTCGGGGGACTCCAGCGCGACGGTGTCCTTGTCCGCCTCGTCGGAGAAGACCTTGTCCGGCGCCAGCACCACCACCAGACCCGCGTCCTGCAGTGCCTGCTGGGCGTCGGTGACCGAGTCGCCGATCACGTCCGGCACCTCGACCGGCGCGCCGCGCGAGACGGTGAGCGCGACCGCGCTGTCCGGCGCGCGCTCGGTGCCGCCCGCCGGGTCGGTCGAGATCACCTGGCCCTTGGGCACCTCGCTGGAGAACGCCTGCTGGACGTTGCCCGGCACCAGACCGGCGTCCTTCAGCTCCTGCTGGGCCAGGGACAGCGCCCTGCCGTGCACGTCCGGCACCCGTACCCGCTGCGGGCCGCGGGAGACGGTCAGGGTGACCGTGCCGTTGCTGCGGACCCGCTCACCGGGGGCGGGGTCGGTGGAGATCACCTGGCCGCGCGGCACGGTGAGCGAGAAGTCCTTGGCCACCTTGGTACGCAGTCCCGCCGAGTCGAGCTTCTTCTGCGCGTCGGCCTGCGGCAGCGCCAGGACGCCGGGCACCTTGGTGAACTGCCCGTCGCTGACGTACCAGACGCCCGCGCCGATGCCGGCGAGCGCGAGCAGCACCAGCAGCACGGCCAGCGGCCCGCGGCGGCTCGGGCCGCCCGCCTCCCGGCGACGGCGGCTGCCGCGTCCCGGCGGCGACGGCGGCGGCTCGTCCGGCAGCGGCGGCGGCAGCATCAGCCTGCTCGTCCGGTTCAGCGGGTCACCCGCGGGCACCGGCTCCGCGATCGCCGTCACCGGGCGCCGTACGACACTGGTCGGGTCCTCGGAACCGGCGCCGGTCAGCGCGCCGATGGTGTCCGCGGGCTCGGCCGGCGACGGCTCGCTGTCGAGCTGCTCCACGGTCAGCCCGGCGCGCGCGTCCCGCACCTCGGCCAGCAGTTGGACGGCGTCGTCCGGCCTGCCCCGCGGGTCGCGGGCGGTGGCCCGGGCGACCACCGCGTCGAGACCCGGCGCGATCCCCGCGACGGCGGCCGACGGCGGGGGCACGTCCTCGTGGATGTGCTGGAACATCACCTGTACGGGAGTGGCGCCGTCGTACGGCTTGCGGCCGGTCAGCATCTCGTAGAAGACCATGCCGCAGGCGTAGACGTCGGTGCGCTGGTCGACCGTGCCGTGCCCGATCTGCTCGGGCGCCAGGTACGACACGGTGCCCAGCAGCGAGCCCGTCTCGGCGCTGGTCTGCGTGTCCACCGCCCGGACCAGGCCGAAGTCGGCGACCTTCACCCGGCCGTCGTCGCCGATGAGGACGTTCTCCGGCTTCATGTCGCGGTGGATCAGCCCGGCGCGGTGCGCGGCGCCGAGCGCCGCCAGCACCGGCTCCAGGATGTCCAGGGCGGCCCTGGGCTGCAGCGCGCCCCGCTCGCGCAGGACGTCGCGCAGGGTGCAGCCCGCCACATACTCCATGGCGAGGTACACATAGGTGCCGTCGGTGCCCTGGTCGAACATCGCGACGACGTTCGGGTGCGCCAGCTTGGCCACGGACTTCGCCTCGCGGATGAAGCGCTCCACGAAAGCGGTGTCCGAGGCGAGGGCCGGGTGCATCACCTTGAGGGCGAGCACCCGGTCCAGCCGGGTGTCCACGGCCCGGTAGACCGTGGCCATCCCCCCGACGGCGATGCGCGCCTCGACCCGGTATCGGTTGTCGAGCGTCTGCCCGACGAGCGGGTCCTGCACGGTCGTGTCCACGGTCGCCGATTCTACGAGGCACCCATGACCCGTCCGGCGGT
This sequence comes from Streptomyces sp. NPDC051976, assembly GCF_040680795.1. Lineage (NCBI taxonomy): Bacteria > Bacillati > Actinomycetota > Actinomycetes > Kitasatosporales > Streptomycetaceae > Streptomyces > Streptomyces sp. NPDC051976. Next base: position 57,980 of record NZ_JBFAXL010000045.1, read on the forward strand.
ACGCGCCCGGACTGTGGCGCGGCTGTGGCCTAACGGAACCAAACCGTAACCGAGCGGGCCGTATCGGCACGGCGGATCACCGGAAAGCGGGCCTTTCCGGGTCCAGGTACGCGGCTCCTTCGGAAGGGGAGGACGCCAGGGCGTGGTGGCGGCGCGGGATGCGCCCCGCGCGGTGGGCCAGCCGCCCGGCGGTGACCGCGTGCCGCATCGCCTCCGCCATCACCACCGGGTGCTGGGCGCGGGTCACCGCGGAGGCCAGCATCACCGCGGCGCAGCCGAGTTCCATCGCCAGGGCCGCGTCGGAGGCGGTGCCCGCGCCCGCGTCGAGGATGACCGGCACCCCCGCCCGCTCGGTGATGAGCTGGAAGTTGTGCGGGTTGCGGATGCCGAGACCCGAGCCGATCGGCGAGCCCAGCGGCATGATCGCCGCGCAGCCGACGTCCTCCAGCTTCCGTGCCAGCACCGGGTCGTCGCTGGTGTACGGCAGTACGGTGAAGCCGTCGTCGACCAGCGTCTCCGCCGCGTCGAGGAGTTCGACCGGGTCGGGCAGCAACGTCCGCTCGTCGGCGATGACTTCGAGCTTGACCCAGTCGGTGCCCAGCGCCTCCCTGGCCAGCCGCGCGGTCAGCACCGCCTCGCCCGCGGTGAAGCAGCCCGCCGTGTTCGGCAGCACCCGGATGCCGTGCGCGGCCAGCACGGAGAGCACCGAGCCCTTGGTCGTCGGATCCAGCCGCCGCATCGCGACCGTCGTCAGCTCGGTGCCCGACGCGAGCAGCGCCTGCTCCAGCACGTCGAGGCTGGGCGCGCCGCCGGTCCCCATGATGAGCCGCGACGAGAAGACGGCGCCGCCGATGACCAGAGGGTCGTCAAGTGCGGTCGTGCTCGTACTCGTGGTCATCGCTCAACCTCCCTGGACGGCCGTCAGGATCTCCACCCGGTCGCCGTCGGCGACCGGGGTGGCGCTCCAGCGGGTGCGGGGGACGACGGTCTCGTTGAGGGCGGCGGCGACGCCCGAGGGGGCGGTGGTGAGGGCGGCCACCACCGCGTCGAGGGCGACCGGGCCGGGCAGTGCGTGCTGTTCGCCGTTGACGAGGACGGTGATCGTCATGCCGTCTGCTCCTGCCGTGCGGGGACGTGGGCGAAGCGCTCGGCGGTGAAGGGCAGGGCGTAGCCGGGCAGTTCGCCGGTGCTGAGGAGTTCGCCCATGATGTCGCCGGTCACCGGGGTGAGCAGCACGCCGTTGCGGTGGTGGCCGGTGGCCAGCAGCAGGCCGTCGAGCGCGGTGCGGCCCAGCAGCGGGGCGTTGTCGGGGGAGGCGGGGCGCAGGCCCGCGAGGGTCTCGGTGAGCGGGAGTTCGGTGATGCCCGGCACCAGCTCGTGGGCGTCCCGCAGCAGTTCGTAGACGCCGCCCGCGGTGACCGTGGTGTCCCAGCCGAACTCCTCGCTGGTCGCGCCGAGCACCAGCTCGCCGTTCTCCCGCGGCACCAGGTAGACATGGCTGCCGCGGACCACCGCCCGGACCGTACGGGACAGGAACGGCGCATGGCCGGGCGGGATCCGCAGCCGCAGGATCTGGCCCTTCACCGGCCGGATCGGCGGCAGCACCTCCTCCGGCACCCCGGGGGTGCGCCCGCTGAGGCTGCCCGCGGCCAGCACCGTGCGGTCCGCGTGGACCGCGGTGCCGTCGTCGAGCAGCGCGCCGGCCGCCCGGCCGCCCGCCGTCTCGATCCGGGCCGCCGCGGAGCGCAGCAGGGTCACCCCGGCCAGTTCCGCGGCCCGCAGCAGCGCGGTGGCGAGCCGCCGCGGATCCACCTGGTGGTCGCCGTCCACCCGCAGCCCGCCGCGTACCCCCGGTGCCAGCAGCGGCTCCAGGCGGCGGCAGTCCCGGCCGCTGAGCCACTCCGAGCTGAGGCCGAGCGAGATCTGGAAGGCGTGCAGGTCACGCAGGTGGGCCCGGTCGTCGGCGTCCAGTGCCACGGCGAGCGTGCCGCACGCCCGGTAGCCCAGGTCCAGTCCGGTGGCGTCGGTCAGCTCGGCCGCGAAGTCCGGATAGCGCCGGGCCGAGGCGAGATTGAGGTCCAGCAGCGTTTGCTCGCCGTACTGCAGCTCCGTGACGGCGGCCAGCATGCCCGCCGCCACCCGCGCCGCCCCGCCGCCGGGCTCGGGATCCGCGACGGCGGTGCGCAGGCCCCGCTGGGCCGCCCGCCACGCGGTCACCAGACCGATGATCCCGCCGCCCACCACGAGCACGTCGAAGCCGCTGCTCCGAGATGTATGCATGGATGTACCGCTCCTCCCTTCGCCGGCATGACCCGGATCAGGTTCGTACGGTCGGCGGCCGGTCAGCCGCCCTCTCAGCCCGGTGCGTCCGGGCTCCCGCGAGTTCTCTGGCCCGGCCACCCTATCCCCGTTGCGCGGGCGCGGTTAAGGGCGAGTGCGGGGGGCGGCGGTTCTCGGCCGCTTCTCGCCCGTCTGACGCCATGTCACCTGACAGGCGCGTTAACGTGATCCGGTGAGCGAGCTGAGCGCGGTGATCGTCGGGGCCGGGATGGCCGGGGTGCAGACGGCGGTGTCCCTGCGGGAGCAGGGCTGGCGCGGGGAGATCACGCTGCTCGGGGACGAGCCGCACCCGCCGTACGACCGCCCGCCGCTGTCCAAGGAAGTGCTGCTGGGCACGGTCGGCGGCGAACCGCTCGACGTCCGCTTCGATGTCGACTTCGACGCCCTCGACGTCGACCTGCGGCTCGGGGTGCGCGCCCAGGCGCTGCGCACCGACGCCCGTGAGCTGGTCACCGACGTGGGCGCGCTGCGGTACGACCGGCTGGTGCTGGCCACCGGCGCCTACCCGGTCGCGCTGCCGGGCACCGCCGGACTGACCGGCGTCCATCTGCTGCGCACCCTCGACGACGCCGCCGCGCTGCGGCCGGTGCTCGACGCCCGGCGGGACGTGGTGGTGGTCGGCGCGGGCTGGATCGGCGCCGAGTTCGCCACCGCCGCCCGGAAGGCCGGCTGCGCCGTCACCGTCGTGGAGGCCGCGGACCGGCCGCTCGCCGCGGCGCTGCCCGCGGAGATCACCGCGCACATGCGGAGCTGGTACGCCGAGGCCGGGGTGGAGCTGCGCACCGGTACACCGGTGGCCGCGGTGGAAGCGGGCGCGGTGCTGCTGGCCGACGGCTCCCGGCTGCCCGCCGCCGCCGTCGTGGTCGGTATCGGCGCCCGGCCCGCCACCGGCTGGCTGGGCGGCTCCGGGGTCGAGCTGGGGCCGGACGGCGCCGTCCTGGCCGATCAAGGGTTGCACGCCACCGCCCCCGGCGTCTTCGCCGTCGGCGACTGCGCGTCCTTCCCCTCCGCCCGCTACGGCGAGCGGCTGCTGGTGCACCACTGGGACAACGCGGTGCAGGGCCCGCGGACCGCGGCCGCCAACATGCTGGGCGGGGACGAGCGGTACGACCCGGTGCCGTACTTCTGGTCGGAGCAGTTCGGCCGCTTCGTGCAGTACGCCGGGCACCACACGACCGCCGACACCATGCTGCTGCGCGGCGACCCGGCCACCGCGGCCTGGACGGTGTGCTGGCTGCGTGACGGCGTGCTGGTCGCCGTCCTGGTCGTCGACCGCCCGCGTGACCTGGCGCAGGGCCGCAAGCTGATCACCCGCTCGGCCGTGGTGGACCCGGAAATGGCCGCGGACCCCGCCGTACAGCTCAAGTTCGCCGTGCGCTGACCCCTGTGCGGCCCGGTGCTGCCGCCGCCCGCGGCCCCGGCGCGCCGGAGCACGGACGGCGGCGGCACCGCAGCGGTTGTCGGTGGCGGGTGGCACCCTTGTCCTGTGACTGTTTTCTCGTCGGTTGACGCACGTATTGACGCCCTTGTCCCTTCGTGGCTGACGCTCCCGGAGGTCGCCGAGCGGCTCGGGCTCGACATCACCCGGATCCGCCCCCTCATCAAGGAAGGCCAGCTCCTCGCGGTCCGCCGCGGGGAGAACAAGGTCCTGATGGTCCCCGCCGACTTCGTCGGCGACGGGGCGATCACCAAGGGCCTGTCCGGCACCCTGACCGTCCTCAAGGACGACGGGTTCTCGGACGAGGAGGCCCTGGAGTGGCTCTTCACCCCGGACGAGAGCCTCCCGGGCACGCCCGCCCAGGCGCTGCGCGAGAACCGCGGGACCGAGGTGAAGCGCCGCGCGCAGGCCCTCGCCGTGTGACGACCTCGCCCGCGACAGGGAGCGGGCGCGGTCGTCACCCGCGCCGAGCCGTACCGGTCCGGACCGGGGTAGGGTCCGGACCGGCCGCACCGCACGGCGGCCGTGTGGCCTGACAAGGGGGAGCAGACCGTATGACCACCGCCCGCGAGCAGTTCGCCGACGCCCGGCTGTATCTGTGCACCGACGCCCGCACCGAGCGCGGCGACCTCGCCGAGTTCGCCGACGCGGCGCTCTCCGGCGGGGTGGACGTGATCCAGCTGCGACACAAGGGCATCGAGGCCGCGGCGGAGCTCGCCGCGCTCTCGGTGCTGGCCGACGCCTGCCGCAGGCACGGGCGGCTGCTCGCGGTCAACGACCGGGCCGACGTGGCGCACGCGGCCGGCGCGGACATCCTCCACCTGGGGCAGGGCGACCTGCCGGTGCCCGCCGCCCGCGCCATCCTCGGCGACGACGTGGTCATCGGCCGGTCCTGCCATGCCGAGCCGGAGGCGGCCGCCGCCTCCACCGAGCCCGGCGCGGACTACTTCTGCACCGGCCCGGTGTGGCCCACCCCGACCAAGCCGGGCCGCCCCGCGCCCGGCCTCGGCCTGGTGCGGTACGCCGCCGCGCTCGGCACCGACCGCCCCTGGTTCGCCATCGGCGGCATCGACCTGGGCAACGTCCGCGAGGTGCTGGACGCGGGCGCCCGCCGGGTCGTGGTGGTCAGGGCGATCACCGAAGCGGCCGATCCGGCCGCCGCGGCCGCCGAGCTGGCGAAGATCGTACGGTCCTACGCCGGGTGACCAGGCCGGACACCGCCCCGGCGGCGTCCGGTCCCGGAAGGACCCGGGATGTCCAGCAGATGGACGGGAAATGGACGTAGCCGGGCATATCCGCCCTCCCGGTTACGCACCGTCGCCGACCACGGTTAGCCTGCATTCATGGCCCTGGGGACTTCATCCACACGAACAGACCGAGCGACCACCATCCGTGAGCTCCTCGCGGGCGGCGGACGCTCCTACTCGTTCGAGTTCGCCGCGCCCCGCACCGAGAAGGGCGAGCGGACGCTGTGGAACGCCATCCGCCGGATCGAGGCGGTCGGGCCGACCTTCGTCTCGGTGACCTACGGCGCGGGCGGCTCGTCCCGCGAGGGCACCGTCCGGGCCACCGACCGGATCGTCTCGGACACCACACTCACCCCCTGCGCCCATCTGACCGCGGTCAACCACTCGGTCGCGGAGCTGCGCAACATCATCGGGCAGTACGCCGACGCCGGTATCCGCAACATGCTGGCCGTGCGCGGCGACCCGCCCGGCGACCCGATGGGCGAGTGGATCCCGCACCCGCAGGGCCTCACCTACGCCGCCGAGCTGGTGCGGCTGATCAAGGAGTCGGGCGACTTCTGCGTGGGCGTCGCGGCGTTCACCGAGATGCACCCGCGCTCCACCGACCCGGCCACCGACACCCGGCACTTCCTCGACAAGTGCCGCGCGGGCGCCGACTTCGCCATCACCCAGATGTTCTTCGACGCGGAGGACTACCTGCGGCTGCGCGACCGGGTCGACGCGGCGGGCTGCAGCACCCCGATCATCCCCGAGGTGATGCCCGTCACCAATGTGCGGCAGATCGAGCGCTTCTCCCAGCTCGGCAACTCCCCGTTCCCCCCGGACCTGGCAGAACGCATCCTCGCGGTGCAGGACGACCCCGCCGCGGTACGGGCGATCGGCATCGAGTTCGCCACCGATATGTGCCGCCGTCTGCTGGCGGAGGACATTCCCGGGCTCCACTTCATTACTCTTAACCACTCGACCGCATCGCTGGAGATCTACGAGAACCTCGGACTGCACCAGCGGGCGTGACGGCCTGGCTCCAGATAGGGAAGTGGGCACATGGGCTACTCGGTGCTCTACATCGCGTTCGGCATCGTCGCGCTGTGGCTGCTCGGTGAGGTGCTGCTGCAGTACAAGGCGCGGCTGCGCTGGCGGCTGCTCGCCTTCGCGGGCTTCCTCGGCGTCGTCGGCGGGGTCTACCTGCGCGAGGTGATCGTCATCGTGCTCGGCGCGATCGCCTTCGGCGCCGGGCAGTCCTTCGTCACCCTGTCCTACAAGCGGGGCTTCTCCACCGGGTGGGCGCTGGGCGGCAGGCCCGGCTCCAGCCGCCGCCGCAGGGGCGGGGCGCCCAGGACGGAGCCGCTGCTGGAGGTCTCGCCGGTCGAGGCGGACCCCGCCGGGGCGCAGCGGCAGGAGTACGCGGCCGCCGCGCAGGACATGCTCGACGCGGACGAGCCGGACGTGTTCGGCACCCGGCACTCGCCGGACTCCCCGCCGCTCTACCAGCCGCAGCCGCTGCACGACGACAGCGGCGAGTACCCGCTCTACACCGGCCAGTCCTCGTACACGCCCGACCCGTACACCAGCGGCGGCTACGAGGGCTACGGCGCGCACGGCTACGCGGGCTGGGGCGGCGAGGCCCAGCCCGCGGCGGCTTCCGCCTCCTACGAGACCGACGGCGGCTACGACCAGTCGGGCGGCTGGGGCGGCGCCCAGGGCTACGGCTTCGACGCCCCCACCCCGGGCTACCAGGAGCCCGCGGGCGGCCAGCACTCCGCGTACGGCTGGCCGCCGCCCCCGCCGGAGACCCCGCCGTACGGCCAGCCGCCGGCCGACCCGTACGGCTACGGGTATCCGCAGGAGCCGCAGGCGCAGCCGTACATCCCGCAGCAGCAGTACCAGTCGCCTTACGAGCAGCAGCCGCAGCAGCAGGGGGCCCAGCAGGGGCAGCAGCAGCCGCAGTACGCGGAGCACGGCGAGTACGCCGAGTACGCGGACCCCTACGACCCCTACCGCTACTGAGCCGCCCGCCCACCGAGCCGCCGGCGCCGCCTACCCGCTGAGCCGGGACGCCAGCCGGGCGGCGGCCGTGCCGAGACCCGCGGGCCTACTCCAGGGCGCGGGCACCGTCACCTTCGGCGGGCTGTGGTGCCGCAGCAGCGTCGCCTCGTCGTAGCGACGGCAGCCGCGGTGCCAGGCCAGGATGCCCGCCATCCAGTCCCGCAGCTCCTGCGCGTACCCCTCCACGGCGTGCCGCGCGTCGGCGTCGAGCCCGAACTCGTCGAAGAGCGCGGGCAGCCGGGTCTCGGTGAGGTGCCGGAACTCCCGCATCCTGGCGGCCGCCAGATCCGCGACCACGGCCAGCGCCTCCCGCTGCCCACAGCCGAGGAAGTTCCGCACCACGAGAACGGCGTTGTGGATCTCGCCCTCGAACTGGATCTCCTTCTGGTACGAGAACAGGTCGTTGACCAGGCAGGCGTAGTCGGCCGCCGCCGACTCCATGGAGGTCACCGGGCGCGCGCGGCGGATCTCCGGTGAGAGCGCCGCCCCGTGGCCGATCCGGCACAGGCTCATGGTCAGGTCGCTGCCGAAGGTCCTGCGGCGCATCTCGATGTAGTCGACCGGGTCCGGGATGCGGTTCTGCCGCGCGTTGGCCAGCTCCCACAGCCAGCTCTCGGTCATCGACCCGACAGCGTCGCGGAACTCGCGGCGCGCGGCCGGGTCCATCGGGCCCGCGGTGCGGCGCCACAGATCGGCGAGGCCGTGTTCGAGCGCGGTCTGCGGCGGCGGCACCGCGCCCGCGTCCAGCGGCATGAACAGCCCGAGCCGGTCGGTGGCGAGCCGGGCGGCGGCCGGGTCGCCGCCGCGGCCGAACACCGCGGGGTACCAGTCGTCGCCGTAGGTGCCCCAGATCAGCCAGTCCGTGGTGAGGTCGAGATCCTCCCGGGTGGCCTCCGGGTGGATGCCCGCCGCGCACAGCGCGAGGTCGTACGCGGCCAGCTTCTCCTCGTCCCACAGGCCGCCGGGGAGCGGGTAGCCGGGATCGGTGCCCAGGATGCCCATCCGGGTGCTCCACTCCCGGCCGTGGCGGCGGGAGTCGTCCAGATGGCGGCTCTGCCGGGTCTCGAACGGCATGGGGAGATCGGGCGGTTCGACCGCGCCGACCTGCTCGTACGGCACGAAGGTGAAGCCGCGCAGCCGCTGCGGCATCGTCGCCGCCAGCGACACCGGGATCCGGGCGGCCGAGGTGCCGAGCCCGGTCGGACCGCCGAGCGCGCCGCGCCCCTCGCCCTCCCGCATGTCCGTCACCCGCACCCCGTCCACGAAGGCGCCGTTCATGTACCGGCCGGAGCGCAGATGCCACTCGTGGCCGCCGGACTGCCAGTCCTGCAGCCCCTTGACGTACGCGAACACGTCGAGCCTGGCCTGCGGGCCGAGGCCGTACTGCTGGAAGAGCGGTTCGACCTCGGTGAGCGCGGTGTGCTCGAACTGGTGCAGCCGGGAGGTCAGCAGGTCGTTGGTGGTGTCGGCGGCCTCCTGGGTGGAGCACCCCAGGAAGTGCTCCAGCACCAGGACCGCGTTGGCCAGCTCACCTTCGTCCTCGGTCTCGCGCTGGTACGAGAACAGGTCGTTGCGCAGGTGCACCGCGTCGGCGAAGGTGTCGCGCAGCACCCGCATCGGGCGGCTCCCGGCGATCACAGCGGGCACCTCGGCGCTCGCCGCGTGCTCCACCAGGTTGGCCGACCAGGGGGCGCCGCCGACCTTGCGGCGCATCTCGATGTACTCGACCGGGTTGGAGATCCGGCCCGCGCTGATGTTGTCCAGCTCCCACAGCGACTCCTCCAGCAGCGCCTGGGTGCTCCGCGCGAACCGCCGCCGCCAGCCGTCCGACATCGTCGGCACCGTACGCGCCCACAGATCGGCGAGCCCGGCCTCCACCTGGTTGGTCGGCTCGGGCACCGCGGTGCCCGGCTCGACCGGCATGAACGCGCGCAGCCGGTCCAGGTACTCCTTGGCTCCGGTCATGTCCTGCGTCCGCTTGAAGATGTCCAGGAAGTGGTCGTCGAAGAAGAACACCCACACGTACCAGTCCGTCACCAGGTCGAGTTCGGGCCCTGAGGCGTCGGGATGGGTGTACGCGCACAGCAGCGCGTAGTCGTGCGCGTCGTAGTCCGCCTCCTCCCAGATCCCGGACCCCTCGATCATCTCCATCCGCCGCGCCCACCCTTTCGAGTGCGCCCGGGTCCGTTCCAGATGCGGGTTCAGCCGTGCGGGATACGGCACATAGAACTGCGGAAGTTCAAAGGGCTGCGGCATACGACACTGCCTTCCACCGTGACATCACCAATCCCGCCCACGCTAGGCGCGCCCCTCACGCCCCCGCGGACGACCAACCCCCTTTTCCGCCCGATCAGTTGAATTCGGGCGGTTCGCCGCTTAAGGATCTTCGGACCGGGGCCGGGGCCGGGACGGGGCAGCGGCTACCGGCTGCCGCCGGGGCCGCCGGCGATGAGGTCGGAGACGATGGCGCCGGACATGCCGGCGTGCGGGAGGCCGCCGCCGGGGTGGGACCAGCCGCCGACGAAGTAGAGGTTGGGGAGCGGGGAGCGGTTGGCGGGGTGGAGGTAGCCGCCGTCGGCGCCGGGGAGGGCGGGGCGGGGGACCGCGCCGCCGGGGGCGCCGGTGTCGCGGGCGGTGTCGGCGGGGGTGCGTACCAGGCGGAACAGCTCGCGCTCGCGCAGACCCGGCACGGCGGCCTCCGCCGCGGCCACCGCGGCGGCGGCGCGGGTGTCGGCGAACCCGGGCGCCTCCCAGTCGACGCCTTCGGGGGCCCGCGGCGCGTGCGGCGCCACCGTGACCTGGAGGGTGACCGCCTCATGCGCGTCGTCCGGCCGCCCGGCGGGGTCGTCGGGCCGCAGTACGGTCACGGTGGGCGGTACGGCGGTGCCGCCCGACTCCGGCCGGAAGACCGCGTCGAGCGCCGCCACCCGGTCGGGGGCGTGCACGACCGTGCGGTGCGGTGTGCTGGCCGGCCGGGCCCCGCGCAGCGCCAGGTGCACGGTCAGGCGCCCCGGCACCAGCGGCCGCGCCCCCTCGCCCTCACCGCGCAGCGCGGGAAGCGGCGCCCCCGCGACCACCACGTCGGCCTCGACGACGTCACCGTCGGCGAGCTCGGCACCCGTCGCGCGCCCGTCCTTCTCGGTCAGCCCCACTACCTCGGCGCCGAACCGGAACTCGACCTTCCGCGCCAGGCACCGCGCGTACACCGCGTCGGCCAGCGCCCGCATGCCGCCGCGGACGTACCAGACCCCGAAGGTCTGCTCCACGTACGCCAGCACCGCCGCCGCCGCGGGCACCGTACGCGGGTCGAAGCCGTACGCCAGGGCGTGGCTCTCCAGCAGCGCCGCGAGCCGCGGGTCGCGCAGCTCGCGGTCGGCGATCCCGGCGAGGGTCGGCGGCGCCGGGCGCCGCAGCAGCCCGCGCCGCCGGACCGCCGGATACGGGTCGCGGCCCAGCGGGCCGGTGTCCTCGCCCAGGGCGTCCTCCAGGAGGGGCCTGCGGGTGGCCTCCCAGGCCTCCCGGGCCCGCAGCATGACCGCACTCCACCGCTCGCCCCGTCCGGCGCCCAGGACCCCGTCCAGGGCCTCCATGACCCCGGAGCGCGAAGCGTTGGGAAGCACCACCTCGGTGCCGTCGGCGAACACATGGCGGCTCGCCGGATCGGCCTGCTCCAGCCCGACCGACCGCTCCAGGCTCTCCCGCCCCGTCTTGACGAACAGATCGCGCTGCACGGCGGGCAGCAGCAGCAGTCCCGGCCCGGTGTCGAAGGCGAAACCGTCCCTGGCGACCTGCCCGAGAGCCCCGCCGTACGACGCGGCCCGCTCCAGGACGACCACCCGGTGGCCACCCGTCGCCAGCCGGGCCGCCGCCGCCAGCGACCCCATACCCGCGCCGATCACCGCAATCCGAGCCATGCCAGGGACTGTATCGGCGCCCTGCCTCAGACCGGCGCCGGGGTGGGCTTCCCCGCCCGGCGCCGCCGCTCCCGCCACCCGCGGACGAAGCGGCGGATCCGCGAGAGGAGGAAGACCACCAGCGTCATGCCGAAGCCCAGCAGCACGGCCGCGACGACCGCCGCGGCGACCGGGTGGAAGAGCGCGAAGGCGACGACCGCCGCGACGGTCAGATCCTCCAGCACGCTCAGCACGATGTTGCTCGCGGGCTCCGGCGAGGTGTTCACCGCCAGCCGCGTACCGGCCTTCACCAGATGGCTGGCCAGCGCCGTGGAACCGCCGACCGCGCCCGCCGCCAGCTGGGACAGCGAACCGTCGTGCCCGGCGAGCAGCGCGGCCACCACGCCGCCCGCGATCGGCCTGACCACGGTGTGCACGACGTCCCACGCCGAGTCCACGTAAGGGATCTTGTCGGCGACGGCCTCGCAGAGGAAGAGCACGGCGGCGACCACCAGCACATCGGTGCGCTGCAGCGACGCCGGCACCTCGTCGGTCGCCCCGGTGGCACCCATCAGACCCAGCAGCAGCACGACGGCATAGGCGTTGATCCCGCTCGCCCAGCCACTGGTGAAGACCAGCGGGAGTACGGACATGGCGGGACTTTATCGAACGCGGCCGTCCGCCGATGAGTGAAATGACGTGCGGATGAGTATGTCTACCTAGTCGTGCGGTTGAGTACCCGCACGGATGGGTTTCTTCCGGCGGGGCGGAAGAGTGGAGACCGCGGACGGGCGCGGTGCCCGCACCGCCGACACGGGGCGGCGGAGTGGCACCGGATCCGTACGTGAACGGGGGTTGCATGGGGGATGCGCTGTTCTGGCAGGGTTCGCCGGGGGAACGGACCTGACCAGAACAGCGCATCTTTATGCGCGCCTTTGTGCGCGCCGGTTCCGCGAACGTCCCTCAGGGGCGGGCCGGTGACCCGCTCACCCGTCCCTGGAGCAGCCGGGACAGCGCCGCGTGCACCTCGTCGATGCTGCGCTCCGGCTGGAACGCCTGCCAGTCCAGGGCGGCGACCAGCACCATCCCGAACAGCGCGGACGCCGTGAGCGGCACATCGATCTCGTCGCTCAGCTCGCCCGCCGCCACCGCCTCGCCCAGCACCTTCTCGACCACGGCGACGGCCTCCTGGCGGACCATCATCAAGGTGTCCTGCCAGGTGCGGTTGGTGCGCCACAGCTCGGCGACGTAGAGCTGTGTGAAGGACGGGTAGCGGGCGATGAAGCCCAGCCCGGCCCTGATCATCGCGTCGAGGGCGTCCACCTTGGTGCCGCCGTTCGCCGCGGCGCCGTCCGCGGCCCGGCGCAGCGAGGCGGTGAGCAGCCCGACGCCGTGCCGCAGCAACTCCTCGAAGAGATCGTTCTTGCTGGCGAAGTTGTAGTAGACGGTTCCCTTGGCGACCCCGGCCCGTTCGGCGATCTCGTCGACCGTGGTGGCGGAGAAGCCCTGTTCGGCGATGAGGGTGACGGCGGCCTCGTACAGCTTCTGCCGGGTGGCCTGGCGTCGTGCGGTGGTCATGCCCCGATTCTGCCTGTCCGGAAGGGCGCATGTGCACCGGGCACGTTCACAGGGTCAGTTCCGGGTGCAGCGCGCTGACCGTCACGACCTGCTTGCGGCGGGCGGTGAACGCCGTCAGCAGCAGCGCGCCCGCGGTGTAGGCGAGCAACACCGCGCACCCCTGCCACACCGGCACCAGGGAGCCCCCGGTGATCAGCCTGCGGAGCCCGCCGACGACGTAGCTCATCGGGAGCAGCGGGTGCAGCGCGGTGAAGAACCCGGGACTGGTCTGCACCGGATACGTGCCGCCCGCGGACGTCAGCTGGAGCATCAGCAGCGCCAGCACGAGCACCCGCCCCGCCGGGCCGAACCTGGCGCACAGGAGCTGCACGATCGCCGCGAAGCAGGCCGTCGTCAGCAGCAGGAAGCCCACCGTGCCCGCCGTGCGCAGCATCTCCAGACCCAGCGCCCAGTGCAGCACCGCGAGCAGCGCGACCACCTGCACCGCGCCCGTGGCGGCGGCCGGGAGCCAGCCCGCGACCGCGATCCGCCAGGCCGGGGCCCCCGCGCTCAGCGCGCGCCGGTTGAGCGGCGCGAAGAGCATGTACGCCACCATCGCCCCCACCCACAGCGCGAGCGGTATGAAGTACGGCGCCAGGCCCTCGCCGTAGGTGTCCGCCTTGTGCAGCGCCCGCGAGGCCAGCTGCACGGGGTCGGCCATCACCGACGAGCGCGCCGCGCGCTGGCTGGAGTCGTAGTCGGGTATGCGGCCCACGCCGTCGTGCAGCCCGCCCGCGAGCTGCGCGCTGCCGTCGGTCAGCGACGTCAGGCCGGTGGTGAGCCGGTTGCTGCCGTCCGAGAGCTGGTACATCCCGCCGCTGAGCGAATCGGCGCCCGAGGAGAGCGTGCCGAGGCCCTTGTGGAGGGTGCGGGCGCCGCCCGCGGCGGTGTGCGCGCCGGTCGCCACCTGGTGCGCGCCGGAGTTGAGCGTGTTCACATCAGTGACCGCCGTGTCGATATCCGTACCCAGGTGCGGCGCTTCCGCGGCGAGCTGCCGGGCGTACCTCTCCAGGGTCGCCAGGTCGTCGGTGAGCCTGGTGAGCGCCCGCGGGTCCGCGCCCACGGCGTCGTTCAGCTGCCCGGTGGCGCGGGCGGCGTCGGCGGCGAGATCGGCGCCCTTCTTGAGCGCCGCGCACAGGTCGGGCGCGGGGGCGGGCGGGGCGGTGCCCGCGGTCGCCGTGGGGGAGGGCGGGGCGGCCGGTGCGGCGGGGGCGCCTGCCGCGCACTGCTTGTCGTACTGGCCCTTGAGGTAGTCCGCGGCGGTGCGGCTGTCGCGGGCGGCGCCCGGGGCCAGCCGCGCGATGTCCGCCAGGTGCGTGCGGACGGTGTGGGCACCGTCCGCGACCAGGGTGGCGGTGTCGCCGATCTCCTTGGTGTGGGCCTTGACGAAGGCAAGCTGGTCCGAGGCGCCGTTGACGGCGTCCGCGAGGCGCTGGGTGCCCGCCGCGACCTGGGAGGCGCCGCTGTCGAGGGAGTCCAGCCCGGTGGCGAGGGTGCCGCTGCCGGTGTGCGCCTGGGTGAGCCCGGTGGACAGCTGCCTGGCGCCGCTCTCCGCCCTCGCGATCCCCGATCCCAGGTCCTTGGCGCCCTGTTCCGCGCTGCCCGCGCCGCTGGTCACCCGGTCCGCGCCGTTCGCCGCCTGGAGCGTCTTGTCGTGCAGGTCGGCGAAGGAGACGAAGACATGGTCGTAGTAGCCGCGCGAGGCGCTCGCCGAGGCCGCGGCCCGCACCTCGGAGAAGACCGAGCGGGAGATCTGGCCGACGATGTAGTTGTTCGCGTCATTGGTGCGCACCTGGAGGGCGCTCGTTACCGGCTGGGGGCCGGAGCTCGACGCCAGCCGGGCGCTGAAGTCGGCGGGCACGGTGAGGGTCAGGTAGTAGCGGCCGTTCTCCAGGCCGCGCCTGGCGCTCGCCGCGTCGGTGCGCTGCCAGTCGAAGGTGGCGGTGTCGCGCAGCTTGGCGGCCAGGTCCGCCCCCGCGGTGATCCGCGCGCCGTCCGCGGTCGCCCCGCGGTCCTCGACCACCAGCGCGACCGGGATCTTGTCCAGCCGGGAGTAGGGATCCCAGAACGACCACAGATAGAGCGCCCCGTAGAGCAGGGGCAGCAGCACCAGCGCCGCCATCGCGGCCCGCGGCAGCCGCCCCCGGGCGAACTTCCGCAGCTCAAACGCGGCGAGCTTCGGCGTGCGCATCAGCCGCTCCTTCCTGTGCGGTGGCCGGTGCGGGGCCCTCGGCCGGTTCGGGCGCCTGGCCCGGCGCGGGTTCCACCGGTGCGGGCTCCTGCACCTCGGGCTTCTCCGCCTCGGGCGCCGTCATGCGGACGGTGAGGTCGGCCTTCGCCGGGGCCTCGGCGCAGACGGCGAGGACGGTGGGGCCGGAGGCGGCGACGTCGCGCAGCATGGCCCAGACGTCCGCGCGGTCGGCCGGGCCGAGCCCCAGGTCGGCGTCGTCCACGCCGAGCACGGCGGGCTCGGACATCAGGGCGAGGGCGACGCCCAGCCGCAGCGCGGCGGGCCGTTCCAGGTCGCGTACGGCGGTGCGCGGGCCCGCGGGCAGCGCGTCGGGGTCGAGACCCGCGGTGGCCAGCGCCCGCGCCGCCCGGTCGCGGGCGGCTGCCCGGCGGCCGAACCCCCGCAGCAGCAGACCGCGTTCACGCAGGTGCTCGCCGACGGTGAGGGAGGGCTCCAGCTCGGCGACGGTCGCGACCGGTCCGAGCGCGCTGATCCGGCGGACGGCCGCCATCCGGCGCGGCAGCGGGTGGCCGCCGACCTCGGCGCCGCCCTCGGTGGCCTTCATCCGCCCGGTCAGCGCCAGCATCAGACTGGTCCGCCCGCTGCCCGACGGGCCCTCCAGCGCGATGAGTTCACCGGCCCGCGCGGTGAACGAGATACCGCGGAACACCCAGCCGCGCGGCCCTTCGAGCCCCAACCCCTGTGCCGTGATCACGGCGCCGTCCCCTCTTTTGTACTGACTAGTCAGTTCAACAAAACTACCAGCCGAAGCCCCGCGCCCCCGGCCGGATCTGACGAGACATCGGCCACACTTCGCCCAGAACGGGGCGTTTCCGCAGGTCAGGGCGATTGTCAGTGGTCGGCCCCACTATGGGTCGCAGGAGATTGAGGAGGCACGACATGGCAACTCCCGCAAGTGACATCCACCCCGTACTGCGCCGCGTCACCGCGTCGCCCGCCGCCCTTGACCTGCTCACCCAGGCGCACATCGGCCTCGAGGAGGCCGCCGTCCTGGATGCTCCGAACGAGCGCTACGCCACCGCCCACCTCGCCGCCCTGCGCACGGCCGCCGCGGTGCTCGCGGTCAGGGCCCGGCCCGAGCCCCACCCGCGGCGCCGCCGCCGGATCCGCACCGCCTGGGAGGTGCTGCCCGAGATCGCTCCCGAACTGGCCGAGTGGAGCGCCCTGTTCGAGGCGGGCGCCACCCGCAGGGCCCGCGCCGAGGCGGGCATAGCCGGAGCCGCGAGCGCGCGTGACGCGGACGATCTGCTGCGCGCCGCGGGCATGTTCCTGCGACTGGTGGAGCGGATGCTGCTGCTCCAGCCCGCCCTCACCGGCAGCCCGCCGCTCATACCCGCCCCGACGCCCCCGGCCGCCCAGGAGAAGCCGGTCACCTGACCGCGCTCGGGTGCCCGCAGACGATCATCCGCACGCGCCTCCCACGGGACGCCACGGAGATCCGGACGACAGGCCCTAGAGTGGAAGGCGCCTGTTGTGACCAGCCGTTGCGAGGAGCCGCCCGCCATGTCCCGTCAAGGAGGGGTGGATCCGATGCGCCCCCGTGCCAGCCTGCGTACCGCCGTGGTGTGGGAGGTCCTGCGGGACGCGCTCGAACGGCGGGCGAAAGCCGCGGACACCCCGGCCCTGGACGTCCTGGACACAGGCGGCGGCACCGGGCACTTCGCGGTGCCCGTCGCCCAGCTCGGGCACCGCGTCACCGTCGTCGACCCCAGCCCCGACGCGCTGTTCGCGCTGGAGCGCCGGGCGGCCGAGGCCGGGGTCACCGACCGGGTCCGCGGCGTCCAGGGCGACACCCACGGACTGCTCGACGTGGTGACCCCCGGCGGGTACGACATGGTGCTCTGCCACGGCGTCCTGGAGTACGTGGACGACCCGGCGGAAGGGGTGCGCCACGTGGTGGGGGCGCTGCGGCCCGCAGGCTCGCTCAGCCTGCTCGCCGCCGGACGCGGCGGCGCCGTGCTGGCCCGCGCGCTGGCCGGGCACTTCGCCGAGGCGCAGCACGCCCTCGGTGACCCGGACGGCCGATGGGGGAGTGGCGACTCGCTGCCCCGCCGGTTCACCGCCGACGCCCTGACCAGGCTGGTCACCGACGCCGGCCTGCGCGCGGCCTCGGTGCACGGCGTGCGGGTCTTCGCCGACCTGGTGCCGGGGGTCCTGGTCGACACCGAGCCGGGCGCCCAGGAGGCGCTGCTCCGGCTGGAGCTGGCCGCCGCGGAGGAGCCCGGTTTCCACTCGGTCGCCACCCAGCTCCATGTGCTGGGCGAGCGCGGCTGAGGGCCGCTCCGGGGGCACCGTCCCGAGGAGTCCGTCACACGCCCCCCGCTGCGTCATTGCTGACCGTATGCTGGCATGACGTAACGGCGGACGGGGAATGAAGGCCCCGTCGGATTGGCGTAGTGGGGCGGGTTTCATGGGGGCGAATCCCTGCCTATCCTGAAAGGGTCGGACCGGTCGCCCCCCTGCGACCGACGAGTAGGAGGACTCCGTGCCGCTCTCGGAGCACGAGCAGCGCATGCTCGAGCAGATGGAGCGAGCGCTGTACGCCGAAGATCCCAAGTTCGCGTCGGCGCTTGAGGGAAGCGGGCTGCGCACGTACACCCGGCGGCGCATCTACCAGGCCGTGGTGGGGTTCTTGGCCGGTGTAGCGCTGCTCATGGGTGGCATGATCACCCAGCAGCCCTGGATCAGTGTGTTGGGCTTCCTTGTGATGCTCGGGAGCGCCGTGCTGGCGGTCACCGGTTGGCGCAGGACGGGCAAGCCGGGAGAGCAGCCTCCGGCCGCGGGCGCCGCGGCCCCCGGACGGCGCCTGGGCCGGCGTCACCAGCCGCACCGCAGGGGCAAGGTCATGGACCGCATCGAGGAGCGGTGGCAGCGCCGCCGCGACGAGCAGGGCCAGTAAGTAGGCCGCAGGACACAGCGAAGGGGCGCGGAATCCGGACCGGCATTCGCGCCCCCGCCCCCGCCCCCCCCCCCCCCCCCCCCGGCCCCCCCCCACCCGCCCCCCCGGCAACACCCCCACCCGGCCC